>JAAYKD010000110.1 GCA_012522585.1 Bacillota bacterium | reverse complement strand
GGAGCCAAACTTCTATCGACCCAAGAGCTTTTCCCGAAGAAGGGTTAGCTTTGAAGAGGAGGCTCGCTGAAGAATTGAGCCTCTGCCAAAGGCTTAAAATAGAAGAGTATGACAAGAACAATATATAGATAATAGGGTGATTTAGTGAATATATTAGAAGGAATTTTTAAATCGACCTGGTTACAATTTGCTCTGAATTTCATCGTCCTGGTGATTTCGGTAATCCTTTTGAAAATTGTTATCAACAGATTTTCTGCCAATTTGGTCAAACGCCAGCCCGAACAAAAAGGTCAAATCGATTTAGGCAAGAGAATACTCAACAGTATTGTCTATTTGCTGGCAGCCTACGTCTTGATTCAAGAAATTCCAGTTTTATCAAAAATGGCAACTTCTCTTTTGGCCGGCTCTTCCATTGTAGCCTTGGTCATCGGTTTTGCCTCTCAAGAAGCCCTGACCAATGTGGTCAGTGGCGCCTTTATCATCTTCTTCAAACCCTTCGTGATCGGCGACCGGATTTTACTGCCGGAGAAAAATCTGACTGGCTTCGTCGAGGATATTTCCTTGCGCCATACAGTTCTTCGCACAATCCAAAACACTCGAGTGATTGTCCCCAATGCTACTGTCAATAAGGCAATCTTGGAAAATTACGATTACAAAGACAAAAGACGCTTGAATTTCTTTAGAATTGGTGTTGCTTATGAAACAGATTTGAACAGAGCCATGGCCATCATCGAGGAAGAAATAGTCAAACACCCCAATTTTCTCGACAGCCGCAGTGAACAGGAGAAGGCAGAGGGTGTAAAAGCCTGTGTGGCTCGGGTGGCCGAGCTGGCAAATTCCGCGATTTTTCTCAGTGCCGGAGCCTGGTCTAAGGATTACGGCAGTGGCTTTGTCATGATGACCGAATTGAACAAAATTATTAAAGAGCGTTTCGATCAAGAAAAGATAAAAATAACCTACCCCTATCAAAAAATTGAGTTATCTCAATAAAATAAAAATTTAAGGAGGGCAAGAGCATGAAACAAATTTTTCCTTTTATTTTGGAAACAAAAGAAAATGTGGTCAGCAGTAATGTGGAAAAAGCAATTGTCACTTGTTTGAGTCACCGTCGAGTTTTCGATCAGACAATCCCCAGGGAGAGACAAGAAGGAGAGTCTCTTTTGGCCATAGCTCAGGTGAAGTGGCCAGTTTTATTGAAAAGAGCTTTTGGTGAAGACAGAGCTTTCTTATTCGATCTATTGAACATCATGGGAGAAAAAATTCAGTTGACAGCTTCTCCGGAAAGATCCCTGGATTTGGAAGATCTGAAGGTCAATTCTGGAGATTCATACCGAGCCGATCTTTTACATATAGCGGAAGCTGTGGCTTTTGCTCAAGGTCGGGAATTAGACAGTCATGTGGTGTCTAAAGTTGTTGGTTTGCCGGAGCTCTTGGGCAAAGAGCGCAGCTTAAAAGTTGAAGAATGGGGAACTCTTTTAGTCGAGACTGAGCAGAGTGCTGTCCAAAAAGAAAAAGAGCTTTTAGAAACTTGGGTGGATAATTTTCGCAGGGAAGATTTAAAAGTTGACCAGCTGATTCAGATAATCAGAGAACGCTCATCTGAGCGCACCGAGCAGTTGATGAAGGCAAGGGATAAGAGCCTTTTGCTGATGCGTGAAGAGATCGATATTTTGAAACCACAGGTTGATACTCAACTCAGTGAATTGAATACCCGTCAGCAGGATTTAGGTGTTCATACTCATGAATTGAATATGAGACTGAACGCTTTGGAAGAAGAAATTGCTCATATTCAAAACGAAGTTGAACGCTACAAAGACGCTAAGAGCAATATGTTGGCATTCTTTGAAGCCCAATTGAGAGATAAGAGAGAAGAATACTTGCGCACAGACGAGTTGCGTTTGAGCAATCAGACGGGCTTTCACGATGAGTTGACCGCTCAGGAATACTTGCTGCGCAGACCCTTGCAAATTTTGCAGGATCAATTAAAAGAAGCTGAAGCCCAATGGAAAGCAAGAATCCAACAACAAAAGAGCTTGGAAGAGAATCTCATTTTGACCTTACAGGAAGAACAATTACGAATTCAGGCTTCGATCAGCGAAATGTTCAATTTGAGTTTTAACATCGGTGTCACTATGCCGGATGAAATCTATTTGGAATTGCCTTTTGTCATTGCTAAAGCAGGCACTTTGTATCAGCATTACTATTATGTGATTGCTCCCGGTCGTTTAGAAAAAAGAGGCCAACTCAGTGGTTTCTTCACCAATCTGATGGGGCGTTTAAACGTTCCCTACGCCTCCCGTGGACCCGCTTGGGATGCTATGGCCACTGGTCTGGAGCGTCATTTGAATCAAGCTAACAGTCCGGCCAGATTGTTGCGGATTGTCGAGGATAACAATCTTTTAGATGATCAAGATTATTGGATGAAGGCTTTGGAAGGCATCAATGAACTGCAAGAACTGGGCCAGATCAGCTTAAAAGAGGCTGAAAATTTGAAGGAAGCAGTAGTCAAAAACTGGGGAGGTAGGACCTATTAAAGCTAAAGGGAAAAAGCCTTTATCGCCCGGCAAGAAAAGCCTCTATCGAATGGGGTTTCTGATTCTGTTTTTTGCGACTTTGCTTTTGATCGGCTATTACCTTTTTGCTAAAGTTTACAATTACTGGCAGGAAGAGCCTTTGTCAAATTTGGATATGCCCTTGCTGTTAAATAATCAAAAAGACTTTGAAGGCAATATTCGGCTGGTCAATAATGGCGATTATTCTATCACGATTAAGGATGTAAAACTTACAGGCCAGGCCTTTCAACTAGCTGCTCAAGGTTGGAGAATTGAACCGGAGAAAAAAATTCAGGCCAGAACAGGTTTGAATCAGGCCAGTTTAGAACTCTATTTTTCAGCTAAGCAAGCTAGTTTGGATGAGGAAACAACACTGATCATCACTTATGATTACGGATTGTTCAGACGCAATTTAAATCTTGAAATAAAAACAGAGCTGCCTTAAAAAACAGCTCTGTTTTTATCTATTTTCTTTGTAGAATGGGTTTTTGCCATTCTTTTAGTTCCAAGGGGAAATCCTTTCTAAAATGAACTCCACGAGACTCCTCTCTGGCTAAAGCTCCTGTTAGAATCATTTGGGCTGTAGTCAGCATGGATTTTAATTCGAAATAATCTCTCAGTTCTTTGGGGCTCTGGGCACTGACTTGAGGCAAAAACTCTTTTATTTCTTCAACTTGCTTTAAGCCAGTCTCCAGACCTTTTTTATCTCTTAAAGGACCGGCGTGAGTATCCATGGTTTTATTCAAAGTGATTTTTAAATCTTTGGCCTTGATCGATCCGTCTAAGTTAGGGAGTTCGGTCTTGCTTCTTGTGGCTATTTTTGCCTTGCGTTCTTGAGCATAAAGAGCTGCATTTTTTCCGGCTTTGAGGCCAAAATGACTGATGTTGGTCAGGGCATTGCCACCGATTCGGTTAGCTCCGTCGAGACCACCGGTCACTTCACCACAGGCGAAAAGGCCCGGCAATTCGGTTGCTCCATTTTTGTCTATGACGACTCCGCCACTCATATAATGGACTAAGGGGCGGACTCTAATGGGGATTTGGGTGAAGTCAAAATGTTTTCTGTTTAAAAGCAAGAGGCTCTTGTAATAGGGGTTGTCCCATTGTTCCGGAGTCATTTGGTTCAGGTGTAAAATTGGAAAATCTCCTTTTTGCCAGGACTCGGCTAAAGCGATGGAACAGCGGTCTCGAGCATAAAGATTTCCTTCCCGACCCGATTTAAGGCCCCAGCTTTTTAATAAATCCAACAAGAATTCTTGGCCCAGACTATTGGTCAGAGGAACTTGGTCGATAATACCCAAATCAATAAACCAGATAGGCAGTTCTGGCTCAGCCAAACCGATGGGGTAAAACTGAACAAACTCCATATCTCTGAAGGGCAAGCCCAACTCGTAGAGCATATGATAGCCATCACCTGTGGTGGCTACTGGGTTATTTGTTCTGCCATAAGTTCGGCCTCCGCCACCTGTTGCCATGATCACAGAAAAAGCATTGAGACTGTGATTTTTTCCATCATTTAAATTGAAAAAATCCACTTGAAAATGACTTTCCTCAGGTTTGATAGCGTAAACAAAGTGGCCATCCAATAAGTCAACGCCTTTTTTAATCGCTTCTTCCATTAAAGGAAGAGTTAGGCCCAAGCCACCTACCCGTCTGTTTGGAGCATAAGCTGCCACGGAACAGCCGTTGGGATGAACTTGGGATTTTACTCCATAGCGCTGTAGATTGAGCACGGATAGGGGGCCATGCTGGCTGAAATCTTCTAAGAGTTCGTGGTCGTTGATCAGGCGTCCGGTTTCCAAAGTTTTGTCCCTGTGTTCTTGCCAGGATACGCCCGGTCCGGCAAAGGTAAAACCACCACCGGCAAAAGCTGTGCAATTAGCCTTGGCAATGGCTGTTTTGCTGATTAAAAGGACCTTGGCTCCCTTCTCTTTAGCCCCTAAAGCTGCGCATAGGGCCGCTCCGCCTCCGCCCACAACTATTACATCATAATGTTCATCCATTGATTTCCCTCCCGACAGTTGATATTATTTTCTTTTACAGAGAGTTTGAAAAATCCTTTGTTTTCCTTTGCTATAATTCGAATTGTTAGATTTTATCTATTAGAAAAGGCAAGGAGAAAAGAGCTTGAGTGTCGAAATTTTATTGGGTACGATATCTTTAATCTGAGAGGAGGTTTGAAAATCTTTGGTTTCAAAAATTATAGCTTTAAGTGAAAAGTTTTTTCAGCAAACGGTGCAATTGCGTCGACAAATTCATAAAAACCCTGAACTGGGCTTTGAAGAATATGAAACAGCCGAACTGATCGCTACAACTCTTAAAAATCTAGGCTGGCAGGTCAGAGAAGGGGTGGCTAAGACAGGTGTGGTCGGGCTTTTAAAAGGAACAAAACCAGGTCCAACAATTGCCTTGAGAGCAGATATGGATGCTTTGCCCATCGACGAGCAGACAGATTTGAGTTTTGCCTCGGAACACCCGGGTAAAATGCATGCTTGTGGCCACGATGCTCACGTTGCTATTCTATTAGGTACTGCTCTGGTTTTGACCGAATTGCGTCAGGAGTTGAAAGGATCTGTCAAGCTGATCTTCCAACCGGCCGAAGAAGGTCCGGGAGGTGCCATCCCGATGATTGAAGCAGG
>JAAYKD010000016.1 GCA_012522585.1 Bacillota bacterium | reverse complement strand
GCGGAAATAGCTCAATTGGTAGAGCACCACCTTGCCAAGGTGGGGGTTGCGAGTTCGAGTCTCGTTTTCCGCTCCAAATTAAATCTGGGGGCGTAGCTCAGTTGGTATGAGCGCTACCTTGACACGGTAGAGGTCACGTGTTCGATCCACGTCGCTCCCACCAGGGTTTATCCGGGGGCTGTTTTTAACAGTCCTCTCTTTATTTCGGGGCGTGGCGCAGCTTGGTAGCGCGTTTGGTTCGGGACCAAAAGGCCGGAGGTTCAAATCCTCTCGCCCCGACCACCTTTACTCAACTTCTATAGAAGGCGTGCAAAACCGGGACAGTCCCCGATTTGCATCAAACTCGAGCTGACTGTATATGCTCCAGATTAGTGCAACTGGCACACACCGGAGTTGGGAAACCGCGTGCAAAACCGGGACAGTCCCCGATTTGCATGATTTGATTCTGGGTCAAAAGGCAGGAGGTTCAAATATCCTAGCTTTGACCAGTTTTATTTAAAAAAAGAAAAAATGCTACCGTGGCTCAGCTGGCAGAGCGGCGCACTCGTAATGCGCAGGTCGTCGGTTCGAATCCGACCGGTAGCTCCAATAGAAAAGAGTCTCGCTGATTTTCCCAGCGAGACTCTTTTTCGTTTTCCTCCATCTGTTATGCAAAACAGTGGGAGCTGCTCCAGTGTGATGCCAAGGTCACACACCGGAGTTGCGGAACCGGCACGTTCAACAACTTCTATAGAAGGTATGCAAAACCGGGACAGTCCCCGATTTGCATTGGGAAAATAAAAAAACTCGGCTGTTAATTAACAGTCGAGTCCTCTTATTAGATTGGTTTAAACGGCTCTTTGTACTTTACCACTGCGAATGCAGCGAGTACAAACTCTCAGCTTTCTAGGAGTTCCGTTGACAACAGCATTGACGTTCTGCAAATTGGGTGCCCATTTTCTTCTTGATTTGTTTATAGCTTTAGAAACTTTGTTTCCGCTACCGACACCTTTTCCGCAAATTTCGCATACTCGTGCCATGGTTTACACCTCCTTTGGTGTTTCCAAGTGTTTTACCGCTATATATTATCACAAAAAAATTACCTTGACAAGAGTCTGAATAAAAAAATCTTGAGAAGAAAAAGATAAAAATTCAATTACCTCTTTTCATTTTCTCCATTTCATTGTATCATATATTGTATAGCTTTTCTAAAGGTAAATAAAACGAAGTCAATATTTTCTTTAAATTGATTATTTGTTATGACTATGAAACCTTGAGTTAACGGAGGAGATTATTTTGACACAGGATATAAAAGAACAATTGTTGGCAGAAGATATAATAAAAATCTTTCATTATGCCACCGGTATGCTGGACAGAAATAAGGAAACGCTCAACGCTTTGAATGTCTTTCCGGTGCCGGACGGCGATACGGGAACCAATATGCACTTGACCATGCGTTCAGCCATGGAAGAATTAAAAGCGGTCGACCCCTTGAGCATTAGCAAAGTATGCAATACTTTGAGCATGGGAGCTTTGATGGGAGCAAGAGGCAACTCAGGAGTTATTCTTTCCCAGATCATCAGGGGCATCACTCGGAGCCTGAGGTCTAGAGATAGAATCAACACATCTGACTTTGCTCGTGCTCTGCAAGAGGGCAGTCAAGCCGCTTACAAAGCGGTTATGCGCCCTACCGAAGGAACAATTTTGACTGTGATCAAAGAAGCAGCTAAAGAAGCTCAGGTTCAGGCTCGTCATAACAAAGATTTTGTTCCCTTTATGGAAAAGGTCTTGGCCCAAGCTCAAGAGACTTTGGATAAAACCCCGGAAATGCTGCCTGTTTTAAAACAAGCAGGAGTTGTCGATGCTGGAGGTGCCGGCTTGGTCTATATGTTTGAAGGCTTTTTATTGGCTATGCAAGGTGTCGAAGAAACATTTGAAGAAGAAAAACCTAAAACCGAAGAGACAACAACCTTCGCTCAAGGCTTCTTGGTCGATTCGACTGCCATTGAATTCGGCTATTGCACTGAAATGATCATTTTGGGTGAAAATCTAAATGAAGATCAGCTCTTGGACGAACTTACTCCTTTAGGAGATTCCCTGATTGTAGTTGGTGACGATAAAGTATTGAAAGTTCACCTTCATACCAACAATCCGGGCCTAGCTTTAGAAATAGCTTTGAGCAAAGGTTCCTTGAGCAATATCAAGATAGATAATATGCGAGAACAGCATCGTCATATAGTTTTCGAAGGTGAATTTAATGAAGAGGAAACAGTTTCGGCTCCCAGTCAGATAGACTTTTATCAAGACGAAGCTAAGCCTGTGGCGGTAGTCAGCGTGGCAGCCGGGGAGGGTTTAATCGAAATCTTCCAAAGCTTGGGTGTCGATGAGGTTGTGGCCGGTGGTCAGACAATGAACCCCAGCACAGAAGACCTGCTCAAAGCCGTCAACAAGGCCAATGCACCTAAAGTGATCATCCTGCCTAACAATAAGAACATCGTCATGGCAGCCCAGCAAGTGCAAGAAGTCAGCGAGAAGGAAATTTTCGTAGTACCCACCACTTCGATTCCCCAAGGCTTTTCCTCCTTGCTCTTGTATAATCCGGAAATGGATGATTATGCATTGATGGCTGAAGCCATGGCCGAAGCTGCCAGAAATGTGAAGACCGGCCTGATAACCTACGCTGTTCGGGATACAGAAATAGAGGAGCACATAATCAAAGAAGGGGACTATTTGGCCCTTTTAGACGGGGATATCGAAACTTACGGTAAAGATCTTACAGCTATTTTAGAGAAACTGACCGCTTCCATGGTCGATGACGAGAGTGAAATCATCACAATTTACTACGGCAGCGAGGTCAAGCAAGAAGAAGCTGAAGAACTGCTCAATCTTTTGGAAGAAAAATACCCCGACCACAGTGTAGAATTGTATAATGGCGGCCAACCCGTTTATTATTATATTATTTCAGTTGAATAGGCCTTTTAAAACCGGTCATTCCGGCTTTTAAAAAAATCAAAAGCCGCTGAGTGCGGCTTTTTGTCTTTGATGGGAGCAGAAAATGTTGCAAAATCACTCTTTGGGAGTTCTTCGGGATATTCCGGGCATCGGCCCTAAGCGCCTGGCTCAATTAAAAGAAATAGGTGTGAATACTCCCCTAGATTTAATCTATCGCTTTCCCAAACACTATGTTTTTAGAAAAAAGAGTTCCGGTTGGCCCGAGCCCCTGCCTCTCCATGACATACTCCTAGAAGTAGAAGTTGTGGGCAAAGGCAGCATCTGGCGACGGGGCAGAAGGAGCATGGTTCGCCTGCCGGTCATGGATCAAGAGGGGAATACCTTCTTTGCAGTCTGGTTTAATCAGCCCTACAGGCGCAATCAATTTCCTTTAAACAGCAAAATTTGGATTGAAGGCAGATGCCAGCTCCAGAACAATATGAAATCCATGTTGGTCAAAAAATGCGGAGCCGGACAACCTGAATACGGCCTGCAAGCTCTTTACGATCTACCCAAAGGCATCAGCCAGCTCATGTATGGAAAATGGCTCAAGGAAGTTTTAAACAAAGCTCAACTATCTTCCCTAGAAATCTGGCCGAAAGTCTGGTTTGAACGCTTGCCTTTAAATTTGCCTGAAGCGATGAGGAAAATTCATCTGCCCCAAACAGAAGAGGATTTGAATCTGGCTCAAAAACGCTTTATTTTCGATGAAACTCTGGCAGTCCAGCTCTTGCAGCAGAGCAGAGCTGAAGATCGAATAGGCTTCGTGCAGGAATTTTCTTTAAAAGAAAAAGAAAAATGGCTGCAGACACTGCCCTTTGAATTGACCGGAGCCCAAAAGCGAACTTTGAAAGAAATAGAAGAAGATATGAAAAAGCCCTACCCCATGGCTCGGTTTTTACAAGGGGATGTGGGCAGTGGCAAGACCGTGGTAGCAGCAGCTGCTCTCTTACAGGCAGTTTCCAGTGGCAATCAGGCTATCATGTTGGCCCCAACAGAAATTTTAGCCAGGCAGCATTATGAAAGTTTGAAAAAGTTTTTACCTGAGAATATAGACATATATCTGCTCACAGGCAAATTAAAAACTCAAGAGAGGCGCTTAGCCCAAGAAGCAGCTGAGGCAGGGCAAGTCGGCATCTGGGTGGGCACCCATGCTCTTCTGAGCGAAGGCTTTGAACCGAAGAACCTGAGCCTTTTAGTCGTCGATGAGCAGCATCGCTTCGGTGTCTTGCAAAGACAGAAACTCTTAAAAGACAGAAGACCCCAGCCCGATCTGTTGACCCTATCAGCAACGCCCATTCCCCGGACCCTGGCCCTTTTGCTCTATGGCGACATGGAAATCAGCTTGCTCGACGAAATGCCACCAAATCGACTGCCTATCAAAACAGTCTGGCTCAAAGACGAAAACAGGGTCAAAAACCTTCTGAAATTTACTTCAGAAGAGATTGACAAGGGGCATAGCGTCTACTGGGTTTGCCCCAGTATCGAAGTCAACGAAGATGAAAATTATCAATTGCCTTCCATAGAAGAAAGAGAACCTATTTTGCAGCAACACTGGCCTCCCTTGCAATGGGGAGTTTTACACGGGCGCATGAAGCCGGAAGAACGAGAAGTGGTCATGGACGCCTTCGAGCAGGGAAGCGTGCGCGGGCTTTTGGCTACTACGGTCATTGAAGTTGGGGTAGACCAATCGAAAGCGACAGTCATGGTAGTGGAAGGAGCTGACCGCTTTGGTTTAGCTCAGCTGCACCAACTGCGAGGCCGAGTGGGCCGAAGCGATTTGCCTTCTTATTGCGCCTTGATTACCAAGGAAAAAGTCAGTGAAACGGCCAAACAGCGACTGCAAGCTCTCTGTGACAGCCAAGACGGTTTCTATTTGGCAAAGCTGGACTTAGAGCTGCGAGGCCCCGGTGAGATTTTAGGCACCAGCCAAAGCGGTTACAGCGAGTTATTGGTCTTCCGTTGGCAAGTAGATGAAGAAATCTTACAATTGAGTCAGCTTTGTCATCAGGAATTTAAACAAGGTAAAGTGGTATTTTCACCTGAACAATGGCAAGCTTTGCTGGAGCGTTTTGATTCGGGCTTCAATGCCCGCAAAGGCGGTTAAATTCTATTGATAAGAAAAGAGGAATGCAGATGCGAGTTATAGCCGGAAAAGCAAAAGGCAGAAAATTGATCAGTCCTAAGGGCGATGCTATTAGGCCTACTTCTGACCGTTTAAAAGAATCTCTTTTCAATATTTTAGGGCCGTTTTTGCCTGAAGCAAGAGTTTTAGATTTATTTGCCGGTACCGGCTCGCTGGGTATCGAGGCTTTGAGCCGGGGGGCCAATTTCGTTTTGTTTTCTGAGAAAAACAGAAAGGCTGTTGAGATAATTAAGCAGAATATCCAGTTAACAGGTTTCCAAGACCAAAGCAAAATAGTGCCGGGCGATGCTTTCAGATTTCTAAAAACCAGTCAAGATGAATTTGATCTGATCATAGCTGACCCACCCTATATCGATAAGATCGGGCAAAGGGTTTTGGCTGCCATAGCTCAATTGCCCTGGCTCAATCAAAACACCATCATCGTGATCGAGCATCATAAAGAAGAAATTATGCCCAAAGAGCATGGTCCGCTGGAAAATCATCGGCAAATCAAACAGGGTATCAAGAGTATTAGTTTTTATCGACTCAAAGAGTAAGGGAGTAATAATATGAAGAAAAGTTGGAAAAGTAATCGCAGAATATTTATAATTTTTGCTGTGCTTTTAGTTTTAGAAATTATTTTCCTCAATTATCCGCTAAATTATTTAGTCTATTTCGGCGGACAGGCTACCGATTTGACTCCCTTTATCGAAGTCGTTGACGTCCCTTCCGATGATCAAGGTGCCTTTTACATGTTGAGCGTGCACACCACCAAAGCTAACGGGGCACTTTGGCTCAGATCTTTGGTCAATAAGAATATGGACTTAGTTCCTGTAGCCAATCGCATACCTCAAGGCATGAGCATGGAAGAATATAATCAGCTGATGCTGGACATGATGGACGAAAGTCAAAAAAAGGCCACCCTGATGGCCTTGCAATTGGGTGGCTTTGATTATGAAATTGAAGGTGGAGGTATCTTGGTAGAAGACTTTACCGAGCAGAGCTTATTGAAAGAAGTTTTGCAAAAGGGTGATATTATCAAGAGCCTGGACGGACATAGAGTTTTGATCAACGAGGATTTACAAGGCTTATTGCAAACTTATCAGCCCAGCGATCAAATTGAGTTAGTAATAGAGCGAGAAGGAGAGACCCTCACTTTAAAAGGAGCTCTAATCTCTGACGAGCAAAATAATGCCAAATTAGGCATCTATGTCAGCAGTACACCTTTTGAACTCCAGCATCAATTTGAAATCAACTTTGACGATCAGCAAATTGGGGGCGGCTCAGCCGGCATGATGTTGACATTGCAGATTTTAGATAAACTCCTGCCTGAAGATTTGAGTGCAGGCTATAAAATCGCTGGAACCGGCACGATTCGTCTGGACGGAAGCATCGGTCCCATCGAAGGCTTGAAGCAAAAGATCAAAGCGGCAGAAGACGAAGGGGCACCCTATCTCTTAGTGGCTGCAGACAATGCTGAAGAAGCAAAACTATATGCCAAAGAAATTGAAGTTATCCCCATAGCAAACTTACAAGAAGCTTTGGAGTTTTTACAAGGCCTTGAGCCTAATTAAGGTAACGTAGCCACCGTTGAAATAACAAAACTTTGTGTGCAGAAAAATTAAATCTTCCCTAAGACAAATTAGTATAATTATCTTAAGTTCGAGACTGGATCAATATGAGTTCGCTTTAAGCATTAGACTAACTCGCGGGATTCAAAACAACAAAAGAACAGTAATGTCAAAAAGCATAGTCAATATTCTAGCTCGATAAACAAAATAACAAAGAGCCCTTTAAGTTAGTTGATACTAATCAAAAGGGCTCTTTGTTATTTCGCAAATGCAAAACCGGGACAGTTATAAGGAACTTAGGCACAAGGTGCCGATTCTGGGCTTGTGC
>JAAYKD010000109.1 GCA_012522585.1 Bacillota bacterium | reverse complement strand
GACTAAGACTGCTTGGCTTCTCTTAAAGTCCCTTTTAGGTGCGGAGGCTTAGTTCTTAGCAGCATTAATTCTTTCAATATTATAGAGAAAAAACAAATTGGTTTCAACAGCCGATTATTTAGTCAAGGCCATAGACCGGGGCAGAGCAGCCGAAGCTGAAATAAAAAGAAAAATTTCAGCGAGCTGACGCTAAAAGGTATGGATTTGACCGGTCAAGAAAAAACGTAAAGCTTTTAAATTTAATTTATAAAATAATCGAAAATTTAAATCTTCTTAGGCAAGATATAAAATAAATGGATATTTTTAGAATATTATCAAAGAAAAGTTCCTCTCTTTATTCATCATTTTAATAGTGGATTACAGAGAAAATCTAAAAAACGCATAAAAGACAAATCGTGAAAAATGTTTCTATTGACAACATGTAGTGTTATTACTATAATGTAGACACTACATGTTGTGTTTTGTTTAAAAGGAGGTGGCGCTTTGCAGATTGCAGGTATGATCAGTTTGAGTCTGCAAGATTATCCTGGAAAGCTTGCTTGTGTCTTGTTTACACCGGGCTGCCAACTGCGCTGTCCTTTTTGCCACAACTCAGAATTAGCCCTGGCCGACCTCAAAGGTCAGATGCCAGATGGCACTTTCATCGATAGTGTCGACAAAGCCAAGGTTTTTGATTTTCTCAACAAGAGAAAGAATGTTTTAGAAGCCGTGGTGATCAGTGGGGGCGAGCCCACCTTGCAGCCTGGTTTACCTGATTTCTTGCGTCAATTGCGTCAGTTTCCCTATCTTTTGAAGATGGATACAAATGGGTTTAATCCAAAGGTTTTAAAAGAACTCCTAGACGAAAATCTTTTAGATTATGTAGCCATGGATTTAAAAAACAGACCTTTGAATTATGCGCTAACAGCGGGCATTCCCAGCTTTCAGCCCCAACCCATTTTAGAGAGCATGAAGTTGATTCAAGAGAGTGGAATCGATCACGAGTTTAGAACTACCGTGGTCAAAGAGCTGCACAGCCTAGAAGATTTAATCGGTTTAAAGGAATGGCCGATCGCCGATTCTCCTTTAGTCTTACAGACCTTTAGAGATGGCCCGACCGTTATGGAAAAGGGTTTTAACCCTTATACCGACGAGGAAATGGGGGCCTTTTTAAAAGAGCTGAAAGGGCAGATTAAAAATGTCAGTTGGCGCTCCGAGAATGAGTAGGGCGTATTCATAAATTTTAGATAAGAACAAAAATTGAATCTTCTTTTATGAGTGTCAAAACAAAAATGTAATGAAAGGAAATGCAGTTTGAGTAAAGCATTCCCTTTACAATCAAGTATTTATTTTATAAATTCATAAATTTTTAAGCGAGGTTGGAAAGATGTACAGAGTAATGAAAAGAGACGGTCAGATAGCTGAGTTCAATTTGGAAAAGATTTCCAATGCCATGATCAAAGCTTTCGAAGCCAAGGAAACCCCTTATGATCGCAACATGATCGATTTTATGGCTTTAAAAGTTACAGCCGATTTTGTGCCCAAGATCAAAGACGGGTTTATTCAAGTGGAAGATATACAAGACAGCGCCGAAAGAGTGCTGATTCAAGCAGGTTATGCCGATGTAGCCCGAGCTTATATTCTCTACAGGCAGCAAAGGCAAAAGCTGCGTCAAGCTAAGACCACCCTCTTAGACTATAAGAAGATCGTCGACAGCTATGTCAATGTGAGCGACTGGCGTGTCAAGGAAAACTCAACGGTTACCTACTCGGTGGGCGGCCTTATTTTGAGCAACTCAGGTGCGATTACAGCCAACTACTGGCTCAGCGAAATTTACGATGAAGAAGTAGGAGATGCCCACCGTAATTGCGATTTGCACATTCACGATTTATCCATGCTGACCGGTTATTGTGCTGGCTGGAGCTTAAAACAGTTGATTCAAGAAGGTTTAGGCGGTATTCCTGGCAAGATTACCTCTTCACCAGCCAAACACTTAGCCACCTTGTGCAACCAAATGGTCAACTTCTTAGGCATCATGCAAAACGAATGGGCCGGTGCTCAAGCCTTCTCATCCTTCGATACTTATTTGGCTCCCTTTGTCAAGGTAGACAATCTGACCTACGACCAAGTGGAAAAGAGCATCGAATCCTTTATCTACGGGGTCAACACCCCCAGCCGCTGGGGCACTCAAGCACCCTTTTCCAATATCACCCTAGACTGGGTTGTGCCCAAAGATTTAGCTGACCAACCAGCCATCGTGGGTGGCAAGGAAATGGACTTCACCTATGGTGATTGTCAGGCCGAAATGGATATTATCAACAAGGCTTTTATTAAAATCATGTTGGATGGAGACGCCAATGGTCGTGGCTTCCAATATCCCATTCCCACTTATTCCATCACCAAAGATTTTGACTGGAGCGACACAGAAAACAACCGTCTGCTCTTTGAAATGACCGCCAAATACGGCACTCCCTATTTTTCCAACTATATCAACAGCGATATGGAACCAGACGATGTGCGTTCCATGTGCTGCCGCCTGCGCCTCGATTTAAGAGAGTTGCGTAAAAAAGCCGGAGGCTTCTTCGGCAGTGGTGAGAGCACCGGTTCCATCGGTGTAGTCACCATCAATATGCCTCGAATCGCCTATTTAGCCGAAAACGAAGAGGATTTCTTCAATCGTTTGAACAGACAGATGGATATTTCCGCCAGATCTCTGGATACTAAGCGTCGAGTCATCACTCAGCTTTTGGAAGCCGGTTTATATCCCTATACCAAGCGCTATCTGGGCACTTTAGACAATCATTTCTCCACCGTCGGTTTGATCGGCTTAAACGAAGTCGGTTTAAATGCCAACTGGCTGGGCAATGATTTGACCGATGAAAAGACCCAAGCCTTTGCCGTTAGGGTTTTAGAGCATATGCGCGATCGCCTCAGCATGTATCAAGAACAATATGGCTGCCTCTTCAATTTAGAAGCGACACCAGCAGAATCTACCACCTATCGCCTGGCCAAACACGATGTGGAGCGCTACCCCCTGATCAAAACAGCCAACGATGACGGCACACCCTATTACACCAATAGCTCTCATCTGCCCGTCTCCTATAGCGACGATATCTTCTCAGCTTTGGATATCCAAGATGAATTGCAGACTTTATATACTTCAGGCACGGTCTTTCATGCTTTCCTAGGAGAAAAATTGCCTAATTGGAAGAGCACGGCCACCTTGGTGCGCAAGATTTCAGAAAATTATCACTTGCCCTATTACACCATGTCGCCCACTTACTCCATCTGCCCCAACCACGGCTATCTTGTCGGTGAGCATTTCAGTTGCCCCACCTGCGGTCATGTGGCCGAGGTCTATAGTCGCATCACCGGCTATTACCGCCCGGTGCAAAACTGGAACGACGGTAAAACCCAGGAGTTTAAAGATCGGATCGAATACGATCAGGAGAAGGCAGAAAGAGAAATCACTCATATCAATGAGCGCAAGCCTCAAGAGCAAAAAGCTCAGGCTCCTGTTAAAGTACTGGCCCCTGTGGCCACCAAAGAAAAGCCCCAGCTAGAAGGCACCTACCTCTTCGTTACACCCTTTTGCCCCAATTGTAAAATAGTCGCTGGTCTTCTAGAAAAAGCAGGCATTCCCTTTGAGAAAATAGATGCCTTTGAACAGCCCCAATTGGCTCAAGATTTAAATATTGCCACAGCACCCACTCTCTACATCTCCCAAGGTAAAGATGAAAGGATGCTCAGCGATATTAGGGAAATCAGGCAGTTTTGTCAAGACAAGGCCAGCAACTAAAGCTCAGCAAACCCTGTAATAATCAGTGAAAAAGTCGATCAAAGCTTAATAATTTATGAATAAAAAGAAGAGCTCCTCTGAAGATTAACAGAGGGGCTCTTCTTTTTAAGATTTGCTAAAGAATTTAAACTTGTGGTATAATATCTTTTAACTTAAAAGTAATTTAGCTTTAAAACAGAAAGAAAATTTAATAGGAGAAAAATAAAATGATTAAAGCTCTGTTTTTTGATTTGGATGGAACCCTTTTAAATACAGAAAAAAAGATATCACAAGCTAATCTGGAGGCTCTGAAAGAGTGTAAATCCAGAGATATCAAATTATATTTAGCAACAGCTAGGCCGCCCAGCCTGGAGCGGACCATAGGCCTAAGCCAGGAAGTTTTACAGTTATTCGATGGAGGTATCTATTGTAACGGCGCCTGTATTAAAATGGGCAAGGAGACTGAATACAGCTTTTTGTCACCTCAGGTGGCCAAGGAAATGATAAAATCAGTGGAACCCTACCCGCAAATAAATATGGCTTGGCAGCTGCCTCAGAACAAACACGCTTTTCGTCACCCGATAAAACCTGAGTTTTATCAGAACTGGGGGGTACAGGTCGAAGACATTTTGTCTATTGATGAATCCTTGGCTGACCAGGTAGTCAAAGCTTTGATCTTTGAAAAAAGCTTCTTTGACGGTGTAGATGAAGTGCCCACAAGTTTAGTCGCTTGCCTGATCGAAGATTGCCTAGAAGAAGCGAATATCTATTGGACCGATCAGGGCAAGCTGGTGCAAATCACCGATATCACGGTGCACAAGGAACAAGGCATTGAAAAAGTACGGAAGAGCTTGGCTTTGAGCAAAAATGAAATTGCAGTTTTTGGTGATGATGTCAACGATCATGAAATGCTCTCGGCTTATCCCAATAGCGTAGCCATGGGCAATGCTATCGATTATATAAAGAATATCGCCGGTCATGTGACTTTGAGCCACGACGAAGAAGGAATCGCCCATGCCATCAGGCACATACTCAAACTCTGTTGATTATTTTGAAAACGAGGTAAAGACGAGATGCATATTATCTTTGATTTGTATGGAACTTTGTATCAGCCCGGTTTAAATTTGATGAGCATCGTCAAGAAAATAAGCGATGTGCTCGATCTTGATTACCCAGACGAAGCCCATGTTTATGGCCTGTTGAATTACGATATGGATGAATATTTGGAGGCTTTATACCCTGAGGTTGAGGATAGAAGCGAATTGAAAAGGCTTTTCACCATCTACGAAAAGGAGCACGCTCATGGTGGGGATATCGTGCCCGGGATGAAAGAAGTCTTGCTCAAGCTAAAAGAGCAGGGGCATTATTTGAGCATCTGTTCCACCGGGCCTGAGGCTTTTATCGATACAGTCTTGGCAGAAAACAATATAACAGAGTGTTTTGATTCCACTTTGAGTGCCAGAGTCTTCCTCGATAAGGGAGAGGCGATCAAGACAGTTCTAAAACCAGATCAGGATGCCTTGATTGTGGGAGACACCATCACTGATTTTATGGCAGCCATCAAAAACCATATACCCTCAATCGGAGTCAATCATGGCTTTGGTTCCCAAGATGATTTTTCTGCCGCCACCTTCAGGGCTAAAAATCCCGAAGACATTTTAGTTTTAGTCAAAAAAATCGAAGCATATTCCCAAATCTTAAAAAATCTGACTAAAAGAAAAGAACATGATACAATTCTGTTCTCCGGCCGCAGAGGGCCCAATAAGAGCTCCTTAATTTTTGATTTAGCCCGTTATCTTAAATCTTTGGGTTTAAAGACCGAGATAGTGCGCAGCCAAAGAGCAAAAGATTTTCAACTTGAATCAAAGGGGACCAATCCTTATTTTCAAAGAACAGAATCAAATTTGTTTGCTTTAGCTTCTGTTCAACTCTATTTTGCTCAACTGAGCAAGGTGCTAGCTTGTTTAACAGAGGAGGGCCATGAGGCTATAACAGGAAAAATCGAATCAGATGCAAGCCTTATATACCTAATCGATTTAGACTAAGGGCAATTAAGATTAGATCAAAGAATCTACTGAAATGTTTTAAAGAGGCTTTTGATTCAAAATTTTATTTGATTAATACAGGATATCAAGAACTGTTTTATCTTTTTTCAAAGCAAGATTTTTTATGTGGTTAGCATCAGTCTTTTGATATTTATTATCAGCTAGACTGGAAGAAGTCTTTTGGATTAGAAACAAGCTATAAGCACTTGTTAAACTGAACAGACAACAAGGAAGCGTCTTATTAAATTGGCGCTTCCTTTTTTATTTGTACCTTCTTCTATTTGATTGCCGAAAATTAAGTAATTGGCATTGTTAAATCAAATGCAATCTGAGCAGCTGTATATCCCTAGTATCAAATAGAAACTTCCTCTTTGCTAGGAACAATGCTTTTAGTCTAAGAGCTTTCTAGAAAAAAGCAGACAATGTGAAAGATTTATAAAAGTAAAAGTATTTTGTGATTTCCCGGCGATTTGTTTCTTATTTGAAGCCTATAGACATTAATTCCTTACAGGTAAAAATTGGACTGAGCCAATTTTGAAAACTAAACATTATTTTTATATTTGTAGATAAAAGGAACATAAAAAGCATTTCTGACATATGTCAAAAATACAACAAAACTTATAGAAAAAACTCACAAACATATGCGATTAGTGAATAAAAGTACAATTTTTGTACATAAATGATAAAAAATAATTCAAATACTTTCGGTATGTTCTGGAAATATGCTTGTCAGTCCAATAGGCCAATGTTATAATGCCATTGTTGTTTTAGCCATTTAAAATATGGAGGTAAATAAATGAAGAGAACCCTATCTTTAGTTTTGGTTTTAGTGATGGCAATCGGCTTATTGGCCGGTTGTAACCAAGAAAACCCAGCACCAGACCCAGTACCACAACCTGAAACTCCAGTCATCAGCAAAATTGGCTTAGGGCATAGTTTGAGCTTGGATCGTTCAACCGACGCCACAGAGACCAGAGCCGCTAGCACAGAAGCTTACGTGATTTTTGGAGCAGCAGGTTTTGACAATGAAGGGACTATTTTAAGTGCCAGCATCGACATCGTTCAATCTGAAATCAAGTTTGATCAGGATTTACAATTGACCACAGAGCTTAGTCAAGAAGTTCCCAGTAAAAAGGACTTAGGCTTCGATTACGGAATGAAAGTTGCCAGCTCAATCGATAAAGAATGGTTTGAACAGATTGCAGCTTTTGAAGACTGGTTGTTGGGTCAAAAAGTAAATGAAATAGGTGACTTACCCAGAGACGATGAGGGCTATCCAAGTGAAGAGGCAGATATTGTCGCTTCGGTGACCATGAGCGTCGATGATTATATAAAAGTAATAGAACAAGCCTGGGAAAACGCCGTGGAAGTAGAAGCAGCTGCAAAAGTTGGTTTGGGTATCAAAGGTGATTCCACTTCTTCCCGAGCTTACTCAAATGAGGGACGTGAACTTTTACCCATCGCCCAAACAGATGTTACAGCTGTAGCAGTAGCTTTTAATTCTGAAGGTAAAATAGCCGGTGCCTTTTTAGACGTGTCTCAGGTAGTGATTGAACTGGACGCTCAAGGTGCAATTACCAATAGAGACGAAGTTTTAAAAACAAAACAAGAGTTAAAAGAAGATTATGGCATGAAAAAAGCCAGCTCAATCGACAAAGAATGGTATGAGCAAGCAAACGCCTTGACAGCTTATGCAGTTGGAAAGACCGTTGAAGAGTTAAATTCTCTGGAAGTGGATGGGGATGGATATCCAACAGATTCTGATATTGTCGCTTCTGTTACCATGGGAATCAAGACATATTTAGACGTATTTAATGAAGCTTACCAATTGGCCAAATAAAACAACAAAAGCTCCCTTTTTAAATCCTTACAGATTTAAGAAGGGATTTTTTATTACCTGAACGAATTTTTATAAGAGGCTAAAAGTATTGCTGCTTTTGGCTCGATTTTAAGGATGTGAAAATTAAACTTTGAAGAATAATAAAAAAAGAGGCTTAACTCTTATAATTCTGCTGCTCCTAGCCATGAGTTTACTCGGATGCAACAAACTAGAACAGGTAACTCGCTTTACCTATGCTTTTGATGGTGCCTTCGATACGAGCTTTCAGTTTATAGCTTATTGTCAGTCTCAAGAAGAATTTGACCAATTGGCCACACATGTGCAGCAACGGATGGAAGATCTCCATATTCAGTTCGATAAATTTAACCCTTATCCAGGTGTCAAGAATTTGCACTATGTCAATGCCCATGCCGGCACTGAGCAGGTTAAAATTGATCAAGAACTATACGATTTGCTGGAGTTTTCTATCTCTACTCAGGAAGAATACTCTAAAAAGACCAATATAGCTTTAGGCACAGTTTTGGAACTTTGGAGCCACTATCGCGATTTTGGTTTAAAGTATCCGGAAGAAGCCAGCTTACCTCTCCTAGAAGATTTAAAAGAAGCTCAAGAGCATACCAAGATCAAGGATGTCATCTTAGATAAAGAAACATCCAGCGTTTATTTTACCGATCCCAAGTTAAAACTCGATGTAGGAGCGGTGGCTAAAGGCTATGCTACCGAACTGATTGCTCAAGAATTAAAAGATTTGGAGTGCAATTCCTTTATTCTAGGTTCGGGGGGCAATATTAAAATTGTCGGGGAACCAATTGAACCCAACAGAAAAAAGTGGAGCATTGGCCTGCAAGACCCAGACCGCTACCTATTTGGCAGCGATCGCACCCTGGATAAGGTATTTGTGACCGATACATCGGTAGTCAGCTCCGGTGATTATCAGCGCTATTATTATGTAGAAGATCAGCTTTATCATCATATTATCGACCCGGACACTCTGTTTCCCGGCAATTATTATCGGGCCGTCTATGTCTTCTGTGAAGACTCCGGCCTGGCTGATTTCTTTTCGACTGAGCTTTTCCTCCTGCCTTTTGCTGAAAGCAAAGCTTTAGCCGAAAGAGTAGAGGGTTTGGAAGCTCAATGGATTTTTCCAGATCTCAGTATAGAGATGACCGAGGGTTTTAGAATGGTCAGTGAGAGTCAAGGAGCCAAGCCAAATTAAGGCTTTAAGCCCAATTAATTAATTTTATAAATTTAAGCTAAAAATAAATGAAGGAGACTTCTTTATATATAATTAAGGTTCAACAAAGAAAGGAAGAATAAAATGTCACAAATAAAACTAATAGCTATTTCAGGTAGCTTGAGAAAAGGTTCCTACAATTCAAATGCAGTTCGTTTTTTACAAAAAGAATTACCAGAAAATGTAAGCTTAGAGCTTCTCGATATAAGTCAAGTTCCTCTCCTAAATGAAGACGATGAGAAAAAGCCCTTGCCTGAAAGTGTTTTAAATTTAAAAGATAAGATCGCTGAAGCTGACGGTGTGATTTTTGCCACACCAGAATATAATTATTCCATCCCACCAGCTTTGAAAAATGCTATTGACTGGGCTTCCAGAGGCAAAAACCTTTGGTCAGACAAGCCGGTAGCGATTTTTAGCGCCTCCCTAGGTATGTTAGGTGGCAGCCGGGTGCAAGGCCATCTGCGCCAAGTTGCCTTGTGTTTGAACATGAGAGCGCTCAACAAGCCTGAGGTTTTCATTGGCTCAGCTCATACAAAGTTCGATAAAGAAGGCAATTTAACCGATGCCACAACTCAGGATTTCCT
>JAAYKD010000108.1 GCA_012522585.1 Bacillota bacterium | reverse complement strand
GCAGTTTCCATGTCTCCGGCCCCGTAAAACCGGGCAACCAGGACCGTAACACCGGTGGAAATACCAAAAAAGAGAGCCCAGGATATCTGTGTAACCCTCGACGATAGACCGACTGCGGCAATAGCCAATGCGCCTAACCGACCGACCATGGCACTTGCCACCATACCGACCATCAATTGCAGAATTGCATCCAGGGTAACCGGCCAAATCATGTCGAAGATGCTCTTGCGCAACTCCCCTTGAGTTGGTTCACCCGGCAAAGCCTGGGCTGTAAAAAAACGATTCAAATGGGGTTCCTCCGTTCAAAGATGCTAGGCTGAGCAGCATCAGTTATTTTTATTCAGATTTCTGACAAAAACCTCTGCCATCTCAGGCTTATCAAGACCATAAGCTTTTAGCAATTTTGCAAAGGCAGTGAAGAATAAGAAAAGCTTTTCAGCTCTTGCTCCTTCTCCCATATGGCCGATTCGCCAGATTTTTCCGGCTAAAGGCCCCCAGCTACCACCAATCATTATACCATATTCTTGCCATAATTTGTTTCTAAATTCTTGGTCGGCAATTCCCTCAGGAATATTAAAAGCAGTTACCGTATTGGAACGGCAATTCTCTTCCGGCATCAGAGAAAAACCCGACTCTAAAAGAGTCTGTCTGGTTGCCTCGGCAATATCCTGATGTCGTTGAAAGAGTTGGTCTCCCTCAGCCAAGGCCAAATTGACTGCCTCATCCAGAGCATATAAATCGCTGACCGGTTGGGTGTAAGGAAACTCTTTGCCATCCTTCAGCCAACCGTTTTTCCAGATCAGCAGATTGAGATAAAACCCTTTATAGGGTTCTTTCCGCTCATACATCCGCTGCCAAGCTCGATCAGAGATGGCTAAAATGGTCATGCCGGGAGGAGCCGAAAGAGCTTTTTGAGAACCTCCTAAAAGGATGTCGACTCCCCACTGATCGGTCTCAATAGGTTCGGCAGCCATGGAAGCAACAGCATCGATAATGGAGATGACTTGGCGTCTCTGACAGACCAGAGCCAACTCCTCAATGGGGTTGAGCATGGCTGAAGGTGTATCACAATGAACCATGGTCACCGCTTTGACCTTGGGATGTTGGTCCAGGGCTTTTTCCAAGTCTTCTGCAGTAAAAGCTTGATTGTAATCCTTGCTTAAAATAACAGGAACTCCCCCGGCATTGCTGACAAAATCAGCAAATCCCTTGCCAAAATAGCCATTATCCAAGACCAAGACCTGGTCTCCTGCCTCGACAATATTGACTACCGCAGCCTCTAAACCAATTATACCCTCACCGTTGAGTAGAATGATATCGTTCTCGGTTTTTAACAACTTTTTAAATTTATCGGTCAGCTGATTGAAAAAAGATAAGAATTCAGGATCCAGATCAGCATTGACCATGGGGCGAGCCATGGCCCGGCGCACAGATTCTTTAACTTCGACAGGTCCTGGAGTAAGCAAAATTTTATTCATGTTCAGACCTTCTTTCTAAGTTGTCCCAAACCACTTGGCTTAGGACTTGAATACCTGTTTTTAGAGCCTCTTCATCGATATCAAAGCGATTGTGATGAATAGGAAATTGTTCCTTTGAGCCTTTTATGCCTAAACGAAAGTGTGCACCTTGAACCGAATTTAAGAAAAAGGAAAAGTCCTCGCCACCCATGGATGGTTCTAAAGCCTTTAAAACATTTTCTGGACCAAGAATTTTTTCAGCTGAATCAATCAGCCAGTTTGTCGCTTCTTGGTCGCTGATTAAAACATCGTAGGCGACCAAAAATTCAACTTGAGCCCGGACTCCCAAAGGTTGGCAAACCCTTTCAACTTGTTCTTCGATCCAGAGCTTGCATTGCCTTCTGGTTTCTTCGCTCAAGGTTCTCAAGGTGCCT
>JAAYKD010000015.1 GCA_012522585.1 Bacillota bacterium | reverse complement strand
ACTCATAAAAACCTCCTGAGCGAACAATGTGTGCGGTTTACAGGCATAAACGTTCGTGTTTAAGCCAAATACATCTGATTATATCATGCTGGCATGGGGATGTCAAAGGGAAAACACGAACAATTGCTGGTTTTTAAGCCTAAGAGCTTAAAATTCTATTTGCTCAGTGAAAAAATAAGGTTTTGTTAAAAACCTTGACAAAATGAACCAAAATTAGCATAATGTTAATATAAAGTTTGATA
This sequence comes from Bacillota bacterium, assembly GCA_012522585.1. Taxonomy (GTDB): domain Bacteria; phylum Bacillota; class JAAYKD01; order JAAYKD01; family JAAYKD01; genus JAAYKD01. The sequence continues at coordinate 2,032 of JAAYKD010000015.1, read as the reverse complement.
AAAACGATTGAAATACGAGGTGATAGATAAATGAAGAGAAAAGTCTTAGGGAGATGCCCTGTTTGTTACGAACCTCTTGCCGTTACTCGCTTACACTGTGATAATTGTCATACGACCATCGAAGGAGATTTTGAAGTCTGTAAATTCTGTCAATTGAGTCCAGAGCTAAAAGAATTTGTTGAAGTCTTTATCCGCTCCAGAGGCAATATTAAAGAAGTAGAAAGAGAACTAGGTGTTTCTTACCCGACTGTGCGCAATCGCCTTGATGGTGTCATAGAAGCTTTAGGTTACAGTGTTGATCGGCCCGATAGTGAAGAACAAAAGGCAGCCAGGCGCAGAGCTATTTTAGAACAGCTGGGCAAAGGCGAGATTTCCATGGAAGAAGCCATGGAACAAATTCGAGAAATTTAAGGTAAAAAGAGAAGATGAACAGCTTATGCAAAAGGCCTCAGCTTCTCTTTTTTAATTGCTCGTGGCCACGATCTGGAGACCTGAGCTGGTACCTATTCTTTGAGCTCCGGCTGCAATAAATTCTAATGCCTGTTCTCTGGTTCTGATTCCGCCAGATGCTTTAATTTTCATTTTAGTTGCAATTGTCTGAGCCATCAGCTGAACCTGGTGGAGAGTGGCTCCTTGGGTGGAAAAACCCGTTGAAGTTTTGACAAAATCTGCACCGGCCCGCTGAACAGCCAAGCAAGCTTGAACTATTTGCTCATCATCTAAAAGGCAGGTTTCCAAGATTACTTTAAGGGTTTTTGGAGACACAGCAGCGACAACAGCAGCAATTTCAGCTTGCAGATAGTCAAAATCACCGGCTTTGATTTTAGATATTGGAGCTACCATGTCGATTTCTGTAGCGCCGTCAGCAACAGCAGCTTGGGCTTCAAAGACTTTGACTTTTGTTAGATTGGCTCCTAAAGGAAAGCCTATGACTGTACAGATTTCAACTGAGCTGCCCTCTAAGAGTTGAGCTGCTTCTTTGACAAAGACCGGATTGATACAAACGGCCTTAAAATTGTTTGCTTTTGCTTCAAAGCAAAGGGTCTGAATCTGTTCTGAGGAAGCGTCGGCCTTTAACAGAGTGTGGTCAATATAAGATGAAAGATCCATAAAATACCTCCTGATAATTTTTGCCAATGGCTGTTGAAGAAAAATTAAAGGGATAAACGAATAAACAGTCGAATCAGAACAGGAAAATCCTTATGGTAATTTTGGAGGAAATAGATTTGCAAGAAAAACCTTTTAAGCCGGCTATATTTAGTCTAGTCAGAGCTCTTTTGATCTTCATTGCCGGTGTTATCGCTGTTTCTACATTTGTCTTTATCATCACTGATGGAGCTGATACGAAACAAATTTTCATGTCAACTGAGGGTGTTGCCGATATGCAGAAGCGTAGCGACGAGGAAATCGTTTTGGAATACCAAACAGATGATTTTTATTCCTATTTTATTTTAAGTCAAAATGAAATTCAGCCTTTTTCCATGGTGAAAAAAATTGGCATGTGGGTCTTTCATTATCCCTCTCGCAAGAATTTGCAAGGCTTCACACCTAGAACTGACGGGCTCTATTTTTATGATTCTTTGCCTGCCAATGGAGGAGAGGCTATCAGAGCTATTGCACCCAGCGGTGAAATTATCGAACCGTTGGTGCAAAAGAAAATTCAAGCCGGCGCTGAAGAGCGAATAGCCTTTGTCTTTTTGTTGCCTCAGTATCTGGAAAATTTAGGCGATTATCGTTTAGAAATTGTCGATGCAGAAAACAAAAATGTTATAGCTGATCTTTGGGATAACGCCCGCTTTACTTTAATTGAAGACAAGGATAATTTAGCTGAATTTGCCAGCCGCAGACACATCAGGCGCCAGGGGGAAAATGAAGATTTGTGGCCTCTGGTCGATCTAGCTGTTGAAAAAGCTCTAGAGTCCGACAATATCCAAGAAGTTTTGTCTGCGGGCCAAGAAGAAAGTAGCCTCCACCGTCTGGAAATTGTCTTGTCTAGGGATATGTTCTTAAAACCGTTCTCTAAAAACGAATT
>JAAYKD010000107.1 GCA_012522585.1 Bacillota bacterium | reverse complement strand
TGCTGGTGAACAACACCCATAAAAGGCCTGGTGGCCAAAAAGTCATTTTCCACATGGGTAATGGATTTGGCCAATTGTCGGCGCTTTTTACTTTTCAGTCCCTCGATCAGGGCCAGTTCGTATTCAGTAAGATTATTTTTTAACATGTTGACGCACGAAATCTATTGTATCTGATGTAGGTGTACCGGGTGTGAAAATTTCCTTGATACCACATTCTTTTAAGTAAGGAATGTCTTCGTCAGGAATAACCCCTCCGCCTATGACCAAAATATCAAGAGCGTCTTTTTCTTTGAGCAATTCCATTACTCTTGGGAAAAGATGATTGTGAGCGCCGGAAAGGATTGACATGCCGATGACGTCAACGTCTTCTTGAATGGCAGTTTCCACTATTTGTTCCGGGGTTTGACGCAAACCGGTGTAGATAACTTCCATACCGGCATCGCGGAATGCTCTGGCAATAACTTTGGCACCACGGTCATGACCGTCCAGGCCGGGTTTAGCTATTAAGACACGAATAGGGTTTGACATACGACTTCCTCCTTATATGGTTATGGAAGCTTGGTATTCACCAAAGACTTCTCTTAAAACGCCGCAAATCTCACCTAGAGTTGCATAGGCTTTAACAGCATTGAGAATCAAGGGCATCAGGTTTTCCTCGGTAGCTGCAGCTTCTTTCAAAGCTTGCAGAGTGGATTCAACTTCCTCGTTGTCTCGTTTCTCTTTCAAAGCTCTGATTTTTTCTTCCTGCATTTCTCCTACTCTAGGATCTACTTTGAGCAATCCTTTAGGTGATTCTTCTTCCATGGTGAAGCGGTTGACGCCAATAACTACGCGCTTACCGTCTTCAATTTCTTTTTGCCAATCATAGGCACTGTTTTGAATTTCTTGCTGGATGTAGCCCTGTTCGATGGCTACAACAGCTCCGCCTAAATCGTCGATCCGCTGCAGATAATCTTCTGCCATTTTTTCCATCTCATTGGTGATGGATTCAATATAATAGGAACCGGCCAAGGGATCGATGGTATCACCGGCACCGGATTCGTAAGCAATAATCTGCTGAGTTCTCAAAGCGATGCGGACTGCATCTTCAGTGGGCAAAGCCAGGGCTTCGTCTCTGGAGTTTGTATGTAAACTCTGAGTTCCACCTAAAACCGCAGCTAAAGCTTGCAGAGTTACTCTGATTATATTGTTGTCAGGCTGTTGAGCTGTCAGCATTGAACCTGCTGTTTGAGTGTGGAAGCGCAACATCATTGATTTGGGATTGGTCGCCTTGAAGCGCTCCTTCATGATTTTAGCCCAGAGTCTGCGCGCTGCTCTAAATTTTGCTATTTCTTCAAAGAGATCATTGTGGGAGTTGAAGAAAAAGGAAAGTCGAGGAGCAAAATCGTCTACATTTAAACCGGCATCAATAGCTGCTTCAACATAAGCAATACCGTCAGCTATTGTAAAGGCAATCTCTTGAGCTGCTGTGGAGCCAGCTTCTCTGATATGGTAGCCGGAAATACTGATGGTATTCCAATCCGGCACTTCTTTAGAACAATATTCAAAAGTATTGGTGATCAAACGCATTGATGGCTTGGGTGGGAAGATATAAGTCCCGCGAGCGATATACTCTTTCAAAATATCGTTTTGAATAGTTCCGTTTAATTTATCCGGTGTAACTCCCTGTTTTTCAGCCACGGCAATATACATGGCCAACAAAACTGCAGCGGGTGCGTTGATGGTCATGGATGTGCTGACTTTATCCAAGGGAATTCCGTCAAAAAGAATTTCCATATCGGCTAAGGAGTCAATGGCAACTCCAACTTTTCCTACCTCTCCTTGAGAAAGTGGATGATCGGAGTCGTAGCCTATTTGCGTCGGCAGATCAAAGGCTACTGATAAGCCGGTTTGACCTTGTTGCAGTAAGTATTTATAGCGTTCATTGGATTCTTCAGCAGATGCAAAGCCGGCGTATTGACGCATGGTCCAGAAGCGCCCGCGATACATTGTGGGTTGGACTCCCCTTGTGTAAGGGTATTCTCCCGGTAATCCTAAGTCTTCATGATAATCAAAACCATCTATGTCCAAAGGAGTATAAGCCCTTTGAATTTCATAGCCGGATGAACTGGTAAAGGGATCTTTGCGCTCGGGAAAGCGGGATGTAATTCTGGCGACTGTCGTATTTTCCCATTGTTCCACAGAAGCTTTTAATTTTTCTCGATCGTTCATCTATCGTCAAACCTCCGTTAAAATTTCACTTTTTTAAGTAAGCTACCCTCCCGGCGATGAGCGGGAGGGTATTTTAGCATTGCAGATGTAAACCCTCAGATAGCTCAGACAAATTTCTTATCTGGCAAGTAGATCTCCTGCCGCTTTGTGGCCGGCTGCAAGGGCTTGTTTATTCAGTTCTTCTGTTCCTTTAGGTACTCTGTCTAAGACAGCTGTTTCTAAAGATTCATAGGAAACGCAACCGGTTATTCTTTGGAAGGCACCTAAGGTAACTATATTGGCTACCACCGGACGCAACTCAACTCTGGCAATTTCCAGTAAAGGTAATTGGTAGACAGTGTGTTTGATGTCTGCTTCCACCTCGACTGTCTCATCGACGATCAGAATTGCATCTTCGGCTAATTCACCTTTATATTTATTGTAGGAATCTTGAGTCAAGGAAACTAAAACATTAGGGCTTATTACTTTGGGATAATGGATTTCATTATCTGAAATAATAACTTCGGCTCGGCTGGAACCGCCTCTGGCTTCCGGACCGTAAGATTGACTCTGGATAGCATTTTTCTCATCATATAAGGCAGCTTCAGCTAAAATAATACCTGCTAAGATCAGACCTTGGCCGCCTGCACCACTCAATCGGACTTCTAATTGTTTTTTCATTATTCTTGCCCCTTTGTATTTGCAATCAATTGAGCATAACGCTCACAGTACTCAGGCTCAGGTTTATTATGGAACTCACCGATGATGAATTTATCGGCTAATTCTTCTTCACTCAAGCGCTCAGCCGCTCTGATTGGTACGGCATGATCTTTTTGCCAGTTGAGCATCTCAACGGCACCACCCATACGATTACGACGACCGAAGTAAGTCGGACAATGAGTTACAGCTTCGATGACTGAGAAGCCTTTATTTTGCATACCTTTTTTGATGAAATCACGCAATTGATTGGTATGGTAGGTAGTGGTGCGAGCAACATAAGTAGCTCCGGCTGCCACTGCCAATTGGCTTAAGTCAAAGGTTCTGTCAATATTTCCGTAAGGAGCTGTTGTGGCTAAACTGCCGGTCGGTGTTAAGGGAGAATATTGTCCACTGGTCATACCGTAGATTGAGTTGTTGAAAACGATGGTGGTTATGTCAATATTGCGTCGGCAGGCATGGATCAGATGGTTTCCACCGATAGCAGCGCTATCTCCATCACCTGTCAAGACGATTACTTTCAACTCAGGATTGGCATATTTCAAACCGGTAGCAAAGGCTAAAGCTCTGCCGTGAGTTGTGTGTAGTGTAGAAAAATCCAAATATCCGGGTGCTCTTGATGAACAGCCAATTCCGGAAACGATTACGGTTTTATCTTGATCCCACTCTAATTCTTGGATTGCTCTTAAAACTTGAGAGGTGATGATACCGTTTCCGCAGCCGGGACACCAAATATGTGGCATTTTATTCAGGCGCAGCAATTCTCTTCCGTTACTCATTTCTATACCCCCTCAATTTGATCAAGAATTTCTTGTGGTGTTATGGGTTCACCGTCTATTTTGTTAACTTTTTCAATATCCTGTTTCAATATTCTTTCGACTTCTAAAGCGACCTGGCCTAAGTTCATTTCAGCCACGATAACTCTTTTGTCTTTAGCTATATCGATCAAGGCTTTTTCTGGGAAGGGCCAGATGGTGACGGGTCTGAAAAGACCAACTTTTAAACCTTTTTCTCGAGCCAATTCCATGGTAGCTTGGGCTGAACGAGCAGTTCCGCCATAGGCTACGATAATTGTGTCGGCATCGTCACAATTATAAGTTTCCCATTCCACAATATCTTCAGTGTTCATCTCAATTTTTGAAGTGAGACGTCTGATCTTATAATCAACTTCAGCTGGTTTGGTAGAGGGGAAACCTGTTCGATCGTGGGTTAAACCTGTGATGTGGAAACGATAGCCGGTACCAAAGGGTGCCAAAGGTACAATGCCATCAACCGGAGCATCAAAGGGTTGATATTCTTGAGGAGATAAATCGGTTTTGGGTCTCTCTAAGACTTCGTAGGTGCCGGGCTCTGGAATGTCAATTCTTTCCCGCATATGACCGACGATTTCATCTAAGAGGATGATTACAGGGGTTCTATATTTTTCAGCTAAATTAAAAGCTTTGACTGTAACATCAAAGGATTCTCTTACAGAGTAAGGAGAAAGGGCTATAGTGGCATGATCACCATGAGATCCCCAACGAGCCTGCATGACATCTCCTTGGGCCGGTGAGGTTGGCAGACCTGTACTGGGGCCACTGCGCTGAACGTTGACGACTACACAGGGTACCTCTGCCATAACTGCAAAGCCTAGGTTTTCTTGTTTTAAGGAAAAACCGGGGCCGGAAGTGGCGGTCATAGCTTTTTTACCGGCTAGACTGGCACCAATTGTAGCTGCCATGCTGGAAATTTCATCTTCCATTTGAATGAAATAGCCGCCTACTTTGGGCATTTCTTCAGCTAAGAGCTCAGCAATTTCAGTTGAGGGAGTTATTGGATAACCGGCGTAAAAGCCAATCCCTGCTGCCAGAGCACCATGTACACATGCTTCATTACCTTGCATTAAAACTGGTTTTTTCATTATTCTTCTCCCTCCTGTACTAAGTAAATAGCAAAATCGGGGCAGCGTAATTCACATAAGCCACAACGAATGCAAAGATCATTGTCCCAAACGGGTTTTCCGTTGATTTGGGGTGTCAAAGCTTTCTTGGGGCAAAAGGCTATACATATGCCGCAACCCTTACAGAATTTCTCATTGACCACGACAACCCTGGTTTTTGGATTGTTCTCCATAGCAATTCCTCCTTTAGTTATCTTTATCGCGTAAGCGTAAGACTGCATTTTTCAAAAGATTTATCGAACCCATATCGGGACGATAGATAAATTCAATGACTTCTACTTCTCTATCACCGGCTAATTCTTCAATTTCCTCTTTTCTTCCGGGGGAAACAACAACAACTTCAACTAAATTTATGAGTGTTTTTAATTCTTCGGGATCTTTGGAAATGCTTCTGATAAACCTGAGGCCAGGAATACCTGAGTTTTGAATGGAACGAATGACGTCTGTAGCAAAGATATCGCTGGTCGAAACGAGACCGATTTTTTCACTTTTGGACAATCTGGCAATTTTTACGATTGTATCAACCTGAGGATCTTGAGCAATTCCTAAAATTTCATTGCTTCTTTCAGGAATAAAATCCTTTACTTCCTCAAGGTGATAAAATGTAGTTACGACCAAATCAGCCGCCAGCAAAACTTCTTTCTTTTCCTTGATTTCGTCGAGGAGAACAGCCTCAACTGTCACACCTGAACCCAATTCAATTTCTTTGGCGAAGTAATCTGCCTGCTCATGATTGCATTCCACAAAGACTACGTGAACTTTTTTAAAATGTCCCCGACACTCCCTGATCCGTCCGGCAAAAAGACTGTTGAATTCCTCTAAAGTGTAGCCGTTCTCGGCTGCCTCTTTGATAACCCCGTCTATTGCCTTCATCAAGGATTGCCGTCTGTCAATCTGTTGCAATCTGCGCTCTAAATCAGCAACATAAGTGCCACTGCCTTGCCGAGAGATGACCAGACCTTCTTTTTCCAATTCACAATAAGCTAAACTTATTGTATTACGGCTGACCTTCAGCTTTTCAGACATGGTTCTTTCGGTGGCCAAACGCTGACCGGTTGTAAGTGATCCGCTCAAAATCATGCTCTTCAATTGCTCGGACAGTTGAAGATAAAGTGGCACACCGTTTTTTTTGTCCAAATAAATATTAGATAAGTCCACATTTTCCTCCTTAAGCCAATTTTTTAAAACGCATGAATTTCTTAGAGTGAATTACACGTTACATCTTAAATATTCTCTTTTTGCCCCTGCAATTCCTTTGATTTTCATAAAATCATTGTGTCTATTTCTGACTTCAAGTAAAATTGGCCTAGCCCAAGGGTCCACTTTGGCTCATTCCAAGCAATTGGCTTAGACCAAGAAAGTGGACCCTTATTAAATTTGCGAATTTTATTTACTATTATAAAGATGTTAAGACGATTAGTTTAATTGCTGTTTTAGTCACACCTGCAACTTCTATATCGGTAAAAGCAGGTATACAGACTAAGTTCAAACCAATAGGAGCTACAAAACCTCGAGCTATGGCAATGGCTTTGACGGCTTGGTTTAAAGCCCCTGCTCCGATGGCCTGCATTTCAGCAGCTCCTTTTTCACGAATTGTGGCGGCCAGAGCTCCTGCTACAGCATTAGGATTGGATTTTGCTGAGACTTTTAGAATTTCCATTAAGATCTCCCCTTAAATATAATCATTGACTATTCAAAGACTTGTATGCGCTCAATAGTATTGGTTTTGCCGGTCTTCTCATCAATTTCCAGAAAAATGCCATCCAAGCGACCGGCGCCCTCAGCACTTTTAAAACGAACCGGCAATTGTGTCTTAAATTTATAAATTACAGCTTCTGAATCTACACCCAAGATAGAATCATGGGGACCGGTCATGCCTAAATCGGTAATATAACCTGTATGCCCTGCCAAGATCTGTTCATCGGATGTCTGAACATGGGTGTGTGTTCCGAAAATAGCACTGACTCTAGATTTTAAATAATGAGCTAAAGCGAACTTTTCACTCGTTGCTTCAGCATGAAAATCGACGAGGATAATTTTTACATCTTTGCTTATACTCTCTAGTATTCTATCGGCAGCATGGAAAGGACAATCGACTTCGGAAAGAAATACCCGACCCAAGAGGTTGATGACCACATAGGGTATACCTGTACTTCCGGCCCAAAATTTGTTCCAGCCCAACCCCGGAGTCTCAGCTGGATAATTGGCCGGTCTGAGGATTCTGTCATCCTTATCGATAAAATCGAAGATTTCTCGATGATCCCAGATATGATTGCCGGAAGTTATTACATTGGCGCCCGAGGCAAAAAGAAGTTCGACGGTTTTTCTGTTCAAGCCCCGGCCTTTAAAAGCGTTTTCTCCATTGACCACAACTTGGTCAACCCCATAAAATCGGATTAAAGAAGATAAGTGATTTTCTATCATGCGACAACCAACGTCGCCAACCACATCTCCTATTGCTAGAAATCTCACTAAATCTCTCCTTCGATGTTCAAATCCTGTTCCCAGGATGATTCTTCTTCGTTTAAAGCACTGACAATTTCCTTGATGAGCTTATCCATTCTGACACCGGCTGAGGAGCGAGACATCTTCATGGATTTGTAATTATTCAGAAATTCAAAATTATCATGGCGATAAAAAATCTCATCATGGGAGGTATAAGCTAAAAGACTATGTTGATTGATCTGGTCGAAAAAGATTTCTAAGGGTAAAAATTGTTCAAATAAATCTGCTATACACTTTACTTCTGCCGGGGTTAAAGATTCAATATCCCTTTTGTAGACTAATCTGTTGACATAGGCATCTGATTTTAAATCGAGTTGAAATATTCTGGATTGAGTTTCATTGACTTTACGAAAAATTGAGAGAGCCCTATGGATCTTTTCTAATAATTCATCATCCTTTCTCTGAGTATCGGTCTTGGTAGAAATGAATGTTATTGTTAATGCTTTTTCTTCCTTATCGAAATTAACTCTATAGATATTGGCAAATAAAATCAAAAAAGATTCAAGGTACAGAGTACCGTCATAAAAATCGTAATAATTAAAATAATCGAGCATAAAAAACACCTCTATTTATAATTCATTCTTGAAATTTAAAAATCCTCTATTTAATGAAAAAAGCAGTGTGAATTGGATAATTCACACTGCTTGAATCTTATTTGGCGTAATCTATAGCTCTAGTCTCTCTGATTACAGTAACTTTAATCTGACCGGGATAGTTTAAATTGTCTTCAATATTCTTGACAATATCTCGGGCCAGCTTATATGCCATAATATCATCAACCTTATCAGGTTTGACCATGATTCTGATTTCACGTCCGGCTTGAATAGCATAAGCTTGTTCAACGCCTTCAAATTCTGTGGCAATTTCTTCCAGTTTACGCAAACGCTTGATATAGGTTTCCAGAGTTTCCCTTCTGGCACCGGGTCTGGCAGCAGATATGGCATCAGCAGCCTGGACCAATGAAGCGATTACGGTCTTGGTCTCTACGTCACCGTGGTGGGCCTCAATAGCATGAAGAACTTCGGGTCCTTCACCAAATTTGCGGGCCAATTCAACCCCGATGGAAACATGAGAACCCTCGATTTCATGATCGACTGCCTTGCCCAAATCGTGGAGCAAACCGGCTCTTTTGGCCATGGTTTCGTCAGCCCCAATTTCAGCCGCCATCATGGCTGCTAAATAAGCTACCTCTTTTGAGTGTTTCAGAGCATTTTGCCCATAGCTTGTTCTAAAATGCAGGCGTCCTAACAATTTGATAATCTCAGGATGGAGTCCGTTCACACCTACTTCGTAAGTGGCGGTTTCTCCTTCTTCTTCGATGCGCTGATCGACTTCTCGCATTGCTCGCTCAACTACTTCTTCGATGCGAGCCGGATGGATACGACCGTCTTGAACCAGCCTGGTCAGTGCGACCCGGCCGATTTCACGACGAACCGGATCAAAGCCGGATAAAATAACTGCTTCCGGGGTATCGTCTATAATCAGATCTAAACCGGTTAGAGTTTCTAATGTGCGGATATTGCGTCCTTCTCTGCCGATGATTCTGCCTTTCATATCATCATTGGGCAATTCCACCACAGAAACAGTAGTTTCTGCCACGTGATCGGCGGCACATCTTTGAATGGCTAAGCCAATTATTTCCCTGGCTTTGCGCTCAGATTTTTCTTTTGCTTCTATTTCGGCATTGCGAATCATCAAAGCCAAATCGGTTTGAATTGTTTCTTCAGCCAAGCGCAAAAGATGACTTCTTGCTTCGTCTTGGGTCATAGCGGAAATTTTTTCCAATTCGGTATAATGCTTTTGATATATTTCATCAGCTTGTTCTCGAACTCGATCGATTTCCTGTTCTTTCGTTTGCAGTTTTTCTTCTTGTCTTTCTATTCCCTCAAGCCTTTTATCCAAAGACTCTTCCTTTTGAATAGTTCTTCTTTCTTGACGTTGTAATTCGTTACGTCTATCTTTAATTTCTTTTTCCAATTCGGAACGCAACCTATGAACTTCTTCTTTAGCTTCAAACAAGGCTTCTTTCTTTTGAATTTCTGCGTCTTTTAAAGCTTTTTCTAGGATGCTTTTAGCTTGTTCTTTGGCTGAACCCAATTCAGCTTCATCTCTTTTAAAACGGTAACTTTTACCGATAAACCAGCCGATCAGGAGTACAACTAACAAGACTATGATTCCGATTACATATTTCACTAAATGTTGTATAATCTACACCTCCGCTAATTAAATTGTCAATGAACAGTATATTTCGTTTGTAAAAGACAAAATAGCCTATTATAAAAAGCAAGTTTTTTACCAACTCGATGAATATAAAACGAATATGAATGTACATTTGTCTTCCCATTCTAACCTTTTTCTGCTTTTTCGTCAAGATGAGCTTTGCTTTTCACCGTTACTGACAAAATAATTTTGGAGCCCTAATTTTTTTAGTATAATTCACTGTCCTCTGAGGAAAGTTCTCTGATGATTTTCTTGATCGAATTGGAGGCAAAGCCTTTGCGTAAAAGTCGCATAAATATTTTCTCATCGTTCAAGTTATTTCTGTTTTTTAATTGTTCGACCAGGATTTTTAAAACTTCTTCATCTCTTTGCTCATCCAAGCTTTCCAGCTGCTCTAAAATCAAACTTTTGGGAAAACCCTTTTGCAAGAGGGCATATTCTATCTCTCTTCTGCTTTTTTTACCACCTTGATAGTATCTGAGCCAAACTCCTATTTCCTTAGTTTCTGAATAGAGGCCCAGCTCCTCCAGCTCTTTGATGGTTGCATCGATTGTAGATTGAGCAAATTTCCCTCTCAATTTATCATTCAGTCTTTTCTTTGAATAGGAAACTCTGCTTAAAAGTGAAACTGCCCTATTCAAACATTTTTGCTCTTCATCCTGCATTTATTTTTCTTCCTCTGTTTCTTCGACCTCGACTTCCTTAGGATTGTAAAAATCTCTGACTTTTTCCTCTATCTCGGCAAGCAAGTCAGGATGATCTCTCAAAAAGTTTTTAACATTTTCTCGACCTTGACCTAAGCGCTCACCGTCATAAGAAAACCAAGCTCCGCTTTTATTGACTATTTCTAGCTCAACGCCCATATCCAAAACCGAGCCTTCCCTGGATATGCCTTGGCCATACATGATGTCGAATTCTGCTTGTTTAAAAGGAGGGGCAACTTTGTTCTTGACCACTCTGACTCTGGTTCTGTTGCCGACAATTTCAGACCCTTGTTTTAAGCTTTCGATTCTGCGTATATCTAAACGCACGCTGGAATAAAACTTGAGAGCACGGCCTCCGGTAGTCGTTTCGGGATTACCAAACATAATACCAATTTTCTCTCTGATTTGGTTGATGAAAATAACCGCTGTATTGGATTTGGAAATAGCCCCGGCTAATTTTCTTAAAGCCTGAGACATCAGCCGAGCCTGTAAGCCCATAAAGGAATCTCCCATTTCACCGTCAATTTCGGCTCTGGGAACTAAGGCGGCCACGGAGTCCACAACAACAACATCGACAGCTCCACTTCTGACCAAAGCTTCGGTAATCTCCAAAGCCTGTTCACCTGTATCAGGCTGAGAGATGATCAGATTGTCTACATCTACCCCTAAGTTCTCGGCGTAAACAGGATCCAGTGCGTGTTCAGCATCGATAAATGCTGCCGTTCCCCCAAGCTTTTGTGCTTCAGCTAGAATATGCAGGGCCAAAGTTGTTTTTCCTGAAGATTCTGGTCCGTAAATCTCGATCACTCGACCTCTGGGCACTCCACCTACTCCAAGAGCGATATCCAGGGCCAGGGAGCCTGTAGGAATAATACCAATGTTGAGTCTTGCTTGGGCCTCCCCCATCCGCATAATAGAACCTTTTCCGAATTGCTTTTCAATACTGGCCAAAGCCACATCCAATGCTTTTTGCTTATCTTTTGTTGCCACGAAAAGACACCCTTTCTTTATTTAAGTCGATTTAAAATTTAATTAGAAGTACGAATAGGAAAATAAGAGAATTGTTTACCCCCGCTCTCCATGATGGTCTCGCCTCTGAAGAGCAAACGTCTTTTAGCTAATTCACTCAAACGATTGCTGGCTGTATTAATTGCTAAACCAAAATGATTGGCTAAATCGCGAGCAGTAACTTGGCTATTTTCTCCGACCCAGGTCAAGGTCTCTAAAAGAGGTTCTTTTAAATCACCGATGAAAAAAGATTTGCCCTCTTGTTCGGCAGTCAAAGTCAACGCTCTTTGTAAAAGCGCAGCATTGATGTTCTCGAATTGGTCGTCGGTACAATTGGCCACGACCAGAGCTTTCTCACCATGAAGGTTAGCATTAAGCTCAACGGCCAGTTTGGCCACAAATTCATCTGCCCAAGAAAAATCTAAGACAATGATATTGGAAAAATCTAAATATATGATCTCAATCTGTGAATTATCGGTAAATTTTGAGACCAATTGATCTTTCATTTTTTTTCCTAGTTGCCGGGTGATCAATAGCTCGTGCTCTTCAGCCATATTGAATCTTTTGGTAGTCACAACTCACCCTCCCTTCGCCTTCATTGAATTCAATGTAACTGATTACATAGTAACATATGGCCTTTATTTTGACAATACTCTCGAGGCAGAATACACTTTTCTACCGAAAGCTACTGGACCCTTAAGATGAGAAATTCCTCGTTTTTCAAGCGGAGTTCGGCTTGTTTGGCTTTGATTTAGAGAAAAATGAAGTTCGGTTTTCATTTAACCTAAAGGAGGCAATCGGCACAACTAACTCTCAGGGAACAGAGGATGTTGCGGTTGTTCAGGTTTCGTCTGACGGAACACAAATTGAAGTCTACAACTCTGCTAATCCTGAAGTAGCACACTATATTCAAACAAGGGACGCTTCCTACAAAAAGGCGAACCACCAAAAATTCGAACATTCCTTTAACGCAGGCTCATACAAAGGCAATTTGGGCGAACTATTCAGCGAAGATTCCTTTGGTACTGTAGGAACTGTATGGATGTCCAATTTAAGAGAGAGAATCAAATATGGATAATTTTCGAGAACTATGACTTTACTAAAAATAAGTAAAAGGTGGAGGGCTATCGAAATCGGTGCATTTGACTTTGAACAGGCACTGGAACAATCCAAACAAGCCCGGAAAATGGCGAAAGTCGGCATAGCCTGATACTATACCGACTTTCGTCTAAAAAGTATTATTTCTCTTTTTGAGAATCAGTGGAACCTATGCCACCGATTCTTAAACCTTCGCTTCTATCCTCTTGAGTTAAGAGGAATTTTGTGAAAATGCCTTGAGCAAGCAACTCATTGGCTTGAATCTCTATGGGATAGGGATTCAAATTCTCTAAAGCAATCAGAATCTGGCCTTCGTTTTGGGGATTATTGTAATAATCACTGTCAATAACCCCTACTCCATTGACTAAACGCAGGTTTTTCTTGATAGCTATACTGCTGCGAATAAAAAGCAGCAATACCTCATCTGCCTGCATATAGGCTTTCAGACCTGTTTCGATGAGTAAGGATGATTCAGCCTCGATTCTGACTGCCTCTAAGGCTGCTAAATCGTAGCCTGCACTCCCTTTAGTTTTCCTTTGCGGAAGTGGTCGGTTCAAACTTTTATATTTTTCCAACCAGGCAAAACCTCGCAAGCGACTCACCCCATTCTCAAAGGAATTATAAGTTGATTAAATTTAAACTCCGGCTTCAGCCTTTAGAACTTCTTTTCTGGACAAGTTGACCCTGCCTTGACGGTCGATTTCAGTAACTTTGACTAAGATCTCATCGCCTACAGAAACAACATCTTGAGGATGCTCTACTCGTTCTAAGGCTAATTGGGAGACATGGACCAGGCCATCTTTGCCCGGGAGGACTTCAACAAAAGCTCCATATTTCTCAACTCTGGTGACTGTGCCCAAATAGGTCTTGCCGACTTCAACTTCAGCTGTAATATCTTCGATCATCTTGAGGGCTTTCATTCCATTTTCATATTGCATTCCGGCAACGAAAATGAAAATACGTCCGTCCTGTTCAACGTCAATCTTAACACCTGTATCAGCGATGATTTTTTGGATGACCTTACCGCCGGGTCCGATTACGTCTCTGATTTTCTCCACATCAATTTTCATCATAATGATGCGAGGAGCAAAGGGTGACAATTCTTCTCTGGCTTGAGGGATGACTTGATTCATCTTGTTTAAGATAAAGAGTCTTCCTGCTTTGGCTTGTGCCAAGGCTTTTTTCAAAATGCTCATATCCAGACCGGCCACTTTAATATCCATTTGCAGAGCATTGATACCCTTGGAAGAACCTGCGACTTTGAAATCCATATCGCCTAAATGGTCTTCCATACCCTGAATATCCGTCAGGATAGCCAACCTATCCCCCTCTTTGATCAGCCCCATAGCAATACCAGCTACGTGCTCTTTGATAGGCACGCCTGCATCCATCAAAGCTAAGCTGCTGCCACAGATGCTGGCCATGGAACTGGAACCATTTGATTCCAAGACTTCAGAAACCAAACGCAAAGTGTAGGGGAATTCATCTTCATCGGGCAACATGACTTCTAAAGCTCTTTCAGCTAAGGCTCCATGCCCGATATCCCTACGGCTGGGTCCACGAAGTGGTCTGGTTTCGCCAACGCTAAAGGGAGGGAAGTTGTAATGATGCATAAAGCGCTTGCTATCCTCAGTTGTCAAGCCATCAAGCTGTTGTACATCAGCTAAGGCTCCCAAAGTAGCAATACTCAAAACCTGAGTCTGACCACGGGTAAATAAACCACTGCCGTGGGTTCTATTTAAAACACTGGTTTCAATGGAGATTGGTCTGATCTCTTCAGCTGAGCGGCCATCGGGTCTGACTCCTTGCAAAATCAATTCCCTGACCACTTCTCTTAAAATTTGAGAGAAAGCTTCGTTGATTTCATCTTCTTCGGGGAATTCTTCCGAAAGTTCTTCGACAATCTCCTTATTCAATCGATCAATTTCGGCTTCTTTTTCATGTTTTTCGGTAATTGCATTGATTTCGATCAAGCTTTCATAGGCTTTGGCTCTGACTTCTTCCAAAACCTGATCAGAAACTCTATGAACGATCATTTCAGCTTCTTTGATCTCCACCTTGGCAATCAATTCCTCTTGCATTTCGATGATGCCCTTGATGGCTTCATGGCCGAACTCTAAAGCTTTTAAGACGATTTCTTCCGAAACTTCTTTAGCTCCGGCTTCTACCATGTTAATTGCATCTTTAGTTCCGGCAACTTGTAAGTGCAGAAGACTTTCAGCGCTCTGTTCTTCGGTTGGGTTGAGAATTAAATTTTCTCCATCATATCCCACCATAACACTGGCCACCGGTCCGTTAAAGGGTATTCCGGAAATGGAAAGTGCTGTTGATGCACCGATGATAGCTGCTACTTCCGGAGCATTGTCCTGCTCCACACTTAAAACTGTGATGATCACTTGCACATCATTGCGAAAACCGGAAGGGAAAAGAGGTCTGATCGAGCGGTCAGTTACTCTGGCTGATAAGACAGCCTTTTCCGATGCTCTGCCTTCTCTTCTGCCCCAAGAACCCGGGATTCTTCCAACAGCGTATAGACGCTCTTCATAGTCAACGGTTAAGGGAAAAAACTCTATGCCGGCTCTCGATTCCTTTGAAGCGCAAGCTGTAACTAAAATTACAGTTTCGCCGTAAGACACTAAAACAGCACCATTGGCCTGTTTAGCTAAACGTCCGGTTTCAATTCTCAGTTTGCGTCCGGCAATTTCACGTTCTACTTCGTGTACCATTTGTACCTCCTGTTTTTCTTTTCTTTATTCTTTATATCCATAGTAATTTCGTTATCCGATTCATCTATTCCTGCAACAAAGCTATAAAAAAACGCCGTTTATAAGAAACGGCGTTGCTTTTTTAATTAACGTCTGATTCCTAGTTTTTGGATAATCTCACGGTAGCGTTCAACATCAATTTTACGCAGGTAATCCAAAAGAGAACGACGCTGACCGATCATCAAGAACATACCTCTTCTTGAGTGATGGTCCTTTTTATGAGTCTTTAAATGCTCAGTCAACTGCTTAATGCGTTCAGTCAAAATAGCAATTTGAACTTCCGGTGAACCTGTATCATTTTCATGTAAGCGATAAGTTTCAATCAATTCTTGTTTCAATTCTTTGGTAATCATTTTGTCCTCCTAAAATATTTACTCCTAGAGCCAAGTAGAAAGCCGGAGGAGCTATTTACCTAGCCTTAGGTTGCTCATGCATTATAACCCATGAGGCTCATTATATCAAGGGCTATCTTCATTGATTTTGAAAAAATAAAAGGTATTTTTTCTGCCGACAAAGTTCTTCTTTGATCTTTAGTTTGACCCTTCCCTCTTCAAGGAAAAGAAGACCCTTCTGGTCCAAAAGATTGTTAGCCTGGCAGACCGAAACAGAAAATTCTCCCGCTTGGGGCAAGACGGCCTGCTGGTTAAAATTCAAGCGATAGACATCTTCTTCCTTAGTAAAAGACTCGATAGAAAGACAATATTTACGCCCCAACAATCGATTAGCCCGGTCAAAGCGGCCGCTCCTGATCGCTTTCTTGATCTCTGTGGAAGAAACCGGTTCACCGTCAAACAAAACCTCTTTTTGAATGACAATAGTCAAATTCTTAGCCAAGCTGAATTCTCTCAAGAGTGAGGCATTGCCCTTATGCTGATTGCCAAAAGTATAATCGAAGCCAATGGAAAATCCCCCGGCATTCAGTTTTTGACAGAGGATCTGAAGAAAAAACTGTTGCGGCAACATTGATTTAATTTCTTCGGTAAAAGGATGAATTATCAATTCATCTAAACCCAACCGGGTAAAGTATTCAATTTTAGCTTCTAGCGAAGTTAAAAGAGGGTGAACCTGATTGGGCTGCAAAAGAGCCATGGGATGAGGTTCAAAAAGCAAAATCGAGGCCAAGGCATCGGATTTATTTGCCAGTTCGACGGCATTTTTTATTATAGCTTGATGACCCAAATGAACTCCATCAAAATTGCCCAAAGCGATTATTCTCTTTTGTTCAGGCAGGCTGTCCTCAGCATTATAGATTTTCATTATATTCACCTGGCTTTTATTTTTTCACGAATTTCAAAGGATTGACAAAGTTTTTCTTTGGCTTGATCAGACAAGACCCGTCCTGATCAACAAGGGTGCCGATAGCTACCAGTTTTTCTTGATAGAGCAGCAACAGGTCCTCTTGGGCTAAAATCTCTTTTTCATCCAAGGAGCAATTGATAAAACGACCGAACTTGATTTCGTTTTTTTCTTCCGGAGTGAGTGTTCTGATCGGCAATGATAATTGTTTAGGAGACAGAAGATGTAAAATTTCTGCTGTCTGGGCCGATTCGACTCTGGCTTCTATGCTTGCAAAATCCAGAGACTGATCAAGACTAAAACCACCGCTTTTTTCTCTGGTCAAATCGGTTAAAATAGCATCAGTGCCGGCAGCCTTGCCAATATCTTGAACCAAAGACCTGATATAAGTGCCCTTACTGCATTTAACCCTCAATTCAGCTTCAAAGCCCAAAGGTCCTTTGAAGGAGTTCAAATGCTCTATTTTATGGATTATAACCCTTCTGGCAGGTCTGTCTATAGTCTTACCCTGTCGAGCCAATTGATGGAGTCTCTGCCCTTTGATACTGATGGCAGAATACATGGGGGGGACTTGCTCTATCTCACCTTGAAAATTTTGCAAAATCTTATCCAGATCCCTGCTCGATATTTCTTCAGATTCAACTTCTTTAACCTGACCTGTGATATCCAGGGTGTCAGAGCTATAGCCAAAGCGCATCCAGACCCTGTAAGTTTTATCGGCTCCGCTCAGATATTCGGCAATTCTGGTAGCATCGCCTAAACAGATAGGCAAAACACCTTGAGCCAAAGGATCCAAAGTGCCTGTATGACCAATTCTCCTTTGCTGCAAAATCCGGCGCAAACGGCTGACTGCGTCATGGGAGGTAATCCCCTTTGGTTTATTCAAATTGATTACACCATGAATCATGGCACAACCTTCTTTCTAAGAAAAGATAAAGGAAAGGCGACGGGAAATTTTCCTGCCGCCTGATCGATTTCTTGCTATTCTTTTTCTTCTTCTTGCTCTTTGGGAGCAGTTACTTTGTTGATTAAATCTAAAAGTTCTGAACCTCTAGCAATAGAATCATCTTGAATCAGCTGAATTTCCGGAGTATATTTCAGTTTCACAGCCTGTCCGATTGCTGTTCTGATCATGCCTTTGGCACTTTCCAGACCAGCCATGGAAGCTTGCTTTTCTTCATCAGTCCCCATCGGGCTGATATAGATCTTGGCTAAGCGCAAGTCACCGCTTACTTCCACATCGGAAACGCTGACAAAGCCGATACGAGGGTCGCGTATTTCATTTTGTATGAGATTGCTGACCACATTTTTAATCACAGTTGAAATTCTCAAAGCTCTTTGTTTCATCTAATCTCCTCCTTGAAATTTAAGGAATTTTATAGTTCGGTACGTCTGATTTCTTCATTGATGTAGACTTCAAAACGATCACCGACTTTTATATCATTAAATCTCTCCAACATGATGCCGCATTCATAGCCGGTTGCTACTTCACGGACATCGTCTTTGATCCGTCTGAGAGATTCAATTGCACCTTCATGGATGACTGTGCCATCTCTGATAACTCTAACCATAGAATTTCTGGTTACCCTGCCTTCATTGACATAGCAACCAGCGATTGTGCCTAATCTGGAGATTTTGAAAAGATCTCTGATTTCCACATGACCGATTACTCTTTCCCTTAATACGGGAGCCAGCATACCCTTCATGGCTGCTTCCACATCGTCGACGATCTCATAGATGACCCTGTAGGTTCTGATGTCGACTTCTTGAGCTTCTGCTACTTTGGTGGCATTTAAATCAGGGCGCACATTAAAACCAAAAATAATGGCATTGGATGCACTGGCCAACATGACGTCACTTTCCGAAACTGCTCCCACACCTGTATGGACAATATTTACTCTGATTTCAGGAGTGGAAAGTCGCTCCAAGGAGGCTCTGATAGCTTCAACAGAACCATGGACATCGGCTTTTAAGATGATATTTAATTCTTTGACCTCGCCACTGCTCATCTTGCTGAACAGGTCTTCTAAGGTCACTCTGCCTGATCTTTGCTCTTCCAATTTCAAATTGGAAGCTCTGGTCTCAGCTAATTGTCTGGCCTGACGCTCGTCGTCTACCACGTTAAAAGTATCGCTGGAATCGGGTACTTCGTTGAGTCCCAGCACTTCTACCGGGGTACTGGGCCCGGCTTCTTCTATGCGCTGACCTTTATCGTCAACCATAGCTCTGACTCGGCCATAAGTTCTACCCACTACAATCGTATCACCGATTCTTAAGGTGCCTTTATGAACTAGAACAGAGGCCACAGGACCGCGTCCTTTATCCAACTTAGCTTCAATAACAGTACCGACGGCTTTGCGCTTGGGGTTGGCTTTCAATTCCAAAATTTCAGCTAAAAGAATGACGCTTTCCAAAAGCAATTCAATTCCTTCTTTTCTCAAGGCTGAAACATTGACCATGATAGTGTCGCCGCCCCATTCTTCGGCGATTAAACCGTGCTCGGTCAGTTCTTGTTTAACCCTTTCAGGTTGAGCTTGGGGTCTGTCTATTTTATTAATCGCAACTACTATTGGAACATCAGCATTTTTAGCATGATTGATTGCTTCAATCGTTTGAGGCATCACACCGTCATCGGCCGCAACTACTAAAATCGCTATATCAGTAACTTGAGCTCCGCGAGCTCGCATCATAGTAAATGCTTCGTGACCGGGTGTATCTAAAAATGTGATTTTTTTATCCTGAACTTCGACTGTATGAGCACCGATATGCTGGGTAATACCCCCTGCTTCCCGGGAGACAACATTAGTCGATCTGATAGCATCGAGGAGTGAGGTCTTACCATGATCAACATGACCCATAACGGTAACTACGGGTGCACGGTCCATCAAGTCCTCTTCTTTATCCTCAATATCTGCTACAAGAACTTCCGGGTCAAATGCTTCTTTGGGAGCTACGACTTTACTGCCAAATTCTTGAGCTAGTAAAGTGGCTGTATCCAAATCAATTTCCTGATTCATAGCAGCCATAACGCCCATTCCCATCAGCTTTTTGATTACCGAAGGTACATCCGTCTTGAGTAAATCGGAAATACCCTTGACGGTAATGCTTCCGCCCAATTCGATTTGACTGGGTACTTTTGTGGTAATAATTCTCTCTGCAGATTTAACCCTCTGTCTTCCGCGGGGTCTGGTTCGAGTATTCCTAGTTCTCCTTGAGCTGCGCTGACTTCTTTCGTTTTCAGAGGAAAACATTCTATTTTGAGAGCGATAGCGCTCGTCAGAATACTTGTGGTCTTTTTTGACCATCTTGGTGGGTGTAGTCTGCTGCTGAGCCACCTGTGGCGGCGGAGGCGGAACTACCGGCGGTCTGTTTCCGACCGGTCGACTGACTCTGCCATCTGCTCTGGCACCGGTAGGCTGCTGGCCTCTGGGGCTGCGGCTTCTCTGATCAGGAGCTCTTCTTCTATCCCCAGCTTGCGGAGGTCTTCGATCTCCTGCTTGAGCAGGTCTTCGATCTCCGGCTTGGGGAGGTCTTCGGTCTCCAGCTTGGGGAGGTCTTCGGTCTCCAGCTTGAGCAGGTCTTCGGTCCCCGGCTTGAGCAGGTCTTCGGTCTCCGGCTTGAGCAGGTCTTCGGTCTCCAGCTTGAGCAGGTCTACGATCGACCGCTTGAGCAGGTCTTCGATCGACCGCTTGAGCAGATCTTCTATCACCTGTCGGTCTGCTATCCGGACGAGGTCTAGTCTGCCTGGGAGCATCAGAAGCGGGTCTGGGAGCTCTGGGTGCCTGCTGAGCAGGGCGTTTGGCAGGTTCTTGTCTGACCGGGATAGTTTTTATTGTTTTGTCTGAATCCTTAGATTCAGCTGCTTTTTTATCTTGAACAGCGGTTTTACTCTTTTCTTCAGCCTTTTCTTTTCTTTTGGCTGCTGCTTTCTTAGCTTTTTCTTTGAGTACAACATCAGATACCGCTTTAGCAACAGGATCGGCTATAACAGTATTAGCTGTTACGTCAGTCATGTCCAAAGCGGTCAATAGGCTGCTAATCAATTTTGTAGATACTTTGAGTTCCTTCGCCAGATCGCTGACGGTTATTTTATCCATTGAGCCACCTCCATATTTCGGCAAAAATTGAACTTATTTCATTAAAAGATACGACCACTCCTCACCGAAATATCGGTATTTTGCTGCAATGCAATTAAGTGTTTATGTTTTATCAATAGTTCTTTCTTCTTTATCTTCTTCCAGTAAATCCAATTCACCTGCTAAAATTGCTAAAAGCTCAGAAGAAATTTCACATTTCAAGGCTTTCTGCAACCTTTTAGCTTTAACTGCAGTGTGAAAGCACTCCTGATTACGGCAAAGATAGGCACCTCGGCCTGATTTTTTACCACTTAAATCAAGAGACAGTTCCCCTTGGGGACTGCGAACTATTCTAATTAATTGACGCTTGGGAGAGATTTCTTGACAGCCTACACACATTCGTTGAGGTGTTTTTCTCCTCTTCATTATTTCACGTCCCTTTAAACAGAATTACCAATTAAGCTTCCTATAAATTTTCAGATTCAGCTTGGGATTCACTTTTAATATCGATTTTAAAATTTGTCAATTTAGCTGCTAAACGGGCATTCTGTCCTTCCTTGCCGATGGCCAAAGAAAGCTGATAATCAGGAACTATAACCCGAGCTGATTTCCCGTCCTCCAGGACATCAACATAGATTGTTTTAGCCGGACTGAGAGCGTTGGCAACGTATTCAGCCATATCCTCAGAATAATTGACAATATCGATCTTTTCTCCATTGAGTTCATTGACCACAGCCTGGACTCTAGCCCCCTTAGGACCAACACAAGCACCAACAGGGTCGATGTCTTCATGTTTAGAATATACGGCAACCTTAGAACGTTGTCCTGCTTCCCTGGCGATGGATTTCATTTCTACGGTGCCATCGTATAATTCAGGTACTTCAAGTTCGAAAAGCCTTCTCAAGAGGCCGGGATGGGAACGGGAAGCGATAATTTGTGGACCTTTCATGGATCTTTTGACTTCAACAACAAAAAAACTCAATCTCTTGCCAACTGAATAATCCTCACCCATCACTTGCTCACTTAAAGGTAACAGAGCTTCAACTTGATTATCCAATTCAACTATGATGTTCTTTTGCTCATAGCGTTGAATCATCCCTCCGATGATTTCACCTTCACGGTCAGCGTATTGGTCATAGACCATGCCTCTTTCCGCTTCGCGCAAACGCTGCACTACAACTTGTTTGGCTGTCTGAGCTGCAATTCTGCCAAAATCCTGAGGGGTAACTTCGTTTTCTATGATATCGCCTAATTGATACTCAGGGTTAATTCGCTTAGCATTTTCCAGAGTTTCCTCACTGCGTGGATCTTTAATCTCTTCGACTATTGTTTTTTGAGAGAATACATTGAGTTCTCCACTGACTGTATCTATACTCACTCTGACATTGGTAGCATTGCTAAAACTACGTTTATATGCTGAAACAAGGGCTTGTTCCACGGTTTTAAAGAGCATTTCCTCGGAAATATTTCTCTCTTTAGCAACTGCCGCCAAAGCCTCGATGAATTCTTTGTTCATTCTGCCTTTACTCCTTTATCCCTTATCCTTCAGGGATATCTAATTTTACTGATTTAATAAGTTCTCTGGGTATTTTTAACTCTTGCTCAGCGATTGTTAAATTTATATATTCATGATCAAAAGAAGCCAAAGTCCCCCGATGGGTGCGAGCTCCTGCCACCCCGCGGCGACAGACAACCTTGACAAATGAGCCTAAATGCTTTTGATAATGATTTTCATTATAGAGTTGACGATATAACCCCGGTGAAGAAACTTCCAGGTAATAACTGTATGGAATCGGATCTTCCTGATCTAAAAGGGGGTCAATTGCTCGACTGTACTTTTCACAATCCTGGTGATTTATCCCCTCATCGTGGTCGATCGTAATCCTCAAAATGCTGCGTCCTCTCTCTTTCATCATCTGGACGCGATAAAGCTCATAACCCAATTCTTCGGCTACCTCGGCTGCAATATTTTCCACCTTTTCTAGGTTAGCTCTCATCAAATCACCTCTTTTCACAAACAAGAGAGAGTGGGCAGGCCCACTCTCAACAAGCAATAGTAATTTTAACATAAAAAATTAATATTGGCAAGTACTTAGCACAAATGCAGGCTAAACGTGGTAAAAATCATTGATTAATGGCATTTTTGTTTACTTCATCGATTTTTGCCAGCAATGCCCTGAAATACTCAGGAGGGCTGAGTTTTGCTACTATCTCTCCCTTGACGAAGAGCAGAGCCGTATCCACTCCGCAGGCCAAACCAAGATCTGCATGCTTGGCTTCCAAGGGGCCGTTGACTTCACAGCCCATAATTGCAACGGTCAGAGGTATCCCCTGATAATTTCTTAATGCCTCTTCGGCTCTTCTGGCCAATTCATAGACATCCCCTTTAACTCGGCCACAAGTTGGGCATGAAACTAAAGTGATGCCTCTTTTTCTAAGTTCAAGGCTCTTCAATATTTCCCAAGCTACCCTGACTTCCTCCCTGGGGTCAGCACTCAAGGATACTCTCAAGGTATCTCCTATTCCATCTGAAAGCAAGGAACCCATCCCAACAGCCGAACGTATGATGCCTGTGGAAGGTGGCCCGGCTTCGGTTATCCCTAAGTGAAGAGGATAGTCAACAATTTGTGAGAGCTTTCGATAGGCCTCAATGGTCATGGGCACCGAGCTCGCTTTAACTGAGATCAGAATGTCGAAAAAATCCAGCTCCTCTAAAATACGAATATGAGAAAGGGCGCTCTCACCCATGGCTTGGGCTGTCGGCCGCTCATATTTTTCTAAAATCTCTCTTTCCAACGAGCCGGCATTGACACCGATTCTGATGGGTACATTTCTATCCTTGGCTGCCCTGACCACAGCCTCAATCCTCTCAGGAGAGCCAATATTACCGGGATTGATTCTCAGTTTATCGACGCCTTCCTCCAAGGCAATTAAGGCTAAGCGATAATCAAAATGAATATCTGCCACTAGAGGGATTTGGATTTTCTGCTTAATGGCTCCTAAGGCTCGAGCAGCCTGTTCGTGAGGCACGGCAACTCTGATCAGTTCGCATCCCTCATTTTGCAATTGCAAAATTTGCTCGATGGTGGCAGCTGTATCCTCAGTTCTCGTATCACACATAGATTGAACGACGACGGGGGCATCACCACCGATAAAAATATTGCCAACAGCAATTTTTTTAGTTATTTTTCTTTCCATGACAATTACCTCAGTCTATATACTCAATAGAGTTTTAAAATATCCCTAAAGGAAACTAGAATTATCAGACCAAAGACCCAGACAAAACTCAAGGTACTGATGATACCTTCAACTTTTTCATTCAGTTTCTTGCCTCTGATCATTTCCAAGAGAACTAAAATAACTCCAGCCTAATAACGATTACCTCAGTCTATAAAATCAATAGAGTTTTAAAATATCCCTAAAGGAAACTAAAATTATCAGACCAAAGATCAAGACAAAACTCAAGGTACTGATGATACCTTCAACTTTTTCGTTCAGTTTCTTGCCTCTGATCATTTCCAAGAGAACTAAAATAATTCTCCCTCCATCGAGAGCTGGAATTGGCACTAGATTAAATACTCCTAGGTTGATGCTCAAAAAAGCTAAAAACCAATTGAAGTCTGCTAAGCCACTTCTGGCCATCTGGCCTGTTATGGAAACAATGCCGATCGGGCCGATTAATTGACCCAATGCTTCTTTGTTGAAGAGCAGCCTCAAACCTAAAACCACTTCTTTCAGCATGCCGAAAGCTTCACCGATGCCGGCAGAGAAGCTGCCTAAGAAGGAATATTTTTCTACCGAACTGGCAATCCCTATGACGCCACGATTTTCATCATTCAAAGCAGGAGTTAAAAGAAAAGTCAAATTTTCGCCCTTTCTTTCAATCTCGACAATCAGTTTTTGCTCTGCCGCAGGAGCGACATAAGTTGTAATATCAGACCAGGTATCGATTGAATGACCCTCAATTTTGACTATTCTGTCCCCTGCCATGAGGCCGCTTGCTTCGGCTACTCCCCCTGGCATCAAAGCCCCGACAATTGGCTGGTTTGAAGCTATGCCGCTAAAAAAAGCCAGTAAAATCAAAAGAATCAAGGCTAGACTAAAATTAGCCAGAGGTCCGGCTAAAGCGATGAGCAAGCGCTTGATCGGGGCTGCATTGACAAAGGGGTTGGCCTCTAGATTAGCCTCGTCTTCCGGATCGGCAAAGAGAACAAAAGCCCCAATGGGCAAAGCTCGCAAGGAAAATTCGGTTCTGCCTATTTGTTTACCTATTATTTGAGGACCCATGCCGATAGAAAACTCATCGGCTTCGATACCAAAAAACTTGGCAACAAAGAAATGTCCTGATTCGTGAACTATTATTAAAAGGCCAAAGCCTAGAATTGCTAAGATTATTGCGGACACTAAATCACCTCGGTTTTAAATTAAGCGAGAAATTATTTCTCTGCTGATTTCTCGAGCTTCTCTATCGACTCGATATATATTTTCTAATTGAATTTTCCCCTGAAAGTCACCTTTATCCAAGACTTCAGCTATCACGGGCACTATTTCAGTAAAGAGAATCCTTTTGTCTAAAAAGGCAGCGACAGCTTCCTCATTAGCTGCATTTAAAGCAGCTGGATATAATCCGCTCTTTCGGTTGACCTCAAGACAAAGGGCCAGTCCGGGGAATCTCTTCAAATCTGGTTCTTCAAAAGTGAGCTGAGACAATTCTGACAAAGATAATTTTGGCAGATCTAAATTGAGTCTCTCAGGATAGGACAGTGCATAGGCAATGGGCATACGCATATCCGGATAGCCCAGATGAGCGATTAAAGCTCCGTCTCTAGCTTTGACAGCTGCATGAACGATGCTCTGAGGATGGATAACAACCTCGATCTGGTCAGATTCTAAATCAAAGAGCCATCTGGCTTCCATTACTTCCAAACCCTTATTAATCAAAGTAGCCGAATCCACCGATAATTTGGCTCCCATAGACCATTTAGGGTGTTTAATTGCCTCTTCAGGACTGACCTGGCTCAGATCTCGTTTCTCTTGTCGATAAAAAGGACCTCCGGAGGCTGTCAAATAGACTGTGTCTAAATTGCTCTTAGGTCCAATTGCTTCTAAGGCTTGAAAAACAGCTGAATGTTCGCTGTCCACGGGGAAAATAAGACCATGATATGCTTGCACATATTGCTTTAAAAGAGGTCCGGCAGCTACCACAGGTTCCTTATTGGCCAAGGCTACTTTTTGACCTTGACTTAAAGCTTGAAGAATTGGTGCCAATCCGGCAAAGCCGCTGAGAGCCATGATAATAGTATCCACTTCAATTTTTGCTGCTTGCAAAAGGCCCTCTGAACCTGTAAAAACTTCCAAAGCAGGGTAATCTTCCTTGAGCAATTGTCCGTTTTTTTCTGCTTCAACAACAACAAAATCAGGTTTAAACTCATCTATCTGTTCTTTTAGCAGAGCTATATTGCTTTTGGCAGTCAGGCCTCTTACTCTATATAGATTTGGGAATTTTCTGACGATAGCCAAAGTCTGACGCCCAATCGAGCCTGTGGAACCGAAAATTGTAATATTTTTCATAATTGACCTCACATAAAAACATAACGTCTAAATAAAATGACGACGAAAACGACCAGCATCCAGGAATCGAATCGATCTAAAATTCCTCCGTGACCGGGAAGAAGATTCCCAGAGTCCTTGATTTTAAATTCCCTTTTAATTGAGGATTCTACTAAATCGCCTATTTGTGCAACAATTCCCCCGAAAAGGCCTAGGATGGCAAAGTTTAAAGGGGAGAGTTTCATCACAAAGCTAAAGACCAGCATGGTCAGAACAGAGCCAACAAGCCCGCCGATCAAACCTTCCGTGCTCTTTTTAGGACTGATATCAGGAAAAGGATGAGTTTTCCCGAAAAAGTATCCGGTTAAATAGGCAAAAATATCATAGGACCAAGCTAAAAAACAGACAATTAAAACCCAAGCAATGCCGTTTTCACTAACCCGTAAATAATAGGCCGACCAAAACGGCGTCACTATATAAAGAGCTGCAAAGCAATTCATAGCCAGGCTGACCAATGAAAAAGAAGGAAATAGAAGAACCTTTTTGGCCAGAAGATAGACTAAAAAGCCAAAAAAGATCCAGATCAAATTACTTTCACTCAAAGGCTGAATGAAAAAAGCCGCACTGCTCATCATAGCAATGGCAGGCAGATCAATTTGAATGTTATTAGGTTCAACCATATTTTTTAACTCATTAGCTGCCAAAAGTATGATGCCAATAAAAAAAATACGTAAAGGCCATTTACCTAATAGTATAAAAGCTAAAAATATGGGTGCCCAAATAAAAATGGTAACCGTGCGCTGAAACACTCGGCTTCTCCCCTTCCGGCAAAATTCTAAAGGCCGCCAAATCGTCTGTTTCTATCTAAATAATCTCCGAGAATTTTCTCTAGAAGCTCCTCGTTTAAATCAGGCCAATATTCTTCAGTGAAAAACAATTCAGAATAGGCTGCTTGCCAGAGAAAGAAATTGGAAAGCCTCTGCTCTCCTCCGGTTCTGACAATCAAATCGGGATCAGGCAATTCCGGATGATCAAGAAATTTTCCTAAATCTTCTTCATTGAGAGCCTGCAAAAAGCCTTCTTTGTGTTCTAATGCCATAGCTCTGATTCCTCTGATTATCTCATCCCTGCCTCCATAATTAAAAGCGATATTGATAATCAGGTCATTGTTTTGAGCTGTGGCCTTTTCCCCTCTTCTCATAGCATCCAGGGTCTTTTTAGGGATTTTTGTCAAATCACCGCTGTAAATGAGCCTGGCCCCTCGCTCCATCAGTTCAGGTAAATCCTGTTCGATGAAATCTATGGGTAGATTCATTAAAAAATTGACTTCTCTTTGACTACGCTTCCAATTTTCCGTAGAAAAAGCGTAAAAGGAAAGAACTTTAATTCCAACTTCCCCATAAAAACGGATGACT
Source organism: Bacillota bacterium (assembly GCA_012522585.1). GTDB lineage: Bacteria > Bacillota > JAAYKD01 > JAAYKD01 > JAAYKD01 > JAAYKD01. The sequence goes on along the minus strand of JAAYKD010000107.1, from coordinate 4,989 downwards.
CTGCGCATCGCATCAAGACCGGCATTATGGCCGAAAGAGCGAGGCATCTTTCTCTGCTGAGCCCAGCGTCCGTTGCCATCCATGATAAAAGCAATATGCTTGGGCAAATTTTCTCTTTCAACTTTGATTCTATTCTCCAATTGAGACATTCTTTCACCTCATCAATTAAACTCCCTTTAAAGATAGCAGATTAGCTATGATAAAGAAAGCGGAGGGCTTGATCGGCCCTCCGGAAAAATCTACATATAAAGAAATCAGACTTCCATAATATCCTTGTTCTTCAACTCAATAACTTCATCGACTTCCTTGACGAAACGGTCTGTTACTTTTTGGCATTCATCAAAGGCCAAATGCATTTCATCCTCAGAAAACATTTTTTCTTTTTCCATACGCCTGGCTTCGTCGTTGGCATCGCGGCGGATATTGCGTAAAGCAATCTTCGCTTCTTCGCCTTTTCGATCCACCATCTTAGTCAGATCTTTTCTCCGCTGTTCAGTCAGTGGGGGGATGACTAAACGAATAATCGAACCATCATTAGAGGGATTTAATCCTAAATCGGAAACCAAGATGGCTTTTTCAATGGCTTTAATGGCAGTTTTGTCCCAAGGTTGGATGACCATACTGCGAGCATCCGGACAGGAAATATTGCTGATCTGGTTCAATGGAGTGGAAGCTCCATAGTATTCCACCATAATTCTTTCCAAAAGGCCCGGATGAGCTCGACCGGCTCTGATTGTGATCAGTTCATTCTTTAAAGCAACAATAGTCTTTTCCATGCGTTCTTCAATGTTTAGCAAATAATCTTTCATCATGGTTAACCTCCTATGTAAGTTCCAATTTTTTCACCAAATACAGCTCTTCTTACATTGCCCGGTTCCGAGAGATTAAAGACAATGATGGGGATATCATTGTCCATACAAAGAGAGATCGCCGTTGCATCCATCGCTTTTAGTTCTTCTTTTAAAACTTCATGATAGGTTATCCTGTCATATTTAACTGCTTTGTTTTCAGGAGTGTCAAGTTTGGGGTCAGATGAATAGACTCCATCCACTTCTCCTGTGGCTTTCAAAACAATTTCAGCATCTATTTCAGCGGCACGCAAAGCAGCTACAGTATCAGTAGTGAAATAAGGATTGCCGGTTCCGGCTGCAAAGATGACAACTCTGCCCTTTTCCAGATGGCGAATTGCTCTGCGCCTGATATAAGGTTCAGCAACTTCTCTCATTTCAATAGCCGACTGAACTCTGGTAACCACACCAGCCGATTCTAGAGCCCCCTGTAAAGCCAAGGCATTCATAACCGTTGCCAACATTCCCATATAATCTGCTGTGGCTCGGTCAATCCCTAAGGTTTGACTTCCTTTGACACCTCGCCAAAGGTTGCCACCACCGACTACTAAGGCAACTTCTATGCCCAAATCACTGATTTCTTTGACCTGATTGACTATATCAGACAAAACTGCAGAATCATAGCCAAACTTCTTATCACGTTCTTTGGGTTCACCTGCTAAAGCTTCACCGGAAAGTTTTAACACTATACGCTGATATTTAGGACGCAAAAACGCCACCTCCCCATTTAATCAAAAGGAACATCACACTATATTGATGTTCCTTTTGTCTCTATATTAATTTTCGCTTTCTTCAGCTTCAAACCCTTCACCGATTTCAAATCTGGTGAAAGATTTTACTGCAATTTCTGTATTTAATTCTTTAGCTACATTTTTTAACAATTGGCCGACTGAAACACCTGTATCCTTGACGAAAACCTGCTCAACTAAGCAAATCTCTTCAAAGTATTTACGAATGCGTCCTTCGACCATACGCTGAGCAATATTTTCAGGTTTACCTTCGTTGATCGCTTGAGCTAAATAGATTTCTTTTTCTTTTTCTACGATATCTGCAGGCACTTCTTCAGAATCTATATAAAGAGGTCTGGAAGCTGCAATTTGCAAGGCTAAGTCATGAGCTAACTCTTCGGCTAATTCAGATTTTATAGCTTTTTCGTTAGCAAACTTCAAGGCAACTAAAACACCAATGCGACCGCCACCATGGATATAGAGATCCATCAAGGTGTTTTCGGCAGGTTGATAATAGGCAACTCTGCGGATACCCATATTCTCACCGATGGTTGCAATTTGATTGGTCAATTCTTCTTGAACAGTCAGACCATCGATTTTATGCTCTAACAACTGTTCTACCGAAGTAAATTTATTTTCCAAAACGGTATCAGCCAATTGCTGGACCCATTCTTGGAAATCTTCGTTTTTAGCAACGAAGTCTGTTTCACAATTGACTTCGATTAAAGAAGCTTCACTGCCTTTAACCTGGCCCATGATCAAACCTTGATTGGCTGCACGTCCAGCTCTTTTAGCTGCTGCGGCTAAGCCTTTTTCTCTTAAAAGCGCAATTGCTTTTTCCAGATCACCTTGAACTTCTTGCAAAGCTCTTTTGCAATCCATCATACCGGCACCGGTACGATCTCTTAGTTCTTTAACAGCTGCTGCTGTAATCATAATGCATTCCCCCAAATTATATTCCTTTAAAAAAGATCGGTCTTAAAAGAAAAATCCTTAAGGCCGATCGAGTTTACATTTATTCTGCCATTGATTCCCCTTGGCGACCCTCAATAACAGCATCGGCAATCACCGAGGATAATAGACGCACGGCTCTGATTGCATCATCGTTGCCGGGAATCACATAATCAATTTCATCTGGATCACAGTTAGTATCGACAATGGCCACGATTGGAATACCTAAGCGTCTGGCTTCGTTAATGGCATTCTTTTCTTTTCTCGGATCGATGATGAAAAGTGCATCGGGCAATCTCTTCATTTCACTGATCCCGCCTAAGAACTTTTGCAGTTTATCCTTTTCATGACGCAATTTGATGACTTCCTTCTTGGGTAAAACATCAAATGTGCCATCTTCTTCCATTGCTCTGAGATCGTGTAAGCGACGAATTCTCTTTTGGATGGTTTGGAAGTTGGTCAAGGTGCCACCAAGCCAACGCTGATTGACATAGAACATGCCGGAGCGCTGAGCTTCTTCTGCCATAGCATCCTGGGCTTGCTTTTTTGTTCCTACGAACAAAACAGTGCCGCCTTGCTCAGATAAGGAGCGGATAAAATTATAGGCTTCTTCAATCTTTTTTACTGTTTTTTGCAAGTCAATGATATAGATACCATTGCGCTCAGTAAAGATATAAGGGGCCATTTTGGGATTCCAGCGTCTGGTTTGATGTCCAAAGTGAACACCGGCTTCCAAAAGCTGTTTCATAGAAATTACAGACATTCGTATTTCCTACCTTTCTTTTTGTTTTTTCCTCCGGGTCTTCATCGTTAGCATCCACTTTCTGATTACTGAAAGCACAGGAATTTAACTCAGCACCCGTGTGTATTAACACCGCCGATTATTATAACAAGTTAAACACTTTTTGGCAAGAGTTAATTTTATTTTTGTTAAATTTATCACCTGATATTTTTATGATACTTACCCAAGTGTTTTTCTAGGTGAATTATTATAATGTTTTCTAGCCGCTAATTTTAACTCCTCCAGCAAGGCTCTATCAAAGCCTTGCTGGAGGAGTTTGCTAATCAAAGATACTTCTAAAGAATCGCTGATCCAATCTTCTTTTAACCAATACTGATTATTTAATATCGTTATTTCACTTCCAGAAGTGCCCGATACTCCTCGATTGCTTCGATGCCCCGCTTGGAATACATGCTGTAGCGCTGCCTTTTATTTCTGACTCTTTCAGCCAGAGGAGGCATAATTCCAAAAACAGCATTCATCGGCTGAAATCTTTTCGGATCGCAGTTGGTGGCATAATGCATCAAAGCCCCCAGCATACTGTGTTGCCCCGGGCTCAGAGGTTCTTGACCTTTAAGCTGGCGAGCTGCATTAATTCCACAGATTAAACCTGTAGCGGCCGATTCAATATAGCCCTCAACCCCGGTCATTTGGCCGGCAAAGAAGATGTTTTTCTTAGTCTTCAGTCGAAAATGCTCATCTAAGAGAATGGGCGATTGAATGAAGGTATTGCGATGCATGACTCCATAGCGTAAAAACTCCGCTTTTTCCAATCCGGGTATGAGGGAGAAGACTCGCTTTTGCTCGGGAAACAAGAGGCTTGTTTGAAATCCAACCAGACCATAAAGGTCGGCTGCTATATTATCCTGCCTGAGCTGAACCACCGCATAGGGGGTCTCACCGGTTTTCGGGTCAATCAGGCCTTTGGGCTTTAAGGGACCGTAAGCCAAGGTATCCTGGCCTCGGGCTGCCAGCTCTTCAATGGGTACACAGCCCTGAAAATACTTTTCCTCTTCAAATTCCTTTAATTCAACCTGCTTGGCCTCGACCAAGGCTTGCCAAAACTGCAAATACTCCTCTTTATTCATGGGACAGTTGAGATAATCTGGATCTCCCTTATCGTAACGGGAGGCTGCGTAGATTTTACTCATATCCAGAGATTCCCGACTGACTAAAGGAGCGGCCGCATCAAAAAAATGAAGATAGGGTTGACCGAATAAACTCTGCAAATAACCTAAAAGACTTTCAGAGGTCAAAGGGCCGCTGGCAAAAATCCAAATATCGTCTGCTTCGATTTTAGGATTTATAACCTCTTCTCTGACAATTTTTAAATTGTCCAGAGAATAAAGACGTCGCGTTACATATTCAGAAAAAGCCTCCCGGTCCACCGCCAAGGCTTGACCGGCCGGAACTCGGGTGGCTTCAGCTGCTTCGATAATCAGAGAATCTAAAATTCTCATCTCCTCTTTGAGCAAGCCGGCTGCGTTATCCAAATTGTTTGATTTTAAGGAATTGCTGCAGACTAATTCTGCAAATTTATCACTTTTGTGAGCCGGTGATGGTTTGACCGGGCGCATTTCATATAAAACTACCGGTAAACCAGATTTTGCTGCTTGATAGGCTGCTTCACTGCCTGCCAAGCCCCCTCCCACAATATGGATGGTCATCATTTATCACCTTC
>JAAYKD010000106.1 GCA_012522585.1 Bacillota bacterium | reverse complement strand
CTTTTTTGTTTGGTTATTTAGTTGAAGCAAGAAGACATATCTGTTCCGAAATCACTTTGTAGAAAAAAGTTTAAGTAACGAAACACCGGAACTGGCCTGTTTATCATTACTTCTATAGAAGCTTTGCGAGAAGGAGGATGCTCCAGCATGTGCCAAAGGCACAAGCCCAGAACCGGCTCACTTCGTTTGCCTAAGTTCCTTATAGAATTACCCTGTTCATCTCTGTTTCTATAGAAGCTTTGCAAAACGGGGACTGTCCCGGATTTGCACGATTTGCATTTGGGTTTAGAAGCGGGAGCCGCCGCCACCGCCGTGGGTTCGGCCGGAGGATGAGGTGTGGGTTCTGCTGCCTCCACCTGAGCCGCTGCCGGAAGAGGACTTGGGCTTGGCTGTGCGGACAACCGATGTGCGAATGTATTCGTCTTTAGCCTCTTTAACCTCGACCGCCGAGTTGCCTCGGACATTGTAGGTATAGGTGCTACCTGTTAGGCCGTATTTAGCTGATACATTTGTATAAAAACCCATGCTGAAGATAAGGCCGATAAAGCCAGAAGCTCCGGCTTCGAAAAGAGTCAATTTGTTCTTGGGCTTGGCCGGTGGCTGGGTGATTTCGCCAGTATCTTCATCGTAGCGATATTGGTCATCGGGTATACCTTCAGCCACATATTGCGCTGTTTTGCGTAAAACCGCATAGGCCGACATGGTAAAATCTTGGTCCCTAAGTTCATTGTCGACTTCATAAAAAATTGATTCTAGGCGGCTATCGGTAATATAATCGATGGCCACACCACTTGTAGTGATAATAGGTATTCGATTTGACATATCGATAAAATAAATCATGCCGTCGTAGTCTTCACCGATACCAAAACCGTTGTAATCGTAGAAATCGTCGGCCACAGCCATTCCAATTTTGATTGCTGTAGCATCGTCGGCGCTATACTCGGCCTCGTCACTGGTCAAGAGAACGAAGTCTAGATTGGTTTCTTCGATAAACTCGGCGATTAAAATCTCCAAATATTCGATATCATCGTAGTCGAGAATCTGAGCATAGTCGAATACTCGCTGACTTCCCGAGCCTAAATCTTCGGCCAAGGCTTGCAGGCCTAAAATACTAAAGGAAAAGAGTAAACTGAATAAAACCAAGATGCTCCAAAAGCGTTGGTTGATTTTTCTTCTTGAGGTATTATTATACTTTACCATATGAACATACCTCCTATAGCCAGTAAGCCTGCGACAACCGCAAAGATAGCAAAAGCGTCTCTTTTTAGCTTACCCTTATCGATCGGCAAAACTCCGCAAGTCTTTTGGTTTTGCCCGTTAATACTGTAATAATAGATTACGCCATCGCGCCCGGTGTAGGTGATAACCCAAGCCGGCAGCAAGGCATAAGAAAAATCGGCATCCTTTACTTGAGAAATAGTTTCACCGCTGAGACTGCTATAGCTGTGACCTTCTGTGAGTAGGTTTTGAGCATAGCTCTTCATCTCTTCTTCGATAGATTGGTGTAGGTCTTCAGAATTTACGTCTCGTTTTTCCGCTTGGAAACCGGTCAGGGCCGTTTCACTAAAGGGTTGCATCTGGCTGTAATCGTAAGGATGTACACCGTCGGAAAGTTTGCGGTCAGCCGTGCTCAAGGCTCCTCTTTGCACATTGCGCAACTCCACATCGCCTCTGCGCACAACATCGTAGTGCTTGGTAGTGACCACGTTGTAATTGCCATCGGAAACAGTGGTACTTTCTTTGCCTTCACCTGAGAAAGTGGAATCGAGAGTGTAATCGGCCATCCAATAAGGATAATAGACACCTGTAATCTTTTCTATATTGCTGTCGCTATAAAAGCCTTTGGGAATATAGCGTTTGGTCTGCACCCAATTCAGGAAGTTTTTGCGGGCTTGATCTTTTGTAACTTTAAAGGGTAAGACATAGTCGGGCCTAAATTCGGCTCGTAGCCTACCGGAAAGCACCACTGGGTTATGACAGTAATAGCAATATGTTGCTGCAGTTGTCTCGTTGGTAGCGACTTCGGCGCCACAACTTGGGCAATGATAAAGATTTGTGTTTGCAGTTGAAAGTTCTTTTTCTTTAATCAGGTCGAGAATTTCATGTTCGTAATATTGGTTATGACAATAATCACAGACCAATTTTTGTAATTCGGGGTCGTACCTCAATCCGTTGCCACAGGCTGGGCAACGATAGGTGGTGACAGCCATAAAAAACACCTCCTTAAAAGTCTATACACTCAATTTAATTCGCTAAACTTGTAAAAAAACCTTCAAAAAAAACGCCCTCTCAAAGGAAAGGGCGTATCTTTTTTTAGAAAAACCTATTAAATTACTAGAATTAGAATATTTTTATTTGGCAAGCTGTTCTTCTATATCTTTTATCAAGTCTTCAGGCTTGTGAGTTGGGGCAAAACGCTCAACCACCTTGCCTTGGCGATCGATTAAGAATTTGGTAAAGTTCCATTTGATTTTGGCACCTTCTACACCTAAATCCTTCGACTGCATGCGCTCGTTGAAAGCTTTGAGCTCGTCGGTCAGATAGTCTTCAGGAGCTGCTTCTTTTAAATAGACATAGAGAGGATGAGCACCGTCGCCGTTAACTTCGATTTTGCTAAAGCGTTTAAAGGAAGTATTGTAGTTTAAGCGGCAGAATGTATCGATTTCGTCATCTGTGCCAGGAGCTTGACCTAAAAACTGATTACAAGGGAAATCTAAAATCTCGAAGCCTTGCTCTTTATATTTTTGATAGAGCTCTTCTAGGCCGTCGTATTGGGGGGTGAAACCACAATCGGTAGCTGTGTTGATAATGAGCAAAACCTTGCCTTCATAATCTTTTAATGCAACCTCTGCGCCTTTATTATCTACAGCTGAAAATTTATATATACTCATTTAACTAAACCTCCGTAAAAATTAAGCTTACTTGCTTAAGTTTATATTACCGGAGTCTGGTCAAAAAAGCTGTGACTTAATCACCGATACTTGACTAGTTGCTCAAGTATTTGTTTTTGAGCAAGGCCAGATCGCTATCATTTAAATATAGGCCATCTTTCAAGAAGCCTGCTTCTGAACCGTATTTGTTGAGGATTTCATGATGAGTAGCATCGAACCAGGAACCATGGACTCCCGCCATAATTCTTGCTGTTTGCCAAATTTCTTGGCGGTCGGTGTAAGTCTTGCTCAATTCGACAAAGTTATCGAGGCGAACCTGAAAATAGAAGTTTGACAAGAGGAAGTCTTCTCGAATAAGCTTCCAATCGACCCCTAAGGCCATCAAGATGAGAGCTGCAGCAATACCGGCTCGGTCTTTACCGGCTGAACAATGCCAGCTTAAAGCTCCTTCATCTAAATTGAGAGCTGTCTTAAAAAATGCTCTGTAGGCTTTGAGTGGGGCCTCAGCAGTGACCAAGTTGCGATAGATTTTTTGCCGTTCAGCCTGAACAACTTCCAAAGGGTTTTCCAAGAAAATCAGCCGCTCTAGGGACTTCACATTTCTTGTATGAATAAAGCTGGCTGCCGGGTCATCACCTAAAACATTGAAATGCTTATTCTCTACACCTTCAATTTCCGGGTCAGGAGCATTTTCTCTCTGCCGAGTTGTGCGAAAATCTATAATCGTTTTTACATTGTAGCGCTGAGTAATATTGACTAGATCTTCCGGAGTTGCCTCATCCATCTTGGCAGTGCGCAAAAGCAAATAGTCTTTGGCTTTTTTACCGTCTTGAGTTGGCAAACCACCTAAATGACGAGCATTAGGCACACCTTGAAAGCCTAAAGAACGAGGGTAATAGGCTGGTGAAGAAGCTTCAGACTGGGTATTGTTGCCACTTGACATGGAATTTTCCTTTCTTTGAATAAAAATTGGATTTGGCTAGTTTTTTAAGTATTTATTTCTGAGCAGCGCTAAATCACTGTTACTTAGTTGCAAGCCTTCTTTTAAGAAGCCCTCTTCTGAGCCATATTGGCGAAGAAGCTCGTCGTGAGTGGCGTCGAACCAGGAGCCGTCGACCCCTGACATGACTCTGGCCACTTCCCAAATTTCTTCTCGGTCGGTCAGGGTTTTGCTAAAATCGACAAAACTATCGATTCGATCTTGGAAATAGTAATTCGACATGAGGTAATCTTCTTTGATTGTCTTCCAGTTGACACCTAAAGCCATCAGCATTAAGGCTGCCCCGATGCCGGCTCGGTCTTTACCGGCCGAACAATGCCAGCTCATAGAACCTTCGTCTAAATTGAGGGCGGTTTGAAAGAACTCTCTGTATGCTTTGAGAGGAGAATCGGAAGTGACAAAACTGCGATAGACCCTTCTGTGCTCACGATTCAGATCTTCGAAGGGGTTCTCCAACTCCATAATTTGCTCTAAGGGCGATTTAGTCGACCGATTATAGATGAAGCCCACCATCAGGCCGTCGCGAAACTCGTCGCCAAAAACATTGAGATGTTTGTTTTCTACACCTGCAATTTCTGGATCTGGTGCCCTTTCCCGCTCGATAGCCGTGCGGAAATCCACTATGGTCTTTATATTGAATTCTTCAACGGCTCTGGCTATATCCTCCGGCGTCGCGTCGTTCATTCGGCCGGTGCGCAAAAGCAAATGGTCTTTGACCTTTTTACCGTCTTTAGTGGGGTATCCACCTAAATGGCGGGCGTTGCGCACTCTGATAAAGCCCAAAGATCGAGGATAATGGGCCGGGGAATAGACTTCAGCATTAGCATTGTTGTTGTTTGTCATGAAATTTTCCTTTCTTTCAAATAAAAAAGTAAAATATTTTGGTCCTAACTCTTAAGAGCTTGGGGTAATGAACTATAAGAAACTCTGCCCTTTTGGTGTAATACGAACAAATCTAAATCCTTGGCCGAGACCACTTGCCCTTGGAATTGGGCAGACAAATATTCCACGATTTCGTTGGAGCGTCTTTCCACAGCTCCCGTTTCGGCTCCTTCATTTTCACCTAACATCCAAAGCTGATGGGTCAAAACCAAAAACTTTGGCTTAGCTTTTTTGACCAAAGCCGCCAATTCGACTTCGGAGGTATGAACGGAAGTATGATACTTATACCATTTGGGCGTGCGTTTTTGCACCCCTTGGTGGGAGTAGACTTCGTGGATGAGCAAATCGGCTTCGTGGGCGGCATCGGCAATGCCTGGGCAGGGGGCTGTGTCGCCCGAATAAACGACTATACCGTTGGGGGTTTCTATTCTGAAAGCATAGGCCTCGAAGGGTGGATGATCGACAAAATAGGCAAAAACTTTTATATTTTCATCTTGGTAAAATAGGCCTGGCTTTATTTCCTCAGCCTCTATTTTGTAACCCTCGGGGTCAGCAAGCTCAGCTCCAAAGCGCCGATTCACAATATCTACATTATAGGCCATGAGCAAATGATGAGCCATCTTCTTGATTCCCTTAGAACCAAAAAGTTTCAAGGCTTGAGAGCGGCCTAAAACCCAAGGAGTCAAAAGCAAATCGCTTAAGCCAGCTGTATGATCGCTATGCAAATGGCTAATAAAGCAGGTGTTTAAATTTTCCGCCTTTAAGGCTGGCAGATCGTATAAATCGGCTGCCAAGGAAGCTCGGCGCACCAAGCCAGGGCCACAATCGAAAAGATAAGCTTGGTCGTTGACCACCAAAGTCAGAGCTGGCCCCGATTTATGAGCCAGAGCATTGGGCGTGCCTGTGCCTAGCATGACTATTTTGACATCAGCCATAGAAATCAACCCCTAATTTTCAAATTTATATCTTTTATATTGTAACATGTTTAGAGAGTCAACTAAAGGACCGAAAAGATTTAAAATTATTGACCTTTCGACCCTAACTGTGTTAACATAAAACTGAGAAAATATTCTCTGAAAAAGATTTGATAAAGGAGATTGGTTATGAGAAAACTCATCAAAAACAATGTCTCTTGGGTTGGTAAAATAGACTGGGAATTGCGCAAATTCCACGGCGAAGAACTTTCTACCCACAGAGGCTCCAGCTATAACTCTTATCTAATTGAAGAAGAAAAAACAGTCTTAGTCGACACAGTTTGGCTTCCCTTTGCCGATGAATTCGTAAATAATTT
>JAAYKD010000105.1 GCA_012522585.1 Bacillota bacterium | reverse complement strand
TGCTGAATAATAGGAATTTGAGGCGTGTAAAAGGACAAGTCTAACAGATTTATCTTACATCGATTCGTTGATTCCTGTCTGATTGTAGTAAAAGCAATTGTTTCGAAACCGCTTCATAAATGTGCCGATTTCCTATCCGATCGGAGCCTACTCCTTGTTTCATCTAGTCCTTATCACATTTAAGTTATATTACTTTGGCATTTTAGTTTACTCTGTGCAAATCCTTTGCCATTAAATTCAAAGATCAAAAAAGCTCGAGTTATTTCTAACCCGAGCTTTTCTATTTAAGTTTCTTCTTCAGCTGACTCAAGGCTCATTTACTAGTTCAAATAAACTAGAAAGAGCTAATTCACTTTTCTTATTCACCTAAGAAGAGTTCAATGTCATCTTCGACAGTGCCGATACCGGCGATGCCGAATTTTTCTACTAAGACATTAGCCACATTAGCCGATAAGAAACCGGGCAAGGTTGGTCCTAGGTGAATATTCTTGACGCCTAAGAAGAGTAAAGCCAACAAAACGATGACGGCTTTTTGCTCATACCAAGCGATGTTGTAAACGATGGGCAATTGGTTAATATCCTCTAGGCCAAAGACTTCTTGCAATTTCATTGCGATGACGGCTAAGGAATAGGAGTCGTTGCATTGTCCGGCGTCTAAAACTCTGGGTATTCCATTGATATCGCCTAAGTCTAATTTGTTGTAGCGGTATTTTGCACAGCCTGCTGTTAAAATTACCGTATCTTTCGGTAAAGCTTGAGCAAACTCGGTGTAATATTCTCTTGATCTCATCCTGCCGTCGCAGCCTGCCATGACGAAGAATTTGCGAATGGCACCGGTTTTAACAGCTTCTACAACCTGGTCGGCCAAAGCCAAAACTTGGTTATGGGCGAAACCGCCGACAATGCTGCCCTTTTCAATTTCTTCTGGAGCAGGTAAGGTCTTGGCCATTTCAATAATAGGAGTAAAATCTTTTTTACCATTTTCGTCAGCGACAAAATGCATGCAACCTGGGAAACCAGAAGCACCGGTGGTGAAGATTCTGTCAACAACGCCGGGAGTGCGAGGAGGCACGATGCAGTTAGTGGTGAAGAGAATCGGACCGTTAAAGGTTTCGAACTCCCCTACTTGTTTCCACCAAGCATTGCCGTAGTTGCCGGCAAAATGAGGATATTTTTTGAAAGCAGGATAATAATGGGCAGGTAACATCTCACCATGGGTGTAGACATCAACACCTGTATCCATTGTTTGTTCTAAAAGCTGCTCTAAATCGACTAAATCGTGACCGGAAATCAGAATTGCCGGGTTATCGCGCACACCTATGTTAACATTGGTAATTTCTGGGTTACCATAGCGAGAGGTGTTGGCTTGATCCAACAAGGCCATACCTTTAACACCGAATTCACCGGTTTTTAAGGTAAGGGCAACATAATCGTCGGCTGTCAGTTCATCGTCTAAAAGTGCATTCAAGGCTTCGTAGACAAAATCGTTGATTTCATACTCTTTCAAGCCGATATTATTGGCATGCTCCACATAGGCAGCCAAGCCTTTTAAGCCGTAGGTGATCATTTCACGCAAAGAACGGATATCTTCGTTCTCGGTAGCTAAAATGCCCACTTTGGCAGCTTTGCTCAATTTATCTTCTCTGTCGCCAACGCTGAACAGGGCTGCATCGTGTAAACCTGCAGAGCCGTTTAACTCAACCAAGCGATCTCTTAAAGCAATCATCTTCTCGATTTGCTTTTCGATTGCTTCTTCGTCGAAGTTGGCGTTGGTGATGGTCATGAACAAACCGGTCAAAACTTCTTCGTTAATACCATCTAAATCCTTAGCTGCGATGTTGTTTTTTACAACTACATTGGCTAAGCCTTTTAAAGAATAGATGAGTAAATCCTGCAAATTGGCCACGACCTCATTCTTACCACAAACACCTCTGACTGTACAGCCGGTGTTGCGGGCGGTCTCCTGGCACTGATAACAAAACATGCTCATTTTGTGAAAAACCTCCGTTTATATTGTTTTTAATAAACTTTTTGAAAGCTAATGCCCTCTATATTTAAATTCTTCGAAACTCCCAAAATTTAGAAGCCTCAAAGAAATTTACACAAGCCACAATGATACCGACATGCAAAACCGGGACAGTCCCTGTTTTGCATATAAGGAACTTAGACACACACAGCGGCATGCAAATCGGGGACTGTCCCCGATTTGCATTACTCGTGTAAGCCTATGGTGCGATGGACGTTCTGAACAAAGATAATGCCGTTGCCGGGCTTTTCTATGTCGATTTTTTTAGCGATTGCCTCGGTAATCTTATCGACAACTTCCGTCTTGGCCAAAATCAGAACCATTTCTTTTTCCGGTTCAATTTCCATATTGAACAATTTAGCCTGTTCGTGAATGCCTGAGCCCCTAGCATTGATAATGGTGCCCCCTTTGGAGCCGGCTTCGCTAGCTGCATCGATTACATCGGCAGCTTTGCCTCTGTTTACTATAGTCATGATCAACTGATACACAGCTTTGTCTCTCCTTTGTTCCTCTGCTTCTAAAAACTTAGTAGCATGAATCGTGCCTAAAACACCCCAAGTTGAGGTAGAAAACACGATGCCATGATTGGGCTTGGCAAAATTGAAAATCTTGTCTAATTCAGGCAAGACTCGATCGGCAGTCTTACTGTTAGTCCCCATAAAGACGATCTCTTTGCGCTCGTCATAAAGGGATAAAAAGTTTAAAAAGGCGTTTTTGATCGTGCCTTTAGCTAAGGCTATAGTGCCGCCGCTCATGCCAAATTCTTTGGCCTTGTGCAAAATCTTACTTGCCTGGCCGTGATTTACTATAAAAAAGAGCATTTCGTCGAAAAATTCAGTCTGTTCCACTCTATACCTCCTTTAAGGGTTGCTGGAAGCTTTCCTGAAGAGGAAGCCTAAAGTCTGTAATGTGATGATGGGCCACATGGCTACCATGGCAATCATGCCAAAACCATCGACCATCAAATTAGCGCCATCAAAAGCCCCGGCTACACCTTGGATAAAAGCCAAGACAAAAGTAGCTGTAACAGGCCCGGTGGCCACTCCACCGGCGTCGAAAGCGATACCGACAAAGAGCTTGGGCACCATGAACATCAGACCTAAACCAACAATATAGCCGGGCACCAGATAATGCCAGAGCTGGATACTGGGAACTAATATGCGAATGACCGAAATAGCAACTGCTATTCCTACACCAATAGCCAAGAAAAGCAGAATAATGCCTTTTTTAACTGAACCACTGGTAACTTCTTCTATTTGTTGGGTTAAAACATAGACAGCCGGTTCGGCGATGATGGTAACCACCCCGATAAAGAAGGAGACTACAACCAGTAAAATATTGTTCCCCTGCTGAGCCAAACGCATGCCGACCAAGGTGGCTACGTCCATAAAACCGGCGTTGACTCCTAATAAAAACAAGAAAAGCCCGATGAAGGCAAAGATAAAGCCGGTGACCATACTGCGCATATCCCTTTGATTCAGTTTAAAAGAAATTCGCTGCAAGACCAGCAAGATAATTAACAATGGAACAATTGCCAAAACAGTGTCTTTAAAAGCACCGGGCAAAACCTTTAGATAGCCCTCTAAAACTGAAGTGCCAAAGACGTGGTCGGTCTCCAAGCTGCCTATAAATTCGCTGCCTCGATTGAACAAGCCAGCCACTAAAACACCTAAAATAGCGCCGCTGGAAGCTAAGGCTACCAGGCCAAAGCTGTCGTTTTCGCTGGCTTCACTGTCTTTTTTCAGTTTAGAAATACCCGTCGATAGAGCCAAAATAAAGGGCACCGCCATAATACCGGTGGTAGCCCCAGAGGCATCGAAGGCGATGGCCAGAAAGACAGGGTCGGAAAAAATAGCTAAGCCAAAGATGATCATGTAGATGACGAAAATCATCTTGTAGAGAGGCACATCGAAGAAGATGCGCAAAAACCCGGAAGCAATCAAAATCGCCATGCCTACGGATACTATGACCAATAAGCTGATGGAACTAAACTGCCCCGAGGTCACCAAATCTACCTGACTGGCTAAAACCATCAGGCCCGGCTCGGCTATGGAGATGAAAAAGCCCAAGATCAAGCCTGCTATAATGACCAGCCAAAGCTTATTGCTCTTAGCCAAATTGACTCCGGTTAAAGAGCCTAAAGGGGTGATGCCTAGATCTACACCCAAAAGAAAAACAACAAGGCCTGCTACTACCAGAAGTGCACCAATCAGAAATTTAGACAGTAACACCGTCTCGATTGGCACAATAAAGAAATGAATCAGCAAGACTATGGCGGTTATGGGCGAAACCGAAATGACGACGTCACGTAATTTTGAGGTAATGATGTTCAAATCTGGTCCTCCTTCCAAAGGGCCGTATTTTAACCCAGCGCCCGTTTTTTATTTTTATAAAATCCTCTGCCCTTCTATTCTATTAAAAAAACAAGAGGGGCAAGATATAATCTTACCTTATAAGTACAAACTTATCAAGCCACTGCCTTTGAAAGATTATAAATCTTTTTGCATGAGGCTTATAAATTCGTGCATTCTTTTCTTCGCTGCTTCTGCTTGCACTTGATTGTAATTAGGACCGTAATGGTCGACAAAACCATGAGCAGCCGGGTAAACTTCGAGATTTACATTGGGTTTTTCTCTTAAACGGGCTACAACAGGCTCTAAAACGAAGGAGTCGTTTTGGGCAAAGAGCAAAAGAGTTGGGCTACAGGGCTGTAGATGCAGGAAATCACGAATTCGCGAACCATAGAAGCCGATGACGAAATCGGCACCTGAATCCATATTTTTGCAGATCAGCCAGGCCAACGTCGCACCGACGCTGAAGCCCAATAAGCCTACCTGTTGGTAATCTTTCTTTAAACCGCCTATGGCTGTGACGAAAACATCGGCAAAAGAATAGCCGAAGGTCTTATAAAAATAAGTGTGAGCCTCTTCTCCCTCTTCGTAAGCAAAGCGATAAGTCAAGGGCTGCAGAAATATGGGTTGGATCTTTTGCTCTGTCAGAGTTTTGGCCATATCTTCAATAAAATCGTTGTGACCGAAAATTTCTGGTAAAATAATCACCGCTGTTTTGGCGTCTTCTACAAGATGATTGCTGGGTATAATGAAAAAATTATGCCTCATCACTTCCTCCTAATCTGGTTTATAGCTGCGCCAAAGCACATAGTCGAAATTCTCTTCTTCTAAAGTAAAGGGATCATAACTGGTATGATATAAATAAAGCACATTGGGATGCCAGAAGGCGTATTGGAATTTAGAATACAATTGGAACCTGCCCACGTTGGGAGCGTCCCAGTTTTCCCGATCCATATCTCTGTATAATTCAAAATGAATTCTTTCTTCAGTTAAATCTTCTTCTTCGGCAAAATCTATGTAACCATCAAAGAAGGCATAACCCTCCCAAGATTCCACTCTACCCTCAGGGTCGATATGTTCGGCTAGCAGAGTAAAGTACATTTCATCTTCTATAAAATCATCGGGGAAAAAATCTAGGCCCAACAAGCTCAGATCCAGATGATCGATTAAAGAAAAACCTTGCCAGTATCCAGTAAACAGAGTTTGCTCGAAAACATAGGCCTCATCAACTAGAATGAGTTCAGGAGAAACATCGTAAATTTCCGGGCTATAGCGCACTTCGTTGAGAAAATAGTCGCTGTTTTCCGGAGTATAGGTGAATGATCCCTCTTCGTCGAAATGAGCCTCGACGGTAAAGCCAGCATCACTGTCAGTATAAATAACTGCAGCCTTGGCTAATAACTCGATCAGGGTAAAAAGGGTAAAAGTCGGACCTTCATTGTAAACAACCAACTTTTCGGAATAAGGAGCCGGTATAATCAGCCAGGCTTCCGTCGGTTCTGGGACAACCTGCAGGATAATCACTTCGTCTGGAATATCCAGATGGGCTAGATACTCTAAAGTTTCTTTGGATTTATGAAAATCTTTCGCTTCTTCTCCTTCAATTTGGCCTAAAAAGCCCAAAGCAAAGGTGTGCATTCCCGACCAAAAGATCGGTCTTTTTGTAACCTCGTTGAAATCAAAATCGTCAATTTCTTTGGCCAATTGAGCAGCAGAAAAACTGTTGGTTCTGGGCCAGATATCGCGATCGTCTTCAATTGGTGGTTCCGGTTTAACTTTTGGCCCACAGGATGCGAGAACCAGCATTAAAACCAAAGTCAAAAGCAGTAGTTTTTGTAGTTTTTTCATGTTACCTCCCCCAAGAGACACCTTGCTCTTTGCTTTAATTAGGTTTATTATAATGAATATAGGAGGAAAGTGCAAGGAAAGTCTGTGTTTTTTAAAAACAGACTGCCTTAAAGTAAAAACTTACTTTCCTTAAAACAAAAAACAACCATCATTAAGGCCTAAAACAGACTACCTTAGAATGAAAAAACAGCCTGCTTTCAAGTAAAAAATACTTCTTTAAAAAAAGAAAACAGCTTACCTTAAAGCAAAACAGCCTAGCCGATAAAGTCCATCTAATTGTGAAAAAGTAAAAAAAGGGCCACAAAGTCCTGTTTCTGAGTTATAATGTTAATTGCAAAATCAAACACACTCAGGAGGACAATATGACCCAAATGCATTTTACACTAAATCAAAAAGAATTACAACGCTTAATTGAGGGTTCTGTAAAGAATGATTTTGCAAAAATTGTCTTTACTTATTTTCCATGTTAATTTTAAATATTGCCACTTAGATTTCAAAAAACAAAAAAGGAGATTAAAAAATGAATGAAAAATTGTTGGAAGTCATAAATACCCCGCCCGATAGTGCTTTTGCCATAGTGACCGCAGGTGAGGATGCCCCTCATGTGGTCAACTCCTGGAACAGCTATATCCAGTTCAACCAACAAAATGAACTTTTGGTGCCGGCCGGACGAATGCGCGTAACCGAAGCCAATTTACTAAAAGACGAGAGGGTTTGGTTGACCATAAGCAACCGAGAAGTTCAGGGTCGCAGCTACAAGGGCACCGGCTTTTATATCACCGGTAAGGCTCGATTTGAAAATGAGGGGCCAAATTTTGAACAAGTCAAAGAAAAGTTCCCCTGGGCCCGAGCAGCTTTAGTCATCACCATAGCAACAGCTGAACAGACTCTTTAAAACCTTTTGAGAAAAACTAAAGCTGGTTTTTTAAGAAAATATTAAAAGAGCAATCTGAACAAAGTCTTTAATTCTAAACCCAAGGCCATGATTTTAGGCTATGATAAACTCAAAATCATGGTCAATTACTTAGAAATGAAATTGACTCAGAGCAAAGTGAAATTCAATCTGGGTTTTTTGATTTAAACTCTCAAATAATTATAACAAGGAGGAGCTAATGGAAAAACTGGAAATCTTACTTTATGCAATTATATTTTTACAAATACTCCTCTTCATCTTTTTGCTTCTAATAAAAAACAAAACAAAGACAGAAAAGCTGGAGTCTTCATTAAAAGAACTGGTTAAGACTGAAAATAGCCTGCTGAAAGACACGATCAGCCAACAAATGGATGACTTAAATGACGATGTATTCAAGTATTTCAATGCAAATCAAGAGAGTTTACAAAAAAACCTGAACAATTTTCGTTATGAAATAACCACACAATTTGCAAGTTTTAGACAGCAAGTTGATGCTCGCCTAAGCGACGAACAAAAGAACAACCGAGAAGGCGACGAACTTTTGCGCAATACCATAACAAAAAACTTAAATGAAGACAGAGCTGCTTTAAACCAAAGCCTCAGCGAGTTTTCATCTAATTTGGACAAACGCCTGGCTAAAATCGAAGAAAACAGTTTGGAAACCCTAAAGACAAATAGAAATGAAACCGAAAGACAGCTCAATACACTGAGGGCAACCATCAACGAAACCTTAGAAGTTTTGACCAAAAGCAATTATGACAGTTTAAAAGAACTGAATACAACTTTAGAAAAGAAAATTTCCAATTTACAAGAGAGCAACGAAAAGCGCCTGCAGGAGATGCAGAATGTAGTTGATGAAAAATTGCAAAACACCTTGGAGACTCGTTTGGCTCAATCCTTTGCCTTGGTCAGCCAACAATTGGAGAGCGTGCAACAGGGTTTAGGTGAGATGAAGTCTTTAGCTGCTGACACCAAGAGCCTGAAAAATGCTTTGATCAATGTCAAAGAGCGCGGTACTTACGGCGAGGTTCGCTTAGAAAAGCTTTTAGCGGATATTTTAGCCCCAGGCCAATATGAAACAAATGTGGAGATTAAGCCCAACCGCCGGGTTGAATTCG
>JAAYKD010000104.1 GCA_012522585.1 Bacillota bacterium | reverse complement strand
TATAGGTAAAACTCTTAGTCAGTAAGGCATAAACTAAAACCAAGACGGAGCAAAAGAGAGCATTGTAAAAGCTAAAGCGAAAGGGATTCATCTTGCTCAAGCCACTTTTATCCAAATAGACTATATAGATGGCGAAAGTCACTCCGGATGCCAGAGCTAAGAAAATGCCCCAAGCATTAGCAGGTGCCCCCGGTGTATAAAAGAGCAAAATACCGAAAGTTGTGGCTGCCAAGCAAAAAGCTTTAAGCCTATTCAGCCTTTCCTGATAAAAAATTCTCAAGATGAGAAAGACAACTATCGGGTTGATATAGTGTAGGGTAGTTGACATTGCTGAATCTATATAATTATAGGACATGTACATCAAAATTGGAGTTAAAGTAGCTCCAATCGAGCTGACGATAAAGAACTTGGGTATCTCTTCCCTTTGCACCATCAGAGGCTCTTCAGACGTTTTCACCATGATGAAAAACAAAACTGGCAAAGCTAAAAAATTGCGATAAAAGACAACGCTTATCGCATTAGCTCCGCCCAGATAGATATTTTTAACGAATAAAGGCATACTTCCAAACAAAATTGCCGAAGCAATCATCATCAAAGAGCCTTTCAGCTTTTGGTTCATCTTTTAAAAGTCTCCACTTACAATGATTAATTTTCGACTTGCAGATTTTCAAATTGGGTTTATCCAACTGAATCTTAGAGAGAAAATCAAATAGGGTAAAATTAAACCCGACATAAGCAGAGATAACTGATCACATCGGGTTTAATCGCTTAGATCTTTGAGTTTAAATATGATTTAAATTTTAGGGAATTCGCTTTCCAGAATCTTGGTCATCAATTTGATGCCATTAGTAACATCATTGATGTCGATCATCTCGGAAGGAGTATGGATATAACGACAAGCTATTGACATGACACCTGAAGGTACACCGCTTCTGGTCAAGTGAATTGCTCCAGAGTCGGTTCCGCCTGCTTCTAAAATTTCCAATTGATAGGGAATCTCTTCTTTTTCAGCTACTTCCTTCATAAAGGCGATCATCTTGGGATGGCACAAAATTGAAGAGTCTCTGACTTTGACGGTGGGCCCTTCGCCTAAGGAAACATCCATGGTAATTCCTTTGGGAGTGTCCCCTGTTCTGGTCACATCGATGGCAATGCCATAATCTGGGTCAACGGAATAGGCAGATGTGCGAGCGCCTCTTAAGCCGACTTCTTCTTGTACTGTAAAGACGAAATGAGATTCAACCTTGGGGTTTTTCAATTGCTTGATGGTTTCAATAAGGATGACACAGGCAATGCGGTCGTCCATAGCTTTGGAAACGAGTCGATCGCCTAAATCGACCATTGGGTAGTCAGCACCGGCGGAATCGCCGATTTTGACTTTTTGGGCTGCATCTTCTTTGTCTTTAGCGCCAATATCGATGTACATTTTGGCCAGAGTCAGGCTTTCACCTGGGTTCAGCCTTTCTGAACCGTAAACACCTCTGGTACCATTGGCGAAAACACAGCGTGTGCCTAAAAGCACATTGGGGTTAATTCCGCCTAAAGGAGCAAATCTCAAGAAGCCCTTGTCGTCGATGTGGGTGACCATGATGCCAATTTCATCCATATGTGCCGCCAACATGACTTTTGGTCCTTCCGCTTTTTTAACGGCAATGAGATTACCTAAAGGGTCAATTCTGATAGAATCAACATAGGGCTCAATTTCCTTGGTGATGAGCTCAGCGACATGATTTTCCGACCCTGTCGGGCCGTAAGCGGTAACAATCTTTTCTATTAAAGCTTTCAGATCCTTCATTTAATTTCATACCCTCCTGATTCTATAGAGTGAATTAAGGCCTTAACCAGTTTAACCGTGTTGGCAAAATCGTCTAAATGAATGACGGAAACAGGTGAATGGACATAACGAGTGGGCACAGCAATTTCGATGGTGGGAACTCCCCCACGAGATTGGTTGATTTTTCCACTATCATTGCCTCCTGCCATGACATTGCGATATTGATAGGGAATATCATTGGCTTCAGCTGTTTGAGCAGCCAGTGCTACCAGTTTTTTATCACTGATTACAGATAAATCGATATAGGTCAAAACGGGGCCGTGGCGCAATTTCGATGAAACTAAATGGTCATCCATATCGGTTACATCATGGGCCAAGGTGCCCTCTAAGGCGATGCCTATATCGGGGGCAACTGTGTAAGCTGCAACTCCCGCTCCTCTTAAGCCTATTTCTTCAGAAACTGTGAAAACACCATAAACAGGAATATAATACTTTTCTTTTAAGACTTCTAATAAAACGGCACAACCGATGCGGTCATCAAAAGCCTTGGCTTTGGCATAGCCATCGCCAAACTCTTCGTATTTAGTATCAAAGACAGCAAAATCGCCAACTTTTACGTACTTTTCCGCTTCTTCCTTGTTTTTAGCTCCAATGTCTATATAAAGAGCTTCCATGGGTAGCGGTACTTGTCTTTCTTCCGGTCTTTGTAAATGAATGGCTTTTGAGCCGATTACGCCGGGTAATTTTTCCTTACCGACGACTACTGTTTTAGCAACCAGAACTTTGGGGTCGATGCCTCCAACCGGTCTGAATTTCAACAAGCCAGAGTTATCGATACTCATGATCATCATGCCGATTTCATCCATATGAGCGGCAATCATGATTTTCGGGCCCTCTAATTCTTCTTTTGAGCTGACGATCAGGTTGCCTAGAATATCTGTTTTTATATCCAAATCATGATCTTTGAGCTCTTCCCTGATTACGTCTCTAACTTCGTATTCGTCTCCGGCTACTCCGGCTGCTTCTGTAATGTATTTTAATAGCATGATAATCCCTCCACAAAAGCTGAGTCGACTCTGGCTATGAAATGAGCCAAGAGTTTACCGGATTGTTCAATATCTGAATAAGCCAGAGTTTCCACCGCTGTATGCATGTAGCGTAAAGGAATGGAGATAACCCCGGTGGCTACCCCACCTCGGCTGATTTGCATAGCCCAAGCATCTGTTCCTGAACCACCTGGCAGAGCTTCGATTGACATGGGAATTCTCTCTTCACCGGCAGTTTTCTTCAGCAACTGATGAACTTTAGGATGAATATTGGGACCTAGGCCAACTGCCGGTCCGCCACCTAAGGGAGATGCATCGGGAACTCCCGGCATAATAGCATGGCAAACATCGATAGCGATGCCAATCTCCGGCACTAAACCGTAAGTAGATGTGACGGCGCCTCTTAAGCCAACTTCTTCTTGCACCGTGGCTACGGCAAAGACATCAGCTTTAAACTTTAATTTTTTCAGCTCTTTTAAAGCTTCTAGAATGACCATGACACCGGCTCTGTTATCCATTGCTTTACCGGCTAAACGGCCACCTTTGAGTTCCATCATCTTTCTGTCGATGGTGATTAAATCGCCAACAGAAACCAGTTCCTTGGCTTTAGCTTGGTCGTAACCAATATCGACTAAAAGTTCTGACATAGGAACGGATTTTTTTCTCTCATCAGGGCTGCTTAAATGAGGAGGTTTAGCTCCGATAACCCCTTTGATCTTCTCTCTGCCATGAACTACAACTTCTTGAGTGGGCAGAGTGCGCTGGTCGATACCGCCGATTTGGGTCACATGTAAAAAGCCTTTCTCGTCGACCTTGGTCACCATCAAGCCGATTTCGTCCATGTGAGCAGCCAACATGATCTTGGGTCTGGGCTCGCTACTCTCTTCCTGACCGGAAATCTTAGCGATCACATTGCCTAAAACATCTCTTTTAATATCATCGCTGTATGGTTTAAAATATTCGCTAATTTTGTCGGCTATTTCATCTTCATAGCCCGAGACTCCTGGAGTCTCTAAAAGTATGCGTAAATCATCTTTTCCTAGCAAAAGTAAATTCCTCCTTTTCAGGATATTTTTATAGATCGTCTCTGACACCTAAATAAAGGGCGATATTGGCTTTTTCATCCTTTAAACCTTCAATTTTACCGTTTTTACTGGTAAATAAAGTGGTGATTCCAGGGCCGTGTCCCATGATGACGCAATTGCTGTGCACAACTACACCCACTGTGACTGCTCCTTTTAAGTAGCCGCGGCCAAAGCTGGTATCACAATCTCTCAGTAAGACTAAATCGCCAAAGCTTAAGGCTCCTAAATTACAGGCTTCATAGCTTTCAGGGTCATGAGTCATAATGTCGTAGTCACCGGTATCAGCGCTGGCGGCTCCAATTCCTGAACCCATTAAATGAGCGGGAACTTCGGTCACTACAGGAACCTGTAAGACACCGTCTTTGACTTCTAGTTTCATCTTAGCTAAAAGATCAGGATCGAGGTTTTTAACGAAAACATCGGGAGCTTCTTCGATTTTTAAGCCCATACCATAGCTTTTTACCATGATCTTGTCGCCAATAGCCATATTATCTAGATCTTCTTCTTTGAACCAAACCATCACATGTTCGATGCCACCGTGGGTTCCGGTCACATAGCCTAAAGCGCCTTTAGCATCGCCTGTTACAACCTTGGCGGTATTGCCTACACAAGCAAGGGCATTTAAGCCGCTATTTTTGCCAGCATCGTCTAATTTCATGCTGACTCCCGGCTCTACGTGGTCACCGATTAATTCCATGCAATTGTCGCCAATGGCATAGTTATAGGTAATACCACCGGTGCCTGGCAATGGTATGGCTTTGCCATTTGTATCGATACGATAAACACTGGGTTTTCTGGGTTGGGAAATTTCGCCGATTACACCAATCTTCACTAAATTCTTTTGATTAGTCTTCAAAATATTTCAACCTCCTAAAAATATTATTTCACTAAATGATTTCTGCTTAAGCACCTTCTTTTCCTGCTTGAATAGTATTTATCAGGCTTTACTTGCTTGTAAACAAAGAAGTTTTCGAGAAGTTGTGAAAAAACACTATTATTTTCTGACAAACATTACTGTAAGCCATATGTCTTGACAATAAAAAGACAGAGGAAAGAAAAACAGCCGACAGGCAATTAGCTTGTCGGCTGTTCAAATATACTATTTAATAAGTATAGGGTTTCATTTTTAAATCTATTTTTCGTTTTATGCGGCAAAGCGCGTTGTCTACTGCTTTAGTGGTCGTTTTAAGCTGGTTGGCAATTTCTTGATATGATGCTTTTTTCAAATATAGTAAAAAGACATTATATTCGAATTTGCTCAGTGTTTCCACCAGCTGAGCTTTAATATCAGCTAGCTCTTCCCTATTCATCACAACTTCTTCCGGGTCAGTCATACGAGCATTTGGTATCATATCGATCAGAGTTCGGTCGGTACCATCATCGTAAACAGGTTTGTTCAAGGAAATATAAGTGTTCAGAGGTGTGTGCTTTAACCTAGTGGATGTTTTTACTGCCGTGATAATCTGCCTGGAAACGCAGAGTTCGGCAAAGTGTTTGAAAGGAATGCCCTTTTCAAATTGAAAATCACGGATCGCTTTATGCAAGCCAATCCAGCCCTCTTGCAAGATA
This sequence comes from Bacillota bacterium, assembly GCA_012522585.1. Lineage (GTDB taxonomy): Bacteria > Bacillota > JAAYKD01 > JAAYKD01 > JAAYKD01 > JAAYKD01. Next base: position 600 of record JAAYKD010000104.1, on the reverse strand, counting down.
TCCTCTTGATCGGCCCCGGTTAAGAAATAGGGTTTAGCTTTACTACGAATAATGTGTCGATACTTGTGTAAAATATATTCGGATGCATAATCTTGACCTTGTTGAGCCAGTACAACGACCTCCTCATCTTTCATGGCTTTCAACAACTGGTTCTGGGAAAGGTGTGCTAACATGGCATGACCTCCTTTGAGTCCCTTTGTCTATTATTTTAAAATTAAATGGACGTAAAGTCAAGCAAGTTACAAAAAACTACAGCAAACACCTTTTAAAAAAGAAGGGATTTACCATAGTTGAGTCGACTGACTAAAACAAATAGCTGTGCTCAAAAAAGAACACAGCTATTTACTGTTTTTATTATACTATAAGCTAAAAGCACTGTCAAGAAAATAAAAAAGAGCAAGAAAACTTGCTCTAAATATTTGCTGGTCGGGCTGCCGCGATTCGAACGCGGGGCCTCTTGAACCCCATTCAAGCGCGCTACCAAGCTGCGCCACAGCCCGATTTAAACAACATAGACAGTATACACAATCTAAAACTAAAATGCAAGGAAAAAACTAAAGAGTTTAGTAGGATTTGAAGATAGCCTATATTTTAGACCAT
>JAAYKD010000103.1 GCA_012522585.1 Bacillota bacterium | reverse complement strand
TTTGCATAGTCCCCGATTTGCATCTAGTTCAATCTGTATCTGAGTAGACGCATGCCGTTTAAGATGACGGCTAAAATACTGGCTTCGTGTAGCAACATACCGATGGACATATTCATCCATTGGCTGAAGAAAACGGCTAAGAGCAAGAACAAAACGACGCCAACAGCGATGAAAATATTCTGTTTCATATTGAAGGCCGTGGCTTTAGTCAAGCCTAAGGCGTGGGGTAAGCGGCTAAAGTCGCTATTCATCAAAACAACGTCGGAAGTCTCGATGGCTACATCGGTGCCGCTGCCCATGGCAATGCCTATATGAGCTAGGGCCAAAGAAGGGCTATCGTTGACCCCGTCGCCGACAAAAGCGACGATCTGCTTCTTCTCTTCGATCAGATCTTTGACGAAGGCAGCTTTATCTTCCGGCAGCATATTGCCGTGAGCTTCGTTTAAGCTCAAATTGCGGCTGATGGCATTGACTGTGCCTTGGTTATCGCCGGAGAGCATGATCAAGTTTTTGACCCCTAAAGCTTTTAAGCGTTTTAAATCATCTTCGACGCCCGGGCGCAATTGGTCACGGATCCCAAAGAGAATTTTTAACTGACCGTTGACCGATGCCAAAACCAAAGAATTGCCTTCTTCTTCAAAACGGGCGATATCGGTTCTGGCTTCAGGGCTAATAGGAATACCTTCATTTTCAGTCAGAGCAACATTACCTACAACGACCCGATCGCCGTTCAAATTGGCCAGGATGCCTCCGCCCTTCACTACTTCTGTATCTTTAACTTCGACTAAAGTTACCTGACCGATTTCTTCTAAGACGGCCTTGGCTAAAGGATGATCCGATTCCCGCTCGACAGAAGCTAGGTAGCTCAAGGCGGTTTGAGTATCATCACCATAATAAACCTTGTCGGCTACGGTGGGGTTGCCCACAGTTAAAGTGCCGGTTTTGTCGAAAACCATGGTGTCGAGGCTGCTGAAACCGCTGATAACCTCGCTGCCTTTGAGCAAAATACCGTGACGGGCACCATTGCCAATTCCAGCCACGTGAGAAACAGGTACGCCTATTACCAAAGCACCGGGGCAACCCAAGACTAAAATAGTGATGGCTAATTCTAAATCGCGAGAGAAAGCCCAGACTAAAATGCTCATGAGCAAGACTGCTGGGGTATAGTATTTGGCAAAACGATCGATAAAACGCTCAGCTTCAGATTTGGAATCCTGGGCTTCTTCGACTAACTCGATAATTTTGCCGAAAGTAGTATCTTCGCCAACTCGGTCAGCTTCTATTTGAATGGTTCCATTGTCTAAAATGGTGCCGGCATAAACAGCTGAACCAAGCTCTTTGGCTACCGGCAAAGACTCACCGGTGATACTGGCCTCGTTGATGCTGCCCTCACCCGATATAACCCGGCCATCTACAGGTATTTTAGCCCCGGTTTTGACCAAAAGGATGTCTCCTACATCGACTTCATATACATCGACTTCTTCGAATTCGCCGTCATCCATCAATTTAAAAGCGCTTTCAGGTGCCATTTCTGTCAATTCTTTAATAGCCGAACGGGTTTTGTTCAAGGTTCTCTGCTCTAAATAATTGCCAAACAAGAACAAGAAAGTTACGACAGCCGATTCTTCAAAATTGCGAATCAAAAAGGCCCCGGTGACGGCTATGGTGACCAGCAAATCGATACTGATAACTTTAACCCGCAAAGCCGAATAAGCCTGGATGGCAATAGGAACAGCCCCGATAATCGAAGCGATAATTAAAGCTACTTCTGCTACCATTTCGTTTTTCAAAATGACTGCGGAGATAAAGGCTGTGGCAATTAGAATAGCACTTGCTAAAGCTATTTGGTTTTTACTTCTAAGAATAGTTCTTTGCATTTGACCACCCTTCAAAAAGTTTTAGATCAATCCTGCTGATAGGCTTTGTCCAAATCTGAAAGCATCAGATAAACAGCCTCGTAACTCTCACAGGTATCCTGGGGCACCTCATAATTGTTGGTGACCTGACGCAATTGGGCAAATTCTTCCTTTAAATCGGGCAAATCATCGCTGCAATCCTTGATCTTTTCGTTGATTGCATTGAAAAGAGATTGAACTTCTAAAAACTCCGGGTGTTCTCTACCGTGAACTCGAGCGACCACCGGCACATATCTGACTAAAGTAGCCAAATGCTTTGCTTTCATATTGTTGAAAATTTCCAAATTAGGCATTGAAAATCAGCTCCTTTTTTAATTTCACTCGAAGTATAACAGACAATCCTCCACTTGTATTTGATTTAAATCACAAGACTCACAAAAACTATGCAAATCGGGGACAGTC
>JAAYKD010000102.1 GCA_012522585.1 Bacillota bacterium | reverse complement strand
TCTCCTCAATTTGGCATATTTTGAACTAATTTCGTCATCTATATACTTTTTCCTCTATTGGTTTGGAATAAATAGTGAAATCTATTAAATTTAAGGCGATTGAAAAAAACGAAGGGATCAGGTTCTTGGTCAGGTCAGTATGTTGAGCAATAAGAGGACCAGGGGCACATTGAATAAATCACCTAAAAAGCCACCCCCTAAGGGCACTAGCAGAGAGGCATCTCCAGCCGGTCCGTGGCGGGAGGTGATGGCTTCCATATTGGCAATTGCAGTGGGCGAGGCTCCTAAGGAATGACCTACCATGCCGGCAGCGATGACAGAGGAATTATAGTCTCCGCCCATCAGAGGGAAGGTTATATAGATATTGAAGATGACGGTGAACAGACTCTGCAAGAGCAGGATGAAAAACAAAGGCAAGGCCAATACTTTCAATTCCCAAAGTCGCATTGATAATGATGCCATGGAGAGAAAGACTGCTAAGAACAATTGTTGGAAGATCTCTAAAATGTTTTCTTGCACATCCATCAGAGGTTTTCTTTTCAACAAAGTGCCAGCTAAAAGCCCTAGAAACATGGATAGAACTGAGGCTGGCAGGGTTAAATCTGGTAATAATAAGTTCAATAAAGGTATCAAAGCGGAACTCAAACCTATAATCACGGAAATCAGCAGAGCATGCTGAATAAATGTCTCTGCCGGAAATCCTTCCTGCTTTTCTTGCACATCTTTTAAAAGTTTTGGTATTTCTTTAGGTGGGGTGAGGGTTACAGGAAGCTTATTCTGTTTGATAATAATCCTGGCTGTGGGTCCGCCTAGAAGAGCACCGGCGATCAGGCCGAAGGTTGCCGCTGCTACAGTAGCTGATTGAGCCCCTGTTATGCCTAAAGCCTCTAAACTGGGTCCTATGGAGAGGGAGAGACCATGGCCACCTGAAAGGGCGGCGGAACCCGCTACAACGCCCATAATCGGTTCTAAATCGAAAAGAACCGCCATGGCTATGCCTAAGCTGTTTTGAATGACAATCATAAAAATACAGAGCAGCCAATAGCTCAATGCTCTCGTTCCTAAGCTCTTTTGTTTCTGCATGGAGATACTGAGTCCAATACAGGCGAAAAAAGCTGACATGGCAGGGATTTGGACTGAGGTATCTATCATGATGTGGGCAGATGTTGTTGTGTAGATAATCAGGTGGATCAAGGAGAAAGTCAAACCTCCCAGAATCGGAGCGGGAATGAACAATTTTCTTAAAACAGAAACTCTTTTGAGCAGACTCTGTCCCCCTTGATAGAGTAAAAGAGCAAAGGCCAACGTGGTCAGAGCATCAAAAGTCAGCCAATGCTGGATGCTCTCTTGATGCATAACCATAATATCACCTCGCTCTTCTGGGTATTATAGCATGAAAATCTTTGGCTTGCATTATTTTTTATTTTTCTGCAGGATAAAATAAGGGTTTTTGAACCTGCTCGGCGAAATAGTTGAAGAAAGATATTCTAAAAAAATATAGATGAACGAATTAAAAGGAGAGCCTTATGACTGAGAAACAATTGATCATATTAACCGGCATGTCTGGAGCGGGAAAATCAACTGCTCTGAGGGCTTTGGAAGACTTAGATTTCTTCTGTGTGGATAACCTACCTCCGCCTCTCTTGAATCAATTGGTGGATTTGCTCTATCAGTCTGTGACCCCAATCAACCGCCTGGCTATCTGCATAGATATTCGCGGGGGAGAATTGTTGAGTACAATTCTGGCAGCTCTGTCTGAATTGGAAGCAAAGGGTATAGATTACGATATTCTCTTTTTGGAAGCCAGTGATGAAACTCTGATCAGAAGATATAAAGAGTCAAGACGCCCTCATCCTTTGGATTCCAATGGTCGTTTGCCTGAAGGCATAGAGAAAGAGCGAAATCTTCTGAGCTTTTTAAAGGGCAAAGCAACCTACGTCTTGGATTCATCTCAGAACAACCCTCATCAATTTAGAGACCAGATCCAAAAATTTTACGCTTCTGGGGACAGCCAAAGGGATTTGAAAGTTCATATTCTCTCCTTTGGCTTTAAAAATGGTCTGCCTCTGGATGCTGATTTAGTCTTTGATGTGCGTTTTCTGCCCAATCCCTACTGGGTGGAAGAATTGCGAGAATTGACCGGAATCAATCGTCAGGTTGCCGATTATGTTATGAGTTGGCCTAAAAGTCAGGAGTTCTATCAAAAGCTCAAAGATATAATTCTCTTTTTGCTCCCCAACTATCACTTGGAGGGTAAGGATCAATTGGTCATAGCCATTGGCTGTACAGGTGGCCAGCATCGTTCCGTAGCTCTCTCAGAAAGATTGGGCACCGATTTGAATGTGCAAAAATATAAAACAAGAGTAACTCATAGGGATTTGCCCTCAAATTTTCAAGCAGGTGAGGATGATTTAATTGAAAACCAAACTTAGTTTTTTTCTTCCCGGCTTAAAAATAAAACGTTGGCTCATTCTTCTGATCATTTCAGCTCTGTCTTTAGGGTTTGGTGTCCAAATTGCCCTGGGCGTCAATGCGGAAAAATTATCAGCACGTTTTTTAGTCTTTATGAAAAGCTTCATTACGATTAAGCCGGAAGTTTTTCTGGGTATATTCTTCGTTCTAGTAGGTCTGACCGGTTTGTCCTTGGGCACCCACAAATTATTGACTTCGGTCAGGCAACTTTTAAAAGGAAAGCCCACAACCAGAATGTCAGAATTGTTTTTGCAAAAAAGACAGACAGCTCGAGGGCCAAAAATCGTCGTTATAGGTGGAGGTTCCGGTCTGTCTGTACTGCTCAGGGGTTTGAAGCACTATACCCACAATCTGACAGCAGTGGTAACCGTCGCCGATGACGGAGGGTCTTCCGGTATTCTCAGAGAAGAAATGGGAGTCTTGCCTCCGGGAGATATTCGCAACTGTATTCTCGCCATGGCCGAAGCTGAAAGCAGCCTGCAAGATCTTTTTAATTATCGATTCACGGAAGGAAGTTTGGCCGGGCACAATTTTGGAAATCTTTTTTTGGCTGCTATGACTCAGGTCAGTGGTGGAAGCTTTGAACAAGCGATCAAGGAGATGGGTAGGGTTTTAGCCGTTTCTGGCAGAGTTTATCCTGCTACCTTGGAGAAAGTGACCCTCAATGCTGAAACCTATAGCGGTGACATAATCAGAGGTGAAACCAATATAGGAGTCAACGACAGGCCGATCAAAAGATTGTTTCTTGAACCTTCAGGAGCCAAAGCTCTGCCGGAGGTCTTAAAAGCGCTCAGAGAAGCTGATGCAGTCGTCTTGGGGCCGGGCAGTCTCTATACCAGCATCTTGCCCAATTTGCTCATTGAAGACATTACTAAAGCATTAAAGAAGACGCCTGCTCTCGTTTTATATGTGGTCAATGTCATGTGTCAACCTGGTGAGACAATTCATTTTAAAGCTTCCGACCATGTCAAGACCTTGGTTGAATACTTAAAGCCCAACACCCTTGATTTTGTGGTTCTCAATAAGGGTGAGGTTCCCGAATCCTGGAAACACCCTTATTCTCTGGAAGGGTCGGAACCGGTGATTTTTGATGGGGAAGAAATTATCAGCATGGGCTATAATATCTTGGCCAATGATTATTTGAAGTTCGATGAGTTTATCCGTCACGATGAAGAAGCCTTGGCTAAGGATATCATCGATTTGATTTTCTCAAAAAAATACACAGTTGAAGAGCGACGCCAGATCAGCGCTGCTTTTAACAATTTTGCTGACTGAATAAAGATCTAACAGAAGGGTGAAAACTTATGCCTGCTCCGTCAAGTCCATTTATAATCGAAACTACTTTTCTGAAAATTAGATGGTATGGTTTCTTAATCGGTATAGGAATGCTTTTAGCCGTTTTAATCGGCATGCGTTTGATTCGTCGACACAAACTGGACGAAGAAAAGATGCTAGATGCTGTTTTGTGGGCCATACCCAGCGGAATAGTAGGAGCTCGTTTATATTATGTTCTTTTCAACTGGCCTTATTACAGCAAGCATCTTTTGGAAATAGTTCAGATAAATCGAGGTGGTTTAGCCATTCACGGTGGCCTTTTTGCCGGTGTTTTAGCCGGTTATCTCTATATGCGCCATCAGAAAGTAGATTTTTGGCCCTATCTCGATATTGCGGCAGCTGTTTTGCCCTTAGCTCAAGGTATCGGTCGTTGGGGCAATTGGTTTAATCTAGAAGCTTTTGGCACTCCAACCGATTTACCCTGGGGTATGTTGATCGATGGAGTTAAAGTTCATCCTACTTTTTTGTATGAATCCATTTTAGATCTTTTTCTCTTTGCCTTTCTGACTAAGAGATTATATAAAAACAAACCCAAGCCGGGCTGGGCAACTGGGGTTTATTTGATCGTCTATTCTATTGGGAGATTTTTTATCGAAGCCTTGCGAACCGACAGCGAATGGTTTGGGCCTTTTAAAGCGGCTCAAGTATTCAGTGTGATTTTAGTTCTGGTTGGAATTTATATCTTGAAAAACATTTCAACTAGGGTTGAAAAAATATAAAAGGGGAGTGGAAACAATGACTAGAATTGAACAGTTGAAGCAAAGAATGGCTGAGCAAAATCTGGCTGCAGGTATTGTAGTACCAGGTCCTAACTTCTTCTATTTGACAGGTTTGGGCATGCGTTTAAGTGAGAGAATCACCATGGTTGTCTTTACTTTGTCCGGAGATGATTTTGTTGTCTGTCCACAATTGGAAGCTGAAAAGATTCGGCGGATTACCGGGATCGAGAAAATCTATCCCTGGAGTGATGAAGAGGGACCGAAAAAAGCAGCAACAGAAGCTTTAGTTGCCAGCGGTCTCAAAGGAAAAAAAGTAGCGATGGAATTTGGCACTGCTCGCTTGTTGGAATGGGATTTAGTTCGCAATGTTCTCGATAAGGATGTGGAAATCGAGAACTTCGATGAAATTTTAGAAGGCATGCGAGCAATTAAAGACCAAGACGAAATTGCTCTGATGGAAAAGGCAGTCGTTTGTGTGGAAGAGGCATTAAAGGCTGCGCAAGCATTTATGAAGCCTGGGGTCAAGGAAAATGAGGTTTCGGCTTTAATTGAAGCGACGATTCGTAAATTCGGCGGAACCGGCGGTGGTTCTGTCATCTCAGGTGAAAGAGGTTGTTTGCCCCATGCCATAACTTCCGATAAAGAGTTGGAAGAAGGGGATGGAGTCATCATCGATATCGTAGCTAAATATCAAGGCTATACTGCAGATATCACCAGAACCTTTGCCATTGGCAAGCTGCCGGCTGAATTGGAAAAAATCTATAATATTGTCTATCAGGCCCAAGCTCATGCCAGAGCCAAGAGCAAACCGGGGATGACCGGCGAAGAATTGGATGCACTGGCTCGGGATAAAATCACAGAAGCTGGTTATGGTGAGTATTTCATTCATCGAACAGGTCATGGCTTAGGCATCGAAACTCACGAAGCTCCTTATGTAGTCAAGGGGAACCACGTACCTTTTGAAGTAGGAAATGCTTTTACTATTGAGCCGGGAATCTATGTACCGGGCTTAGGCGGAGTCAGAATCGAAGACGATGCAGTCATGGTGCCTGGCGGTGTTAGAATTTTAACCGGCTATCCCAGAGAGTTGATTGTCTTGCCCGTTGATTAGAATGTATTGATAAAGAGGTAGTTTTATGATTACTATTTTTCTGGCCTTAGCTGGGGCTGGGTTTCTCTATCTTTATCTCAAAATTAAAACTGATGAAACCGGAAAGGCTCTCAGTCAGGAAAAAATAAAAAGCCAATTATACCTGGCAATTCTATTCTTCCTTCTGGCTTTAGTAGACTTTTTGATCGCGCCTATGAACAGAGTTATGGTTCTTGTTTATAGACTATTTTCTGCCTTGCTAATTTTCTATACAGCCGGAAAGGCCAGTCGTCAGATTGTTACGACCATTTATTATTTAACGGCCGCTCTTTTGCTGGTGCGGATTATCCTGGAATTCTTGCAATAAGATTTGTTGTTTGAATGCTTGACTCAGAGATTACCTGGCAAGGGCAAAAGACTATTTATAAAAAACAAAAAAATAGCACCCATCAATTGATCATGGGTGCTGCTTTTTTAAATTAGCTTTATTTTAAGTTTTGAACAATTTCGTAGGTGTCATTGGCAATGCCTAGCTCTTCGTTTGTGGGAATTACGAAGACTCTTACTTTAGAGCCGGGTTTAGTCAATTCTTTTTCTTTAATCTTGTGGTTTGCATTGATTTCATCGTCAATCTCAATACCTAACCAAGCCAGATTGTCGAGAATATTCTTTCTCAATTTGACGTCGTTTTCACCAATGCCGGCGGTAAAGACAATAGCGTCAACACCTTTCATAGCGGCTACATAAGAACCGATATATTTGCGAACTTTGTATTCAAACATCTGCAAACTGAGAGCGGCCAATTCATTGCCACTGGAAGCTGCGCTTTCCACGTCTCTCATGTCACTGGAAACTCCGGAAATTCCGAAGACACCTGATTGCTTATTGACTAAGTCGTTGAAACCATTGAAGTCAAGGTTTTCTTTTTGCATGATGTAGCCAACGATAGCGGGATCAAAATCACCGGTGCGAGTTCCCATCATGACTCCTTCCAAAGGTGTGAAGCCCATGCTGGTGTCCACTGATATGCCTTTGTCAACGGCTGCGATGGAAGATCCGTTGCCCAAGTGGGCCGTGATGATTCTGATTTCTTCAGCCGGTTTGTCCATTAAAACTGCACAGCGCTCAGAGACGAATTTATGGGAAGTGCCATGGAAACCATAGCGTCTGATTCTATATTTTTCGTAGAGTTTATAGGGTAAGCCATATAGGTAAGCATACTGAGGCATGGTGGCATGAAATGCCGTATCGAAAACCCCTACATTAGGGACGCCTGGAATGTTGGCTTCGACAGCAGCTATTCCCATCAGGTTGGGAGGATTATGAAGTGGAGCCAATTCGATATTGCGTGTTAAAGCATCTTTGACTTCGTTGGTGATTAAGACTGAACCGGAGAAATCTTCGCCGCCGTGGACGACTCTGTGTCCAACTGCTTCGATTTGATCGAAGTTCTCGATGACCCCATGTTCCTCGTTGACCAATATGTCTAATACATTTTTAATGGCAACAGTGTGGTCGGACATATCGGTTTCGATCTCTATTTCATCGCCTTTTCCTTCGTGGATTAAGAATGAGCCGTCAATGCCGATGCGCTCAACTCGTCCTTTGGCTAAAACCGATTGATCGGTCATATCAAAAAGTTGATACTTCAGTGAAGAACTTCCACAGTTTAATACTAATACGAGCATTTATGCTACCCCCTGTTAAATTTGTACTGATTCTATTATACCTGTCATTACTCTCAGGGTAAAGGGGTAAGGTCAAAAAGAAATGGGGGGAAAAGAAGGAATCTGCTGTCTTCAAGGCAAATTATTGAAATCGAGCCTTTATGGTTTGGAAATTTAGTTAATTGGATTAAGAGAATTGTTTTAGATTCTTGGATAAGGAGGAAGATTATGCTTTCCTGGACCGAGATTCCCTGGAATGCAGTCATCTGGCTCGTTTTTAGCGGATTAATTATTTTTGGTTTGCATCATTATGAAGAAAAACTAAAAAAAGATGACCCTGAAATGTTCGATATTCGCAAAAAACAGATGACGATTTTTGCTTATGTGATCAGCGGCCTCAGCATGATTCAGGTCGCTACCCGCACCGAATTAAATCCTGTATTTAATTATGGGGTGACAGCGGGATTGTTTTTTTGGCTGATGCGCACGGAAAAAGAGCCTGCCAAAAAGAAAGCAGCTCGTAACATGGGAGTTGTCATTGGTATTCTAGCCTTTTTGGCTTTTTTAGGCGGTTTTTGATTTACAGATTGAAGGCAGAAACCCGAGCTTTAATAGCGTCGGGTTTTTCTTTATCTTGATTAAACTTTTATTTAGAAAGCAGTTGATTAATTGTCTAAGAATGATTTAAGTCACCATATCAATCCTGAACGTTCTATTGCAGCTCGAGTTTTAGGTTTAGCTTGGCCTGTTATAGTTGAAAACTCATTGATGACCATGGTCAACGTGGCCGACGTAGCTATGGTGGGAAGGCTGGGTCAATCAGCTATTGCTGCAGCCAGTCTGCCCGGTTCTCCAATCTTTTTCAGTCAGGCGATTTTCTCCGCCATCACCATAGGTACAACTGCCCTAGTTGCCAGGCTGATCGGAGCCGGAGATAAAAAACAAGCTGATCGGGCCTTGAGACAATCCTTTGTCTTGGCCTTGGTTTTGGGTTTGATTGTGACGGGAATTTTAATGGGTTTTGCCCACCCAATTATGTCTGCAATGGGAGCCAAAGGTGATGTCTTAACCATGGGTTCATCCTATCTGCGGATCAGCACCAGTACCTTTTTCTTTATGTCCTTATCGTTTATTTTGAATGGTGCTTTAAGAGGCGCTGGGGATACTAAGACCCCTATGATCACCAATATCATAGCGAATTTGGTCAACCTTTTGTTCAACTATCTTTTAATCCATGGAGTTTGGATTTTTCCCGAGATGGGTGTTGACGGTGCAGCTTTAGCCACAGCGATTTCCAGAGCCGTGGGTGGACTTCTAGTCATAGCTGTTTTAGTTTCCAATCGAGCAAAATTGCATCTTGATTTGAGATTACCCTTTAAACCCGACAAAGATCTCTTAGGCCGGATGTTAAATGTCGGTTTGCCGGCGGCGGCAGAACAATTTGTCATGAGAGGCAGTTCCATGGTCATGACCCGAATGATGACGGGTTTAGGTACTTTGGCTTACGCAAGTCATTCCCTTGTGGCTAATTTTGAATCTGTATCCTTTATGGTAGGCTTAGGCTTCTCCATGTCAGCTTCAACTTTGGTGGGGCAACATTTAGGAGCAGAAGACCCTGATGGAGCTAACGATTGCGGCCATATGGCTGCCAAGGTGGCAGCTTTAGTCATGGGGGCTTTTGGAATTCTTTTCATGATAGCGCCCCAGATTATCATCTCCATTTACAGCAGTGATCCGGAAGTCGTTGGCCTAGGTTCTCGTATTTTGCGAGTAGCCGGCCTTTCTCAGATACCTTTAGCGATCAATATAGTCTATTCGGGAGCTCTCAGGGGAGCGGGAGATACCCGCTACGTTTTCTGGGTTACCAGCTTCGGTAATCTGTTGCTGCGCTTGAGTTTGATCTATACCTTTGCCTATGTTCTCGACTTGGGTATTGTCGGTGCCTGGCTAGGTACAACTCTGGATATTTCTGTGCGCAGTATTCTCGTTGCCATGCGCTTCCGCAGTGGTAAATGGCGTAATATAAAGGTCTGATTTTTTAAAACGAGAAGACATAGAGATTTTCAATTTGGTTTCAGTGTTTATGATCGAGAAGATAATCAAAGTTTTAGTAAATTTTGGCCCTGGCTAAAAAGCTTGAAATCTCAATACCTTTTTGCTTTTTTTTAGATGCTGAGCGAGGTCAGAGATCTTAACTGATATTCAATTTAGTTTTAGTATTAATAATCGAGAAGATAATCAAGGTTTTGTTAGAAGTTTGGCCCTGGCTAAAAAACGCAAGGCTAAATATCTTGAGCTTTTCTATATAGGGGAAGAGGTGAGAGGGTTTGAGAGATTTTCAATTTGGTATCAGTGTTTATCATCATCAAAAAAATACGGATCTCAGCGAAAGCTTGGCCTTGGGTAAAAGGCTCAAGGCTCAATTCCTGTTCACTTCTCTGCACATACCGGAGGAAGACCCTGAACAAGTTAGAGCTAATTTGACTGCTTTGCTCCAACAGGCGGCTCAGTATAATTATCAGATAATTGCCGATATCTCCAGCCAAACCCTTGAAAATTGGTCCCTTACCCTTTTCCAATTGGCTCAATTGCCCGTTGATTACTGGCGTTTGGATTATGGTTTTGAATTAGCAGAAATAGTTAGTTTAAGTCAAACAAAGGGAATTGTTCTCAATGCTTCCACAATAACTCCCTCTTATTTAGAAGAATTGAGCAAAAAGGGTGCTCGCTTTGAAAATATCATGGCTTGTCACAATTTTTATCCTAAGCCTTATAGTGGCTTGGACATGGAATATGTTAAAAATCAAAATCAGCTCTGCCAAAGCTATGATCTCAAGACATTAGGTTTTATTTCCGGAGATGAAAATTTGAGAGGTCCAGTCTATGCCGGATTACCTACGGTTGAAGATAGTAGAGGTCAAAAGCCTCTGCTCTCAGCTCTACGTATGTTCGTCGATGGTAATTGCGATATAGTTTTGGTCGGTGATCCTGGCTTAACCGATCAAAGTTGGCAAGATCTAGCCTTTCTAAGCCAGGGTATTGTTAGGCTGCAGGCTAAACTCGAGCCTCCGGCTGAAGTTCTATACGATCAGGTATTGTCAGAGCGGCTTGATAGTTCGCCTTACATCATTCGTTCGTTAGAAAATAGAAACTATGCTCAAGCCGGACCAATGATTTCCCAAGAAAAAAATGCTGCCTCCGGTAAAAAAGGCAGCATTCGCATTGGTAATGAAGAATATGGGCGCTACAGCGGCGATCTGGAAATTTGTCGTCAGGATATCCCTGCTGATCAAAAACAAAATCAATTGGGTTTTGTCAGCTTGCCAGACCTGGATCTTTTGCCCTATATTAAACAGGGGATGAAAAACGTCTTAGTCAAACCTGCTAATAGAGTTCTAAATAATAAAGGGATGTTCTGTCAATTGCTTTAAAATCATGGGAGGCATAGAGGCGCATAGCCGCAATATTGCCTTCACTGACCGCTAATTCCAGCGCCGGTGCCAGGGCTTGGCTGAAGTTGTCCATGATTTTGCTCAACAGTTTGCCTCCTAGACCTAAACCTGAAAAATGGGGCATAATGCCGAAAGATGCTATAAAGCCGTTTCCTTCGTGGTCCCAGGTGCAAAGAGCGAGGCCTGCTTCTTTTTTCTTATATTTTAATAAGAAGGAACAATTAGGATCAAAAATCCCAAAACGGCCGCCATAGGTAGCAGCCAGAAAGCGTTGACAACCGGCTTCAGTGGTTATACTGGGGTCCCATTTGCTTTCCTCGCTGTTGGCAAATATTTGTTTGAGCATCTTAGCAGCTCTGCTATTGAATTTAGGTGTCCAAAGTAGAAATTCCAAATCAGGACTCAGGTCGAGTTCTTTTTGATAAGGGAGCTCTGCTCTTAAGAGAAGTCTGGGGCAGTGTTGAAAGCCGGCAGCTACTAAAGCTGATTGCAATTCAGTGCCAAACCAAGGGATGAAGTCACAGCGGATACTCAAAATTTGTCCGTCTTGACGGCACAAATCAACCAGATTTTTAATCAGATAAAAGAGAAAGTTTTGTTTATCTGTTTGCTCTGAAGCAAAGGCAAATTCGATGAAGCAAACGGGTTCGCGAATCTGAAAAAGGATGAAAGCGTAGACGGTGGTACTGTCTTCTAAAATCAAACCCTGATGGCTTTCGGCCAAGTCTTTTAGATTGGAGATAGTGGTTTCGGCTTGATAAAGATTTTTAGTCAAAGACTCTTCTATTTCCTTGTAGAGGGGCTGAAGGCGCAAGTCATCACTTTGCAGGCCACTTATTTTCATAAAATCATCTCTATTTCTTTTCTATTAATGGTTTTTTCCGCTCTGAAGACAAAAAATCCTGCTTTAAGATTACAATTTAAGGAAAAGGTGGTAATTATGAAAGAAGATGTGGAATATAGTATAGAAGACAGAGCAGCTATCCGCAGTGATGCGGAAGCGATTCTAGAGGCTATTGGCCTTCCTAGTGCCAGTGTTGCCCTAGCTGAAGGGAAAGCTCTGTATAACTTGATCAGTGTATATTTAAAAGCCGAGATTCCTCTTCATGCAACAACCTATGATTTGGAGGATTTTTCCTTAGCTCACGTGAGTATGTCTGAGCAGAATCTTTTACGTCTGACTGATCAAAATAAAAACACTAAGGTTTTTGCTCCAACTAAGGCTTTGATAATGCGCTTTCCTCAGACAATAGGTCAAGCTCCGGTTATTTATATAGGAGCAGCTCAAAGAGAAAAGCAAAGGGCCTTGAAGTTGCTCCAGTT
>JAAYKD010000101.1 GCA_012522585.1 Bacillota bacterium | reverse complement strand
CTCTGGCAGTTTGCAAATCCTGCCCCCTATCTAGAGCACGACGACTCAATAGTTTAAGAGTTTCATTGTGCTTCTCTCCGGGCAGACAATCGATGATGTATTTCTTATAGTTCTTAACTTCTTCTTTCTCAGGTGAAATTACTTCTGGTCTTTCTTCCTGTATTTGCTCACCCAGCAGATTTTTGTAAATACCTGGTCTAACAGAGGCCATTTGCGGCTTATGGTTAGAGCAGATAATTGTAGCCAACATATTACCACCAAAAGCCGGGCGTGTTTGCCGTAATAGATTGTCTACAATGGATAATTCTGTGCAGTCGGCTGTCAATCCGGTTTTCAGACGAGCAGCTAAACGAGGGGCGATTGAGCGGCCCCAATCGGTAGCACCTGTCAAAATTATCCTTGGACTATAAATTTTTACTAATCTTTCTAAGAAATCACAGTTACTATCAAAAACATTATTCGGATTGCCTTCCACATTGAAGATAAAATCCGCTCCGGAAGCCAAAGCCTTAGCCAAAACTTCTTCAGTTTCCACTCTATTAGGCAAAATCAGGCCCACTTTTGTCCTTGGTCTTAGCTCGGTTATAAGAGTATCTTCTTGTTCCTTGAATGAGTTTTCAAAATTATTCTGTTCATAAGCTTTATTTTTACTTGCTTGATCTTCAGCTACTCTACCTCTATCAAGCAAATTATTTAAACCCTTTGAGTTTTCTAGCTCTTCTATCTCCTGAAATTTAGCCAAGTTCTTCGCTTTAGCCAAAAGCTCATAGGTCACTGGATGTATTTTGTTTTCTTCCACAATTTGGCCCAGAACCCAGAACTGGTTCTCCAGCTGACTTAATTCACTTTCTTCTAAATCATGCTCTTTCAATTTTATTACTTGGCCCTTTATCAAGAGGTTTTTCAGAGAAGGCAAATTTTCATTGTCACTCAGGCCAAGACCAATAGTGCTTTTATCTAAAACTTTTCGGCTTAAAGCATTGAGCTGAACAGCTATCTCTTGAGCTGAACCTAAAAGAAATTGACAATTGTTCTCACGCAAAGGAACTTCTACCTTAACAACTCTAGTAGGTGAACCTTTTAAGCCGCAACGATTTAAGTCAGCCTGTAAATCCAAAGCGTTCCAGTTTTCAATTTCTTTATTATAAGCCAATAAAACACCATCTAAACTAGGCAAGCGAGGTTGGTTAATGTCTTTATCGATGGTCAAAAGCAAGGGATAGGAAGCTGCTATAATCTGTTCTTCGTGATCTTGCTGACGTTTGACAATTATTTGTTCGGTATTCACCTGAACAATATCATTGACATCACTGATATGGGCTAGATTTAAATGTTCAGCCAACTCCGGACCTATCTGGGCCGTATCTCCATCGATAGCCATCCGACCACAAAGTACCAGGTCATAATTATGGCCTTCTGTTTGTGTTTTTTCTATGGCTAAATGTAGAGTATAGGCTGTTGCTAGAGTGTCAGCTCCGGCGAAAGCTCGGTCGCTGAGCAAGAAGGCTCTATCGGCACCTAGGCTCAATGCTTCTCGCAAAATTGCAGAAGCTGCCGAAATCCCCATGGTATAGACATGGATTT
>JAAYKD010000100.1 GCA_012522585.1 Bacillota bacterium | reverse complement strand
CTCTGGCAGTTTGCAAATCCTGCCCCCTATCTAGAGCACGACGACTCAATAGTTTAAGAGTTTCATTGTGCTTCTCTCCGGGCAGACAATCGATGATGTATTTCTTATAGTTCTTAACTTCTTCTTTTTCAGGTGAAATTACTTCTGGTCTTTCTTCCTGTATTTGCTCAGCCAGCAGAGTTTTGTAAATACCTGGTCTAACAGTGGCCATTTGCGGCTTATGATTAGGGCAGATAATTGTAGCCAACATATTACCACCAAAAGCCGGGCGAGTTTGCTGTAATAGATTGTCTACAATGGATAATTCTGTGCAGTCGGCTGTCAATCCGGTTTTCAGACGAGCAGCTATACGAGGGGCAATCGAGCGGCCCCAATCGGTAGCACCTGTCAAAATCATCCTTGGACTATAAGTTTTTACTAATCTTTCTAAGAAATCACGGTTACTATCAAAAACATTGTTCGGATTGCCTTCCACATTGAAGATAAAATCCGCTCCGGAAGCCAAAGCCTTAGCCAAGACTTCTTCAGTCTCCACTCTATTAGGCAAAATCAGCCCCACTTTTGTCCCTGATCTTTGCTCAGCTATAAGAGCTTCTTCTTTTTTATTGAAAAAATCCCCAGATCTCTGAGGTCTTTGTACCTCACTTTTACTAATTTGATCTTCAGCTACTCTACCTCTGTCGAGCAAATTATTTAAACCCTTTGAGTTTTCTAGCTCTTCTATCTCCTGAGATTTAGCCAAGTTCTTCGCTTTAGCCAAAAGCTCATAGGTCACTGGATGTATTTTATTTTCTTCTACAACTTGGCCCAGAACCCAGAACTGATTCTCCAGCTGGTTGAATTCGCTTTCACCTAGATCATGCTCTTTCAATTTTATTACTTGGCCCTTTGTCAAGAGGTTGTTCAGAGAAGGCAAATTTTCATTTTCAGACTGGCCTAGATCGACACGGCCTTTTTCTAGGGCCTCTTGGCTTAGATTATTGAGTTTAAATGCTATCTCTTGAGCTGAACCTAAAAGGAATTCACAATTCTTCTCACGCAAAGGTACCTCCACCTTAACAACTCTAGTGGGTGAACCTTTTAAGCCGCAACGGTTTAAGTCAGCTTGTAAATCCAAAGCGTTCCAGTTTTCAATTTCTTTATCGAAACCTGCTATAACACCGTCTAAATTAGGCAAGCGGGGTTGGTTAATGTCCTTATCGATGGTCAAAAGCAAGGGATAAGGACCTGCTATAATCTGTTCTTCGTGATCTTGCCGACGTTTGACAATTATTTGTTCGTTATTTACCTGAACAATATCATTGACATCACTGATATGGGCTAGATTTAAATGTTCAGCCAACTCCGGACCTATCTGGGCCGTATCTCCATCGATAGCCATCCGACCACAAAGTATCAGGTCATAATTGTGGCCCTCTGTTTGTGTTTTTTCTATGGCTTAATGTAGAGTATAAGCTGTTGCTAGAGTGTCAGCTCCGGCGAAAGCTCGGTCGCTGAGCAAGAAGGCTCTATCGGCACCTAGGCTCAATGCTTCTCGCAAAATTGCAGAAGCTGCCAGAATCCCCATGGTATAGACATGGATTTCCCCGCTAAATTCATCTTTTAATTGTAGAGCCAACTCCAAGGCAAAGCGGTCGTAGGGGTTGATCACGGCTTTTTTACCGTCGCGAATGATATTGTGAGTTACCGGGTCTAAGAAAATTTCGTTAGAGGCTGGCACCTGTTTAATCATCACTGCTATGCGCATGGCCAACACCTCCCTTGGCTGCAAAGAGATTGCCGGGGCTCAGCAGATTCCAAGGGTCAAAGCTAAGTTTTAGACGCCGCATCTCTTCTATATGCTCGCTGCCATACATGATTTCCAGCATATTGGCTTTGCTCTTGCCCACTCCATGTTCAGCTGAGACGGTACCTTGCATTTCTGTTACTTTTTTAGCCCAGCGTAAATATAGCTCCTTGCCTCTTTGATAATCTTCGCTGTTTCTAGGCAAAATATTGACATGAATATGATTATCCCCTATATGTCCCCAGGAAGCTGCCTGCAAATTAGCTTCTTTTAAATCTCGACGATAAATCTCTATTATTTCTACCAGTCTATCATCGGGAACAGCCATATCAGTGCCAAGTTTAGCTATATCCGGGTATTTTCTTTTGCGCTGGTCGATCAACATATTGACCGACTCCGGCACCGCATGCCTAAAAAACAGGAGCCTGGTCAATTCCGTATCGTTTAAAGCTACCCAAGTCTTGCTGCTGTCACCGCCACTTTCATCCATTAAACTTTTTATCTGATTTAAAGCAGTAAGCAGTTTTGCTTCTTCGTCACCCTGCAATTCTAAATAAATACAATAGGCATAATCTTCAGGTAAAAAAGGCAAAGAAGAAAAAATACCACCTTTTTCCCTCTGCTGGCGTAAGAGTTCTAAGGCCCAATAATCAAAGGACTCTAGGGATGTCAAATTCTTTATTCTTTGTCTCGCAGCCAGAACAAAATCGATTGCACTTTTTTCGTCAGGCCAAAAGGTAGAAATGCCCCAAGTGAATTCAGGAGCTCTTTGCAATTTGATGTCTATTTCTACTATCAAACCTAAGGTTCCATCGCTACCGATAAACAAATCCAGGGCATCCATATCAGCGGCAACATAATAGCCAGCAGCATTTTTAGTTGCTGGCATTTTATATTTAGGCAGATCGATTTTTAAAACAGCTCCATTAGTCAAAGGCAGCTCCAATTTGAGGCCGTTTGCCTTGACCTGGCCTCTCTTTATATCCAAAATACGACCGTCACTCAAAATAAGGCGCAGTCTTGTTATATGTTCCCTGGTCGCACCAAAAAAATAAGTGCGAGCACCGGAAGCATTGCAAGCCACCATGCCTCCCAGTGAAGCAGAGGCTTCTGTTGGGTCGGGCGGGAAGACATAACTCCCTTTTTTCGAAATGGCTGCAAGGGCTTTCCTTGAAGCTTCAGAAAAATTAGGGTTGTTAAAATGCTTAAGCTCAATGGCTTTGCGCAACTCAGAGAGGATTAGGCCAGGTTGACAGGTCAGGGTAAATTCCTCTCCAATTTGGTCAATCGCCAAAACCTTGTTCATCCGCTTCAAATTGACAACATGACCGCCATAGGGCACGGCTCCTGCCGCCAAACCGGTCAAAGCTCCTTGTACCGTCAGAGAAAGCTTCTTATCACGGCAATATTTTAAAATTTCTAATATATCTTCTTCTGTTTCCGGAAAGGAAACACTCTCCGCATAGCCTATGTTGCGTGATTCGTCACGCAATAATTCCTGATGCATTTCGTTAAATAATTGTATTTTAGCCGGCAAAACTCTTCCTCCTGTTTGGCTTTATCTTTTTTAAGATTTTATTAGCAAATTCTACTCTTTGATTGAGT
>JAAYKD010000099.1 GCA_012522585.1 Bacillota bacterium | reverse complement strand
TTTTATATCCACTCAGATTGAACTCGTTTTATGATGGTAAAATAAGAAATAAAATTGCTAAAACAAGCTCGATTTCATCATATCAGCCTTTGTTTTTATTGTCAAGAATGGGCAAAAACAATGGTATTTTAGAAAGATAGAGAGAAAAGCGTGATTTTATTGTCCTTTTTGGGGCATTATGCTAAAATAAGATAAAGCTAGATAAAAAGAATCAAACCTCGATCAAAGATTGAGATTGGCCAGGAAAATTTAGCCTTGGCCAAATGAGATAAAGTATAGGCAAGACTTTACCTTAACCAAAAAGATTGAAATCTTTAAAGCAAAGCCAGTTAAATTTCTAGATTAAGCAAAAATTTACTTTCAATATTAGATAGGTAGAGAAAACCCAGCTTAGATGATCAATGATTTTTACCAGATGATGGAGTGAATAAAATGAGTAAGAAACTTTTACGACTCGATAGAGTTTTGAGCCATATGAAAATAGCCTCGCGCAGCGAATTAAAAAAAATGGCCCGGCAGGGCAGGATAGAGGTCAATGGTGAAATTGCTAGAAATACAGCCCTCAAGGTTGACCCTTATCAGGATATAATTGAATTTGATGGAATCAGAATAGAATATCAGGAGCATTTTTACTGGATGATGAATAAACCTCCCGGTGTAATCAGCGCTACTGTGGACAAAAGAGACGAAACAGTTCTGGATTTACTAGATTATGAAGATGTTTTGTTCGAGCCATTTCCTGTTGGACGCTTGGATAAGGATACGGAAGGCCTTTTGCTCTTAACAACCGATGGGGAACTGAGCCATTTTCTGCTTTCACCAAGATTTGCCATACCAAAAGTTTATGAATTTGAAGCTCGAGGCTTTTTAAATGAGGATTCGGTCCTGGCTTGTGCTCAAGGTCTGACTTTAGAGGACGAAACCAAGGTTTTGCCTGCCAAATTAGAAATTGAAAATTTCGATGAAACAGAAGAAATTACCAGCGGCTATTTAACTCTGACTGAAGGTAAATTCCATCAGGTTAAGCGTATGATCGCTGTTTTAGGCGCCGAGGTAATCTTCCTTAAAAGAATAAGCTTTGGATCTCTAGATTTAGATGAAGAACTGGAGCTAGGGGACTATCGAGAACTCAGCCCTCAAGAAGTAGAAGAGCTCTACAAAGCCGTTAAGCAAAATTGAAGGGAGAATGCTTTGTTTTATACTTATAGCCTTCTGGCCTTAAATTCGTCTACCATAGAGCAGATTAAAGCAGAACACCCTGTTCTTTTCCTTTTTGTTGTTACTTTTGCAATTATAGCCATCGCTACTCCAGGCTACGTCCTTTACGCTATCTATAAAGCAACTAAAAGAAGGACATGACCTACTGAACATAAGTTTGTTGACCCTTAATAGTTTATATGATATAATTTGTTTTACTGTCTAAAAAGAGGTGATCTTAAATTGCGCTTCTCAAAACAAAGACAAATAGTCTTAGATATATTGCTAGAATCAAA
Source organism: Bacillota bacterium (assembly GCA_012522585.1). GTDB lineage: Bacteria > Bacillota > JAAYKD01 > JAAYKD01 > JAAYKD01 > JAAYKD01. Next base: position 7,033 of record JAAYKD010000099.1, on the reverse strand, counting down.
TGACCATTTGACTGCAGACCAAATTTTTCAAAGAGCGCAGGAGAAAGATACCAATATAAGTGTAGCCACTGTTTATAGAAACCTCAACCAATTAGAGGGTAGAGGTCTGATCAATAAGGTCAATCGTTTGAGTACAGTCAGCCTCTACGATGGCAACATCGAACCTCACGATCATCTGCATTGTCGTAAGTGTCTAAGACTTTACGATATTCCTAAAAAAGAGGTACCAAATATTATCGATCAGGTGGCCTTTAATACTGGGCACACTATAGAACAAGCGGAAATAATATTTTCCGGACTTTGTCAAACCTGTAAAGCAGAAGAAATGAAAAGTTGAGACGTTTAATCAAACACCTTATCCTTAAAACTTGAAATTGGGCTGTGAATCAAAGGATAAAAAACACATATAAGATAGAGAGCGATTGGGAGAGAGGTCCTGATTGCTCTATTTTTGACATTTAACAACTTCTCAAAATATGTATTTTGAGAAGTTGAAAGCAATGGATTTGGGTAAAATTGCCATAAAAGGCCTCTCTTTCGGTATTTTCAATAAAATACGAGGTTTATCTCTTTTCAGCCTTTTAAGCTAAAGCATCTACATGATTAGCTTATTAGCTTTGATAACTTCTCTTTTAACATTTTAGTTTATCTGATCTCATCTCTTTGTATCTTTACAAACTTGAGCTACATTTTTCTCTAGTGCACTACGGTTCCTCTATGTAGAATTAAAATCAAGCCAGCAAAGATCTCCCAGCAATTTTCATTTTCAATTCTCGAACTTACTTGTTCTTAGATTTTCATTCTTCTTATGCTTTGGCTTTAACCAATCTACCACTACTAAATTTTAATTCTTTCCCTTTACTCAGTGCTGGCTCTATTTAAGTCTTCTATGCAGGACCTTAGGCGATTTAAATTTCCTAATAACTTTAGAAACCATTCTAGGATGCAATTCTGAGAAACAAGTCATATAATCTTACCTGGAGGTGATTTAGAATCCTCGCTGTTTTCCTGCAATGAAATTCACGTGGCATTTTTATTTTAGCTGTGACCGGCTAACTTGATTGAAAATCTTCCGTTATATAATCTTATCTCCAATGTTGAAAATATGGTATAAGCTGGTCAAAATCAAAAATTTTAAATAGCTAACCCATAGGTAATTTAAATGAAAATGTTGTAAAATAGAAACGCCAAAGCAAGGAAAAATAAAACAGTTGAAATTACCCCTTCATCCTTTAGTGTCTTGCTAAAACCAAAACAGATCAAAAAATGCCTTTTTAAGCCTCTTTATTTAGCTAAGATAAAACAGCCCTAACCTTAGGTATTCATCACCGGTTAAAATCGCTTCTAAAGGCAAATTTGAGGGCCGTTTTTTAGGCTTATTATCCTCAAATAGGAAATGTCTGGATTTTCTTATAAAGGTTCAATTTCTCTTTACTTTAATCCAGAAATGCTTTGTTGAGAAAATAATAATTTTTAAAAACTCCGAGCTTTGTTTGGGTAAAAATCCTTTTATTACAAAACACCTCTATTTCAGAAATTCATCTGTTGAGCAGGATTTGTAGACAAATATCCAATATCCTTTTGTGCGGATTTCGTAAGCTCTTTTAAGGATGTAGTTTTGGCTCCACCATGCTGTTTCTCTATAAGCTTAAATAACGCTTTCTATCTAAAGCAAAGTATTTTCTGCCATAGTTCGGTAATCAAAAAGTTTCTGGCTTATACGGTCGATTGAGAATTTAAAAAGCTTGATCTTTCAAAGGCTCTATTAGACTTGTTGCTTAGACTGTACTTATTTTTTAAAGACTATATTATACGGAGAAATCAAGGAAGCCACTTATCATTTAGATCAAACCTTCAGTTTTATCTGCATTTATTCTTAACCTATTCAAGGCTTTTAAGCTAATCTATACAGAGAGTTCAGTAAATTGCTTGCGATTCAATTCTGAATATCAGCGTTATCAGCTTTTTCTTTGGTTCAAATTTTGATTCCAGCAATATGTCCAAGACTATTTATCTATATTTTAAGGAACGCAATTTAAGATCACCTTAAGACAGTTAAACAAATTATGAGGCAAGTAGTATCCCTTCACTGAGTATCTGTTTAAAATTGAAGAAACGTAGAAGATAGTAACTTTTATACAATAGTGATTTATTTCACTTACGTTAATATATCTAATTTACTATATGTTATGCACAATGTCTCTTTATAGATACTAAAAGAAAGGCCAGAATGATAATTTTTCCCTTGTTGTCTGACTTCTGCTGGTGAGCTGTGGCAAAAGCTACTTATCAATATATTGCCAAATAACAAGCTTTTTCTGCTTTAAATTGAATGTTCCATTCTTCTACTTATGACACTTTTTAGTAGTTTCGATTTTCATCTTTAAGCTTATGTTTGAGATTTTTACTAAAACCTGCTTGTCAAACATTTCTAAGACATTCAATCGATAGGATTTGTCAGTTAAGCTTGATTGATAAAAAACCTGAAAACTCAATTAATAAAAGAGGTGTTGACGCAACTGCCTTTTATAGTGTATAATGAGGCTCGACGGTTTTCAAAAAAACCGTAATTTTAGGGGAGTAGCTCAATTGGCAGAGTAGCGGTCTCCAAAACCGTTGGTTGCGGGTTCGAGTCCCTCCTCCCCTGCCAGAATATTTTAACGACTGCTTAGCATTTAAAGCAGTCGTTTTTTCATTATAAATCTTGGGAGTGATTTTATGGGTTATTTTAAAAAGCTGGACTTTTCTGGCAGCGATTTAAAATTGATAGCAATTACGACCATGTTGATCGATCATCTCGGAGCTATAATTTTAGAACCCTTATTAAACAATTACCAAAGCCTTTTTCTTTCTTCTTTGAAACTGCCTTTAAACTTTTGGCTGAGTTTAAACTTTATCTTAAGGGCTATCGGGAGGTTGGCCTTTCCTTTATTTGCTTTTCTTTTGGTTGAAGGCTTCAAGCATACCCGCGACCCGATGAAGTATTTTTGGCGCTTGGCTGTTTTTGCCTTGCTTTCTGAAATTCCTTTTGATCTGGCAACCAGTTCAAATCTTTTCAATCTCAACTACCAAAATGTATTTTTCACCCTAGCATTAGGCCTTTTAACTCTAATTTTATTCAATTCAACCAAGAAAAAAGGGGTTCAAGCTTTTTATCTGGGCTTAGGTGTTATCACAGCTCATCTGCTGGAGTCAGACTTTGGTGGCTATGGAATCATTTTGATCTTCCTTTTTCATCTCTTCAGAGATCAAAACAGGATCAAACAAGCTTGCCTGGCAGTTTGGCTTTCAGCTCAATTGACAGCACCTCTGTCTCTTCTACTGATCTGGCGTTACAATGGCCAAAGAGGTTTAAATTGGCGTTATTTCTTTTATCTTTTTTATCCCCTACATCTTCTACTTTTATATCTAATTCGTTTGGCAATAACAAACGCTTTGCTTTAGCCTTCATTAGTGGCGATTAGCAAAGCGTTTTATTTTTTTATTCAATATTCTCGGTCTTTTTCAAACTTGTTTTCCTCTCGGTTCCGCTAATTAATCTATGGATATTGCCTCTATGTTGAATTACAATCATGATGAACAAGAGCAGAGCAAAGTATACCTCAGACATAGGCTGTTTAAACAAAAAGAGTAAAATAGGCCAGGACATTGCCATTAAAATTGAGCCTAAGGAGACATAATTGGTGGTCCAGACGATTAAAGCAAATAACAAAATGGAAATTATACCTGCAATTGGTTGCAACAGAGTCAAAACTGAAACGGAAACCGCAACTCCTTTGCCCCCTTTAAATTTTAGAAAAATTGACCAATTATGTCCGATAATTGCACCTAAACCGGCAGCATAAAAAAGATAACGACCGGCGCCTAAATAAGCAGGTAAGGCTAGGGCTAAGATACTCTTGGCAATATCACCTAAAAGTGTTAAAGCGCCTCCTTTGGGGCCTAAAACCCTCAGAGCATTGGTACTGCCCACATTGCCACTGGCGTATTGACGAATATCTGTTTTGCTGATGGCCTTGACGATCAGATAAGCAGAAGGAATAGAGCCACAGATGTAGCCGAATATCCAGCAATAGAATGAAACCATATTGATCATAGCTTTCTCCTAAAGTCTATTCCTCTATATTTTCCAAATTCGTCGCTGCTACTTTAGCTGTTTCAGTTAAATTGCTCTTCTTTTTAGAAAACTGATGGGAAAATTTATCGACCAAACCGGGCATCAAATCGATAAAACGGTCTAAGCTGGTACTGGCTTTGTTATGTTGAATCTGCATCAGGCTGATTTCACCTTGATTGACGACTAGAAAAGCCAAAGGTTTGATTTTAGCTCCGCCGCCGGCCCCCACACCGTTATTTTTCTTACTGTCGACTGCAGTGGCATCATTGCCACCAGAACCGAAACCGAAAGTCACGCTGATGATGGGCAAAATGGTAATACCATCGACAATTATCGGGTCACCCACGACTGTTTCAGATGAGACAATTTTCTTCAAATCTTCCATTAAGGTTGCTAAATATTCTTTTTGCATAAAATTTCCTCCCGTTATTATACTTAAAGGGCTGTTTCAAGCTCCTTTTGATTCCATTCTCGATAAGTTCGATAAGCAAAGAATAAGAGACGACGCAAATAAAAATTATAAACGAAAGCTAAAAGTATCTGCAAAATAGAAAAGGTAGACCTAAAGCTGATTTGCACATCGGTTTTGCTTTCGGCAAAATAAGGGTTTAATCTCATTTGAATAAAGGGTAATAAGGGTAAAGAAGCATAAAGACCGGCAAAGAGGAAAGCTGTATCGGCTGGGTCTTCCAAACCAAAGTTTCCTTCCAGACATAGAGGTTTAAAGTGAAAGAGTTTTAAAAATTCTATCAAAGCCTGGATGATTAAGTCCTTACTCTGCCAGACTTTTTTGACCAAAGCTTTATTTTCCGCTGAAAACAACCCTTGTTTTTCAGTTTTTTCTTCACTGGCCAAGCCATTGATAATCTCATCATAATTGAAGTCTTCAGGCTCTTTTGAGGGCTGATCTGGTGCAAAATCCTGCTGATAAATCCTTTCAGGAATTTCTACTCTGAGGTCCGGTTCTTCGAATACTTCAACCTGTTCGGTTATTTCTTCTTCTTGAATCTCTTCCTGGATTTCTTCTTGAGGTTGAGCTTTCAATTCTATTGCTGCATCTTCTTCCAGTTTAGCTGTGAAATCAGACGCTTTTTCAGACTCAATCTCAAACTCTTGCTGATAATCAAAAGTGAGCTGTTCCTCTTTCTGACTATCACCTGGACTTCGTCCTAATTTTTCCTCTAGCAGAGGTTTTAAGGGAATGATCCAAGCATAATGTAGGGTATAATCAAAATCGGCCTGATTGTCTGCGTAACCACCTTTGAGCTTAATCCTAAAGGGTAAGGCTAGTAGAAGCAGGATGAGAAGAAGCAAAAAGAGAATTAGATAGAGGATGAATTTTCCCACGCCAAGTAATATGGCGGCCAAACCCATATTTACCCCCTCCCTTCTGTGTCTCCCCTTTTAAATTTTTAAGGAGAATCTTAGATGTTCAAGTACTATTTATCAGTGTTTACTTTGTTAGGCATAACTGTAATTTGGGGTATGACTTTTCCTTTGTCTAAACTAGCTTTGGAAGCTCTAACCCCTCTTTACTATTTAGCCATTCGTTATACCTTAGCAACAATAATAATGGTAGCTCTCTTTTTCTCTCGTTTTAAGAAAGGTTTAAAAGAGCAGATTAAAATGGGGATTCCCTTAGGAATAACCATCTTTTTGGCATATTTTCTCCAGACTCTGGGAGTATATAGAACGACTGCTAGCAAAACAGGGTTTTTCACTGCTATCTCAGTGGTTCTAGTGCCCATCATAGACTTCATTCAAGAGAAGAAAAAGCCCGATAGACTCCTCAGCATTGGCTTTGTTTTTGCCCTCTTGGGCGTGGTTTTGTTGACAGGAATTTTAGGTGGCAACAGTAATTTAAATATGGGCGATTTGCTGGTTTTCTTATGTGCTTTTGGCTTCGCCTACCATATTATCTTAGTTTCTCGTCTAGAAAAAGAAGCGGACCCTTATGTTATTGCTACCATTCAATTTGCTATGGTTGCTTTATTTTCCTTCTTAGCTGCTCTTTTTATGGAAAATCCGCCAGATTTAAACCTTTTAACCGGTAAAGTCTGGCTTAACATCTTCTTCCTCAGCTTTTTCGCGACAGCTTTTGCCTACACAGCTCAAATAATTGCCCAAAGGCTTGTTTCTTCGGCTGAAGCAGCTTTGATTTTGACCTTTGAACCGGTGTTCTCTGCCGTCTTTAGTTATTTCTTGCTCCAGGAAAGTCAAAATATGAGCACAATTTTTGGCGGCATCTTCATCGTTTTGGGCTTGATCATCAGCCAATTTAAAGATTTCAAAAAAGCCGAACAAATAGAATAGTTGTGTTTATAGTTTTGAGATAAATAAGACAATCTATCTCAAAAGTCAAGTTATTTGCCTTTTGAAATACTATAATTATCTTTGGGTTTGGCAGCAGTTTCAAGCTTGAACAAGCACTTAAGTTTAGTTAGCGGCTAATTTAAAGATTTCAAAAAGGCTGAACCAATAGAGCAGTTAGACTCAAATTTTTCAAGAAAATCAGACATTCTATCTCTATTAAATAAATTAATTTGCCTTTTGAAATGCTATATGTTCCTCTCAAAATTTGACTTTAAGATCAGTTAACAGTCCCTATTGAGAAATAGGGACTGTTTTTTATATTTATAGTTCGATTTTGTTTAATTTCATCAGATCTCTGGCTGTTTCTAGAGAATCAACACCTGTGGCATTTTTAATCGGAGCAAATTCCTTTTCTCTCTCAACTTCAAAAGCACAGCAGTTGTCCATCAAGCGAATCATGTCCAAAACTAGGGTTTCAAATTTGTAGCCATTGTTTTCTTCAGGTTTGATATATTCTCCCTCTTCGTTTAAATAGGGAATCTTCTTTTCCACCACATAAAGGGGCAATTCTGCACCGATAATGCTTTCCAATCGATCTAAACG
>JAAYKD010000098.1 GCA_012522585.1 Bacillota bacterium | reverse complement strand
CCGCCTAATTCTCGGACCGAGTGCATAGCCAACATGGGGTTGCCAATATCAACAGTAGTGGCCCCTAGAGAAGATGCTAAGATGGGACCGATTGTGCCACCGCCCCTGGCATCGCTTCTGTTGACTAGAATTTGATAGGGTATATCGTTTTGCTGGCAGAGATGTTTAAATATAGCAGTCCCTCTGCTGGATGTGGCGTAAGACTGATAATAGGCTAATTTCAAAACAGGGCCTTTATTCATATAAACCGGATGGTTTAAATCGCTCTTATTGGCATAACCGGGATGAACTCCATGAGCCATATCGGCTGAGAAGACTAAGCTATTGCTCAAACTGCGATAGGTATCTTCTAAATTCAAACCGAATTTTTCTCCGATTCGCTCTAAAGCCATGAGTAAGCTATTGCCTCGAGCACCTCTGGTGGAGTTTGAACCAATTTCCTCATGATCGAAAGCGACAGCAATGATATTCTCTTCAGAATTGGCTTCTACTGCCTGTAAAAGAGCAGTGAAGGAAGCATGAACCATGGCCACATCATCTAAATGAGGGGCGGAAATCCATTCTTGGTTGATCCCGACCAAAGAACCGGGCTGCAACTCAAAGGGAGAAAGCTCAAAGCTCAAGATATCTTCTGCTTGAACTCCAGCTTGCTCGGCCAGCCAATTAAAGAATTGCTTCTCCTTGCCCGAAGCCATGCCAAAGAAGGGACAGAGTTCGGTTTGAGCGTTGACTTTGGCATTTTCATTGATATCACGGAGCATATGAATAGCCGGGCTGGGGATAATCATCTCCGGTTCTTTAATCATAATCGGGACAGAAGCAATGCCTGCTCCCTCTTTGACCAAGATGCGACCGGCCAAACCCAAGGGGCGATCGAACCAGCCTCTGATGATCGGGCCACCATATAATTCAATCATGACCCTTTCCACACCATGGTCGATGACTGTACCGACCGGTTTAATTTTAAGCGCCGGTGAATCGTGATGAGCCGCAGCAATTCTATAGCCTTTGCCGGCTAAATCTGAATTACCCAGCCAAAAAGCCAAAACTTGAGTTCCATCTTTAACATAATAATAGAGCTTCTTTTTCTCGATTTGCCAAGCTTCTCTTTCCTCTAATTCAATAGCGCCGGCTTGATTCAGCATTTCCTTTAATTTGGCCACACTCTGAAAAGGCGTAGGTGATGCATCTAAAAACTCCAACAGTTTTTTAGCTTGCTCTCTTTTGTTCATGAATAAACCTCCTAATATATTTTTTAATTTGTAAACTATTCTTTTTTCTTAACCCCTTGAGGCAGCAAAAAATTCAAAGCACTTTTCTCGATACCTATTTTTACTTCTTTGGCATCAAAAAACTCTCCGTCTAGGCAAATATGCAGCTCCTGATCGCTTTTAAAGCGGATTCTTTGATGCTTGCCATAATAAAAGATATCCTCTAGACCTGGATGCCCCACATGTAAACCCTTTTTAAATATGGGAAGATAACGTAAAATCGTGAGACGACTGACCAGTCTACAGAGGCAGACATCGATAATACCATCGTCAATAATTGCCTCCGGAGTAGCTCTATAGCCGCCCCCGTAAGTGGTGCCGTTACCAAAAGCCGTCAGCACATAACCCTTGGGTGATAAAACCAGCTTACCGTCCACCTCAATTTCAGCCATGATGCCATAACGTTGAAAAAAGCAATAGACCAGAGCTAAATTATAAGCCATAGCACCGCTGATTCCAGGAAGACCTTGAAATTTCTTCTTATAAAAGCCAGTATCTCCATCCATCCCAATATTGATCAGATTGAGGGCGTAATATTCATTGGCAGTTAGAATATCAACTTTTATAGGCTCTCCGGCAATTTGAGCCGATAAGTCAGAAAAAAGATGGCTGTTTTCGAAGTTCTTCAAAAAATCATTGCCGGAACCATGAGGTACAATGGCCAGCTGACAGTTGTCTCGACCATAGATACCTTGAAGTACTTCGTTGGCAGTGCCATCGCCACCACAAGCATAAAAGCGCAAGCTTTCTTCAGGATAATCCTGAGCCATCGTCTGAGCTATGGTGATAGCTTCATTTTCTTTGGCGGTGACAAAAAAAATGTACTCTAAACCTTCTGCTAAGAAAGCTTCTTCCACCTGCCTATGAAAAACATCCGGGTCGCGCCCCTTACCCGCTAAGGGGTTGACAATGAATATATGTTTCAACTAGGCACCTCCTTTGAGCAAAGCTACAATATGATTTAGATTTCGTCCAGATAAAAAAACTCTCCTGTTTCTCTATCCTGAATATAACCAACATTCATTTGCAAGTCCTGCAGGGCTGTTTTTACCCTTTCAAACTCTCTTTTTAAAGGCTGTTTGTTCTTGGCTTCTTCTCCCCAAGCTAAATAGGGATTTCCGGTCAGCAAACTCAGACCGGTTCCTTCCGGCAGATAATGGGATAGCCAATGTAGAGCAGCAATCGATTCGCGAGAAAAATCAGGAAACACTCGATGTCTGATCAACAAGCCCTGTTCAATCCCCTTTTTATAATTGCTTGCCAAACCTCCAACCTGACGATACATTTCAAGCAGAGCGATTTGAGCTTTAGCCGGATAGTCCGGCGCTTCCGCAAACTTTTGGGCAATTTGCGTATGATGATATTTATAAAAGGGAACATAGATATCGATCAGCCCATCCAATTGCTTTAAAGTTTCCAGAGAATCAAAACCATGACTGCTATAGACTACGGGAATTTGCAGGGGTTGTTCCCTTAAAGCCTCCATAATCAGATGAGCAAAAGCGGTAGGATTGATCAAGTTTATATTAGCTGCACCTTGCTTTTGTAAAGTCAAAAACATCTGAGCCAGCTTTTTTCCATTAATCCTGCTTTTTTTATTATCAGATTCCGAGTCAAATACCGAACATTCAGAGTCATTTAAGACAGTCCCGGCAAAAACTATTTGGCCGGAACCTTTTGAGCCTATTAGGCCAGGTTCAATATTTTTAGATAGATGAGATTTTAAAATTTTAGGCAGTGCCGGCAGTGCGCACAGACTTCCTTCCGTTTTGTCTTCATAACGAGTGCCGCCACAGGCATGAGGACAGATGTTACATTTCTCAATGATCATATTTGTCTCCATTCGGTTTAGTAAGAATCGAAAAATCGAAGCTTATGCTTTATAATTCTGTTTTTTTAAAAAGAAATCCTTTTTTTTATCTGTTTTGGCAGCAAATTCATTTAAAACAGCAGCAGAATTAGGCATTTTAGACCTAAAGTTCCTGCCTTTTATACGAATTGCTGTTTGCAAAGGAAATTCTAGCAATCAGAACAAAACATTCAACGCAAAATTGTGAATTTTTGATCGACAGCTAAAACCAACAAAAGAGTTTTTATTCAATCAGTTTAAACACAATATTCAATTCCAATTATTTGTTTTTGGACTGGCAGCTAAAGCCAACCTGAAGGGTTTTTCAAATAATATCAAAGCAAAAAATTCAATGCTGAGCTTCAATTTTTTAAACCTGCAACTAAAGCCAAGCAAAAGTTTTTACTCAAACATAACTAAAGCTGATATTTTTTTCCACGAAACGACTTTCTGAGACTTTTAAAAGAACTTTAGCGCGCAAAGTAAAGGATTTTTGTGATGAAAAAGCGTATTAAACATAAATCTCAAAATTAAAGGAGGGGGCTTTATGGCTTCTCAATGCTTAGTCAAAGACTATCGGGGCAATCTGGTGGAAAATATACACAGAGGCTTCATTGCAATTGTCGATGATCAGGGAAATTTAATTGGCAAAGCCGGCAACCCTGAAAAGAAAATATATTATCGCTCCGCTTCCAAACCCATCCAGGCTCTGCCCATCCTCGCTTTAGGGATAGACAAAGAATTCGGTTTTACTCCCGAGGAGACCACCATTATGGCCGGTTCTCACATGGGCGAGCCTTTCCATATCGAAGCGATTGAATCCATCTTAAGAAAAATCGGAGCCTCAGAGGAAGTGCTCTGTATGAAGCCCACCTATCCTGGCTACTTACCACGACGGGATGAGTTGATCTGCCAAAACCTGCCCAAGCGCAAAGTCTATCACAATTGCTCGGGCAAACATGCAGCGGCCTTGGCTATGGCAAGGTTTTTTGGCCACAGCTTTAATGAATATTGGTTGCCGGAACATCCGGTACAACAATATATTTTAGAGACCATCTCAACAATGAGTGAAACCCCCAAAGAAGAAATCGAGATTGGCATCGATGGCTGTGGGGTGCCTGTCTTTGCCGTTCCTTTAAGGAATATGGCTTTGGGTGCCATGAAGATGGCTTGCCCTGATAAAATTTCCGATAAAAATTTAGCCTATGCTGCTCAAACCCTGGCTGCCAATATGAACAAACACCACCTGATGGTGACTGGAACCGATTACATTTGTTCTATGGTCAATTTAGATGATAATCTGGTAGCTAAAGGTGGGGCCCAAGGTGTTTATGCCATCGGCCTGAGAGAGCAGAGAATAGGCATAGCTTTCAAATGTGAAGATGGCACTGAAATCACTTGGCCTATCTTGATCAACGAAATCTTCAAGCAATTAGGCTACCTCAACGAGGCTGGGAGAGCTCGCATGGAGAAGCTGACCCCAACCTATATCATTAACGACAACGACACGGTAGTGGGGCGACGCGAGCCCTGTTTCAACCTCTTCAACTAAAAGGAGATAGTCATGAAATATCGTTTAGGCATCGATTTAGGTGGAACCAATATAGCAGTTGTCTTGCTCAATCTGGATGACTTAGAAAAACAACATAAAGGGATTATCGCCAGAGCCCATGGTCCGACCCCCTACACTTTTGGCTACGACGCAGTTGTTGCCGACATCGCTCGGCTTTGTTTTGAATGTTTAAAAAAAGTAGACGTAGACATAGAAGAAGTGGCTTATGCAGGTATCGGAGCTCCCGGGGTTGTCGATAGAGAAAAGGGCATTTTAGTCTACAGTAGCAATTTGAAATTCAAACAAGTGCCTTTGGCTGAGAGCCTTTCCAAACTTTTAAAAATCCCGGTCTATCTAGACAACGATGCTAATCTAGCTGCCCTAGGAGAAATGCTCTTAGGGGCCGCTCAAGGAAGCAAAAACGCGGTCATCATAACCTTGGGAACCGGCATTGGCGGAGGCGTCTTTGTCGAGGGCAAGCTGATGCTGGGCTTCAACGACGGAGCCGGAGAATTGGGCCACCATGTCATCAAAGCCAAGGGCCGCCCTTGTACTTGTGGGCGCCAAGGCTGCTGGGAGACTTACTCATCGGCTCGAGGCCTTTTGCAAACCTGCAACGAAATCATTTTAGATTACCCGGCTTCCTCCCTCTGGCAGCATGTGGACGCCAAGGGACAAATCAAAGATTGCCCGACGATTTTTGCAGCCTATGACCAAGGAGATTTAGCTGCTAAAAGAATAATTGAAGAGTATTTGCAGATGCTGACCATTGGCTTGGCCAACATTGTCAATCTCTTCCAGCCCGAAGTCATTGCTTTAAGCGGGGGCCTGAGCAATCGCTCCGATATTCTTTTGCCTAACTTACAATCAGGTATAGCCAAAGAGGTCTATGCTTACCGCCAACTGCCTCAAACAAAAATAATCAAAGCACTTTTAGGCAATGACGCCGGCCTTTTCGGCGCTGCTTTGCTCAAAGAAATATAATAGGGAGGACAAAACAATGGAAAAAGCTCAAAGAATTAAAGAAACCGTTTCCTATTTAAAATCTCAATTATCGAGTATACCGGATGTAGCTATCATCTTAGGCTCAGGCTTAGGCCCTTTGGCTGATAAAATCGAAGCTGAAAAAATCTTGGATTATAGCCAAATCCCCAATTTTGCTCTGTCCACTGCTCCGGGCCACAGCGGCCGCTTGGTCTTTGGTAAATTAGGAGGCAAAAACGTCTTAGCCATGCAAGGCCGCTTTCATTATTATGAAGGCTACGAAATGTCTACCTGTATCTTCCCAATCCAGGTCTTTGCATCCCTGGGCATTGAGAGATTGATCGTCTCCAATGCAGCCGGCGGCATCAATGTGGATTATACCCCCGGCGAACTGATGTTGATTACCGATTTGCTCACAGGCTTCTGCCCCTCCCCCATGCGCGGACCCAATGTTGATGAACTGGGCAAACGCTTTTTTGACATGACCTTTACTTTCGACACAGAGTGGCAAGAACTGGCCAGAGAAATAGCTCAAGAGCAAAATATTGTCTTACACGAAGGCACCTATGCTTTCATGCCCGGCCCTCACTTTGAAACTCCGGCGGATATCAGAGCTTTAAGAACCCTAGGAGCCAATGCCGTTGGTATGTCAACTGTCCCGGAAATCATCGCGGCCCGTCAGGCTGGCATGAAAATCTTAGGCGTTTCCTGCATCACCAATATGGCAGCAGGTATTTTGGATATCGCCCTGTCTGGCGATGATGTCAATGCCACTGCAGCCTTGGTGGAAGAGCGTTTCTGCAATTTCATCACAGCGGTGGTGGAAAAAGTCTAAAGGAAAAGCCATGAGCATACTGATTAAAAACACGACTATTGTCAATCCTAAAAAAGAAAATTCAGTCCGAAAAAACAAGGATATTTTAATTTCCCAAGATAAAATTGCCCAAATCTCAAACACTAATGAAGACAATGCAGCCAAAAACAAGGCCAAGAGAACAATCGATGGCCAGAGATTGCTGATTTTACCCGGCCTGATCAACAGCCATGCCCACACCTATATGGGCTATTTTCGCAATTACGGGGCTGGCCTCTCCCTGCACGATTGGCTCTTTCAGAAAATCTTTCCGGCAGAAGCGAGGCTGACCTTTGAAGATTGCCAATGGAGCACAGCTTTTGGCTTGATGGAAATGCTGCGCAGCGGCATCACCGGGGTCAACGACATGCATTTAATCCCGGCCAGTGCTATGGAGCCTATACTCGAGAGCAAAATGCGAGTAGCTATGGGCTTCAGCATCTTTATCAATTCCTTCAACCCTCCCAGTTGTGAAATAGTCACCAGTAATTTAGAGAATGCCTATAAAAAGTATCACAAGGCTAATTCCGGTTTGGTAAAAATTTTGGCCACGGTGCACAGCGGCTATCTCTATCCACCTAAGGAGTTGGAAGAAGGCGCGGCTTGGCTTAAAGCCAAGGGCTATGGCATTCATACTCATCTTCATGAGACAAAAAAAGAAGTGGAAGATGATTTAAACAGCTTTGGCCTAAGGCCCATAGAGCGCTTCGCTGAAATGGGCTTATTAGGACCCAAGACGGTAGCTGCTCACTGCATCCATTTAAACGACAAGGATCGCAAACTATTGAGAGAAAGCCAAACCTTGGCAGTGCCTTGCCCCACCAGCAATTTACGCTTAGCAGCTGGTTTCTTCAATTTGCCCAAGATGAAAGAACAAAAAGTGAAATTCGCCCTAGGCACCGACGGGCAGAGCAGCGGTAACGGCATGAACATCTGGAAGGAAATGCATTTGGCTTCTTTGCTCAGCGCGGCTCTGGAAGAAGACCCGGGAGCCCTGCAAGATTATGAAGTTTTACAAGCGGTGACTCAAACTCCGGCTCAGGCAATTTTTGCCCAAGAGGATGAAGTTTTAGGCATGGTAGTCGAAGGAGCCCAAGCCGACCTAATCGGCATCAATATAGATGCCCCCCACTTTTATGCTTTGAACGATCCCTTGAGTGCAGCCGTTCACCAGACTATATCCAGCGACGTAGTATTAGCCATGGTCAATGGGCAAATTCTGATGGAAAAAGGGGAGTTTAATTTCTTCGATGAAGAGAGAATTCTCTATGAAATTGAGCAGCGTAGCCCCAGATTGACGGAAGGTTTATAAGTTTCTCTGGTCTTATTAAAACAAACTGCCTCGTCTTTGGCTATAGGCTAGCTGCTTCTGGAAAAAGGGGAATTTAAATTGTCTCACTGAAAAGATAATTCTCTATAAAATTGAGCAGCGCAGCCCCAGATTGACGCAAGGTTTATAAGTTTTAAGTATAATTGCCCCGATTTGAAGGGGCAAAAGCAGAAATTTAAGCAATACTACTAAAGGTTTATAGAAAATATACAGGATAATTTTACTGCCTCAACGAACTCCAATGATAAGGCAGCCTTTGTCAACTCGATCAGACAAGACGGTATAGCAGCTGCATACCGTCTTCTTGAAATATGCAAATCTCACTTTGGAGGTACACAATGAAAAGAATACTCTTGCTCCTCATGATCTTAACAGTTTTTCTCTTTAGCGCCTGCAATCAAGAGCCGCCTCTGGATGTTCCCAGTCTGAAAAGCGTCGTGGTAGGTATTCCTCAAGATTTCGATTCCTTAGACCCCCACCGCAGCGTGGCCACCGGCACTCAAGAAGTCATGCTCAATTTGTTTAGCGGATTGATCACCATCACCTTGGATGGGGAGATCATCAATGATTTAGCCGAAGAAATTGAAGTCTCAGAAGATTTGATGACCTACACGGTAAAGCTCAAGCAGCCGGTCAAGTTTCATAACGACCAAGCTATGACCTCCAAAGACGTAGCCTATACTTTCAACAGACTCAATGGCCGAACCGAAGATCAGCCAGATCCCTTGACGGCCAATTTCAATGCCATCGAATCTATCGAGACCCCCGATGATGAGACTGTAATTTTTAAGATGAATCGGGTTGACGTGGCATTTTTATCCAAACTGATGATTGCCATCATCCCTGAAGGCAGCGGACCTGATCAGGCCAAAGAACCAATAGGAGCAGGCCCCTTTAAATTCGACGGTTACACAGCAGGCGTGGGCATCGATATGTTGCGCCACGACAGCTACCACGGTACTTTACCTGAGCTGGAAAAAGTTGAATTTAAAATCTATACAGACGCCAACACAGGCTTTTTAGCTCTGCAAGTTGGGGAAGTTGATATTTTAAACTTGACCCTGGACCAAACCTATAGCGTTGACCAAAGCAAGATCACTGTTTTGACCGCGCCCCAGAATATGGTGCAGCTCATAACTTTGAACTTTGAATTCGAACCTTTCCAAAACCTCAAGGTGCGCCAAGCCCTCAACCACGCTATCAACAAAGAAGAAATAATTGAAATGCTGGCCCCCGGCTCTCCCCAATTGGACACAAACTATAGCCCCATCATGGGTTATTATTATAATAAAGATACGGAAGACTATTACGATTATAACCCCGACAAAGCCAAAGAGCTTTTGAAGGCAGCAGGCTATGAAGATTTGACCTTTAGTTTAAAAGTGCCTACCGAGTATCCTTTCCATGTGGATACAGCCCTCTTGTTGCAAGCCCAACTGGAAAATGTGGGTGTCAATATGAAGTTGCTGCCCATAGAATGGAACACTTGGCTCAGCGAAGTCTATGAAAGTGCTTTATATGAAGCTTCTATCATAGGTTTAACAGGTAAATTAGACCCTGACACTATCTTAAATCGTTTTGAAACAACCTTTTTACGCAATTTCTATAATTATAGCAATTCCTATTACGACGATTTAATTGAACAGGCCCGTAAAACAGCAGACCCAGAGGAAAGAAGAGAAATCTACCGGGAAGCTCAGATGATTTTAACAGAAGAAGCTGTAGCAATTTTCATCATGGATCCCACCCTCTATCGAGCCGTCAACAACCGCTTAAGCGGTCTGCATACTTATCCTATCGGATTTATCGATATGAGCACAGTTAAGATCAAAGACTAAAATTTAATTTTTGAACAGGAAGTTGATTGCCTTGACCCGCTCTTTCCTGACTCGCTTATTTTCGAGTCTTTCCACCCTTTTTTTAGTTTCTTTGCTGATATTCTTCGTCTTCCAAATTATACCGGGAGACCCCATACTATCCAAGCTGGGTCCGGAAGCTGACCCAGCCTTGGAAGCTCTGTTGCGCAAAGAACTAGGTTTAGACAAACCACCCATGGCTCGTTATTTAGACTGGGTGGTTTCTTTGTTGCGGGGAGATTTAGGCACCAGCATCCGCTTTCAAATGCCGGTACAGCAATTGATCGCTGAGCGCCTGCCCAATACTCTGGCTTTGACTCTATGGTCCTTTTTTCTCATCGTCTTCATATCTTTACCCTTAGGGCTTTGGTTGGCTAAAAATAACAATAGTACCTTAGGGCTTTTTATCAATGCTTTCACTCAGCTAGGCATTGCCATACCTTCCTTTTGGTTGGCCATCATGTTGATGCTGATTTTCGGTTTACGCTTGGGCTGGCTGCCTATTCACGGCTATGTGCCTTTTAGTAAAGACCCCTGGGGCTTCATGCGCTCCTTGCTCCTGCCGGGTATAGCGATCAGCACCTCGTCTATAGCTATCGTCATTCGCTATTTGCGCGCCTCTGTCTTGGATGAAATGCTACAAGACTATGTGCGCACCGCTCGCAACAAGGGTTTAAGCGAAAACACCATCCTGATTCGCCACGTCCTGCGCAATGCGTTTTTGCCGGTTTTGACAATTTTAGGAGTGCTTTTAATCAATATACTGACCGGTTCCATCGTCATAGAATCGACCTTTTCAATTCCTGGAATCGGCCAGCTTCTACAAACAGCGATTCGCAGCCGTGACCTTCCCTTGGTCCAAGGCATCACCCTTTATATAGCAGCCGTAGTCACCTTCGGATTTTTATTTGTCGATTTGCTCAGTGCCAAAATCGACCCTCGGATCAATGATAGGGGGGATCGAGCATGAAAAACTTTAAAAAAATCGCCAAAGAAAATAAAACATTGACCATCGGAGCTATCCTAGTTCTGTTTTTGTTTTCCCTGATGATTTTGAGCTTTATTTATCTGCCCCATCCGCCCAATACACCCAGCTCGGCCAATCAATTGAAGCCGCCTTCAGCTACCTTTTGGCTGGGCACAGATCACCTAGGCCGTGACGTCTTCAGTCGCATCCTCCTGGCCTCCCGGACAGCCTTTTTAGTCGGCTCAGCTTCAGTTGTGGCAGGTTTACTTCTAGGCGTGCCTCTGGGCTTGGCCGGAGGTTATTTTGGCGGTTGGTTTGATGCTCTAGTCTTAAGGCTTCTGGATGCCATGAAGGCCATTCCCAGTTTGCTTTTAGCCTTGATGTTGATTTCCGTCTTCGGCACAGGCATGAGCGTGACCATCTTGGCCATAGCCGTCTTAGCCATACCTCTCTATGCCAGAATGGCTCGCAACAGCGCTATTCAATTAAAAAATTTAGACTATATCCAATGGACCAAGATGATTGGCATACCTAGCTCCCGCATCTTGTTTGTCCATCTTTTGCCCAATTTGCGCTCTTCCCTCTTGGTCACTGCCTCTTTGGGCTTTGCCAATGCAGTTTTAACGGAAGCCGGCTTATCTTATTTAGGCTTGGGCGTTCAGCCCCCTGACCCCAGCTGGGGCAAGATGCTTTCCGAAGCTCAGAACAATTTATTCAATGCACCCTGGCTCGCTTTTGCTTCAGGTTTGGCAATTACCCTTTTAGTCTTAGGCTTCAATCTTTTAGGCGACGGCTTGAGAGATTTAAGCGATTTGCACAGAAAGGAATGAGCTTACGATGAAAAACGAATTGCTCAGAGCCGAAAATGTGAGTGTCAGCGTGCCCCATTTGAACTCCTATTACGAAGCCGTCAGTGATTTAAATTTGGTCATGGAAAGAAACGACAGCATCGGCCTGATTGGAGAATCAGGTTCGGGCAAAACCCTCAGCGCCTTGGCATTAGCAGGCCTTTTACCGGAGCACCTGCGTTTGACTTCAGGCAAAGTTTATTTTGACGGAGTCGAACTGACTGCTTTGAACAAAAAGGAAATGGCCAAGTATCGGGGTTTCGACATTACCATGGTCTTTCAAGATTCAGCAACTTCTTTAAACCCTCTGTTGACGGTTGGCTTTCAATTGCGAGAGGTTATAGATTTGCACCGACCTGATTTAGCCGACGAAAAGAGCAAATTAACAGGAATGATCAACAGCCTGAAAGAAGTCGGTTTGGAACAACCGGAAAGCACATTAAAGAAATATCCTCATCAGCTATCCGGTGGGCAAAGACAGAGAGTAATGCTGGCTATGGCCATGTTGCCCAAACCCCGCTTGCTTTTAGCCGACGAGCCTACCACGGCTCTCGACTTGACGACGCAACAGCAAATTTTGGAACTGATTGCCGAATTACAAAGAACCCACGACCTGACCCTGTTGATGATTTCTCATAATTTGCACGTGGTTGCTTCTCTCTGTCGAAAAATTTTAGTCATGTATGCCGGACGCTTGGTAGAAAAAGGCTGGACCCACGAGGTTTTGGAAAAACCGGGTCACCCTTATACGGAAGCTCTCTTAGCAGCTAAGCCTTCCTTTGAGAATCGAGGAATTACCCTCAAAACTATTGAAGGCACAGTTTTGCCCATGGAAAAGCGAGGTTTAGGCTGCAGCTTTGCGGCTCGCTGCCCTTATCGCCAGGATATCTGCTTTAAAATGGTCAAGCTGCATAAATTTAAAGACAAAGAAATACTCTGCAATTTTCCTTTGAATATCTAAGCCCTTGGGGAGGTGAGCTCAATGCCAAAAGAATATCCTTTATTGCGAGTAGAAGACTTGACTAAAACATACAGAGGTATAGTCAAATATCCTTGGCAAAAAGCTCAACCCTTTGTAGCGGTCAACTCAGCCAGTTTCGATTTAAGAAAAGGTGAAACCTTAGGATTGATTGGCGAATCGGGCTGTGGCAAGACTACCTTAGCCCAAATGATTGCCAAACTGATCAAGCCTAATTCGGGCCAAGCATTTTTAAATGGACAGAGTTATTTAGACCTGGATGCTTATGATTTTCGTTTTTTAAGACCGCGTATCCAGATGGTTTTTCAAGACCCCCAACAGGTTTTAAACCCCTCTTTACAGATAGGACAAATTTTAGAAGAACCTTTGATCGGCTTTAAATTGATCGGCAACGCTAAAAAGCGCAGAGAATATATCGAAACCAGGTTGAAGGATGTGGGCTTAGCCGCCGATATATTGGAGCGCTACCCCCACCAACTCTCTGGTGGCCAAAGACAAAGAGTGGCTATTTTAGGTGCACTTTTGCCGGAACCCTCTTTACTCATCGCCGATGAAGTTGTTTCAGCCCTAGACCTGTCGGTTCAGGCGCAAATATTGAATCTCTTGACCGACTTGAAAGAACAGCATGATCTGAGCCTGCTTTTTATCTCCCACGATATTCATGTTATCTCTTGGCTCTCAGATAGAATCATGGTCATGTACCGAGGCCATATTGTGGAAGAAGCAGAGACTGCAGATTTAATTTTAAGACCCTTACACCCCTATACTCAAAAGCTCTTGACAGCGGCAAATTTTACAGAAAAAGAAATTGCAGATAAAGACTCAGATAAAATTAGCCCTGCTTGCCCTTATGCCTTTCAGTGTCCCTATGCCGCCGAACTCTGTCGGGAGGTCAAACCACAATTAAAAACACTGGATAGAGGGCACAGAGTAGCTTGCCACCTCTTCGAATAGCCCACAGATCACAGATAAAAAGCGGAGGCTTTTATGAGCAATACATTCAATATTATCTTTACAGTATTTTCTCTCATCGGCTTTGGAGTTTTCTTGAGCAAAAGCAAATTCATCGACGAAAAAATAGCTAAATTTATCGCAGCCTTAGTCGTGACTTATGTAGTTCCGGCTACTTTAATCACCAATATGCTCAACTATTTCACTTTAGAAAGTCTAAAATCTTCTTTAGTTGGGCTGCTTGTACCTTTTCTTTCCATAGCAATTGTCTATGGCTTATCCTTTCCTATCGGGAAAACATTGAATTTGCCCAAAGGTAAAATGGGCGTCTTCTCTTCACTATTTGGCTTTTCCAATACGGTCTTTGTAGGTTTACCCGTCAGCATCGCTCTTTTTGGCAACGAAGCGGCACCTTTGGCCCTGCTCTTTTTTGCCGCTAACGCTATTTTGTTTTGGGGCATCGCTGCTCCTGGAGTCAGAAGGGATGCAGAACCGGATGCTTCCATGTCTTTAATTGAGACAATCAAGAAAATATTTTCGCCGGCTTTGATCACCTTGATCTTCAGCTCTCTGCTCATTTTGCTGAGGCTGAATTTACCGGATTTCATCATGGAACCCTTACGCTACATCGGTAGCATGAGCACTCCCCTAGCCTTGATCTATATTGGACATATCTTGGCTGGGTTGAAGTTAGAGCAATTGAAAATTGACTTGCCCCTGCTCTTTGTCTTGATTGGTCGCTTTATGATTTCTCCTTTTGTGACCTTTCTTTTGTTAAGAGCCTTTAAAGTTGAAGGTTTGTTAGCTAGGGTAAGCATCATCCAAGCGGCCATGCCCTGTATGGCCCAAGCTCCCATTGTAGCCGCCTTGTATAAGGCCGATTCCCAATTTGCCGCCACTGCAGTTTCTTTGAGCACCCTGATAGGGCTGCTCTTCTTGCCCCTCTACATGGCTCTGTTTAATATGTTTTCTATTTAAAAACTTAAATTGTAATTCAAGAGAGGAGATTTTTACATTATGGAAATGCACGCTAAGGCCTTGTTTGAAATGAAACAAATCAGCGATCTGCAGATTTCAAAAGATGGCAATTTCGCCGTCTTTGTAGTCGCCGAGACCTCCCTGAAGGAAGATAAGAAATTCACAAACATCTGGGTCAAGGATTTAAATTGCCCAGGCGAACCGAGACAATTAACTCAGAGTGGAAAAGACTCGAGCCCTCGCTTCTGCCCCGATGGCACCAACATTATCTTCACCTCCCAAAGAGGAGAAAAAGCAAAATCAGCCTTTTATAAAATCAATATTAAAGGCGGCGAAGCTAAAGAACTGGGAATAGACAAAGTGCCTATGGGAGCAGCTGTTCTATCTGACAATGGTAAGAAACTAGCCTTCCTTTCATCGGTCAAGGTAAGTCAAAGCCCCCGCTATCCAGGAGAAGCCGAAGAGCTTTATGAATGGGGTGGCGAAGAAGAAAAGAAGGACGCCCCCATAGTCATCAGCGATCTCCATTACCGCATGGACGGCCGAGGTTACACTCATAAAGAATATGCTCAAGTTTTTATTCATGATTTTGAAGACAAAGAAGAGCTCAAACAACTGACCGAAGGTAAAGAGAGAATCAACCAAATAGTCTTCAGCCCTGATGGCAACTACATTTATTATACAGCCAGCTTTTATAATTTAGAAAAAGAAGTCAACCAGACTAGCATCAAGAGAATTACCTTAGCCGGCAATTTAAATAACGAAGTTCTGACCTTCGATGGTCAAGTCAGACAGATTTTAGTAGCCGATAAGGGAGCCAGCCTGCTCATAGTGGCAGCCGACAATTCCTATCCAGGCGGTGTGGCTCCTGCTAAATTGTGGCATGCTCCTTTGAATAAATCCTTGCCTTTAAAAGATGAAGATGTAATCTGTTTGAATCCCTTAGAGGATGGGGTTATTGGAAATCTGCGCTATTTAGAAGATGAAGCTCAGCTTTTCTATACCAAGGGTTATAAAGGCAATTCCAATTTACACCTCTTACCCTATGCCAACGGCTTGGCCGAAGATGAAGAACCGGTATTGCCCCTAGAATCAGGTGTTGTGACTAGTGCCGAAGTAGCGGAAAATGGCACGATTGTTTTGCTCAAAGAAGACGCAACAAACCCTGTCGAACTCTTTGTCTGGCAAAAGGGAGAATTGCATCAGCGGAGCTCCTTCAATGGGGAATTCATTGAGAAGTATCCACCCTTAGACGTCGAACGCTTTACCTATAAAGGTGCCGACGACTGGGATGTTGATGGCTTTTTGATCTTACCCAAAGGCTATGAAAAAGGGCAGAAAGTGCCGACAGTTTTGAGTATTCACGGTGGACCCACCGGTGTCTATATGGATAATTACCAATTCCCCTTCCAATTCTTTGCCAACAACGGCTATGCCGTGGTCTATACGAACCCCAGAGGTAGCATCACCTACGGAGCTGAATTTGCCAACGGATGCGTCAACGATTTAGGCGGCAAAGACTTCGAAGACATCATGCTGGGCCTTGATTATGTCATTGACCAAGGGATAGCAGACCCCAACCAGCTCTTTGTCACCGGCTGGAGCTACGGTGGCTTTATGACTTCCTGGACAATCACCCAAACAGATCGCTTCAAAGCAGCAGTGGCCGGTGCTATTATCTCCAACTGGATGACCCTTGGCTTAGTCTGCGACATTCCCCAATACGGAGAAGGGCTAATTGGCGGCCCCATGTTCGACAAATTGGATATGGCCTTAGCCAGAAGCCCGGTTACCCATGTGCGCAATGTTGTGACTCCCACCATGTTCATTCACGGCGATGCCGACGTCAGATGCCCTCAAGACCAAACAGAGCAATTCTACTATGCCATTAAACGCTTGGGCAAAGAAGCGGTTTTTGTGCGCTACCCGGGCCAACCTCACGGCATCAGAAAGCCCTCCTATGTCGCCGACAGATGGCAACGCACCCTCAACTGGTTTAACCAACATATGAACTAAACCTCATGCAAAACCGGGACAGTCCCCGATTTGCATTACTTCTATAGAAAATGCTGGTTTAGCTGAAACTTAAGGACGGTTATCTTGTCTCATCGATCAGTCATATAATATTTGGAGACGATACTTTTGTCTCAATGATTCATTTAGACATTTATCGTCCATTTAGTTCGTAGTTATCATATGAATTAAAAAAGCCCCGATAACGGGGCTTTTTTTGTTGTAAATATAAAGAATGAGCTTGAAGTTAACAACCACTTTCCTAACAAAAACTTAAAATCCAGAGATTGTTTCGCTACCCGAATGCAAATTGGGGACTGTTATAAGGAACTTAGGCAAACGAAGTTTGCCGGTTCCGTAACTCCGGCTTGTGCCAAAGGCACTAAGATGGAGCCCCCCATTGTTTTGCATCTACAGTTTCTATATAAATACTTTATACTGATTCATTGTGCGACTGACCCGGGCTAGTTCATGATGGGGCGGTATGACAATTTCTTTTGTCTGAACTGCACCTAAATTGAGACAAGTTTTTATCGAAGCAATATTGTCGGGCCGCACAGTGATTAAAAGTTCTTTCATCTGATGCTCTCTGGCTAAAATCGCAAGCAAGTTACAAGCTCTGGCAGCCGTTCCACGTCCTCTAAATGGTTCATAAACCGTGTAACCGATATTGCCACCCAACTCTATCTTGGCATTGTAGCCTACTCGCAAATCACATTGACCTAAAACCATGCCGTCTCTGAGGCGAACTATTTGAAAATAATAGGAAGGCACATACCCTTTTAATTCGTTTAATTGTGCTGTAGAGTTCAAACGCAAGAAGATTTCATCATCAGATAGATTGCTTGTCTCTTTAAACTCAATGGCTTTCGGCAAATTTACCTCTTTGACTTCAAGAAAATCGTCTATGGAAGAATATTCATTTAAAGAAATTTCGAACTGTGAAGTCAATTCTAAAAGTTTATTCCGCAATATTGTTCTAGCTTCAGCAAAATTATTTTGATCAGCTTTTAAAACAATTTGCTTGTTGCGTAAATTTTGCTCCAAATATTTTTGCAAAGCGAGAAACTTGTCTAAGTCTTCTAAGGTGTCTGCGTAGAGAATCTGGCAATGCCCTAACAGAGGCCTGAGATTTAATTTTAGCTGAGCTATTTCCTCTAAGCGCTGCCAAGATAGGGGGAAGACATGGTAGCTTACACCCTCAATAATTGCAGTTTGTGCTAAGGTCAAACCTTCTTCAGTTTTAGGCACAAAATAACAGTCCACAT
>JAAYKD010000097.1 GCA_012522585.1 Bacillota bacterium | reverse complement strand
TGGCGCACTTTTGATGGATCAAAATGAGGCTTGGATTGGTTCGCCAAGAATTTATTTGAAGCTTTAGAGGATCTATAAAATAGTGAACTATTATACTCAGAATTTACACAGGATTTAGGACTTGACTTGAAATATGTATGTATTGTTTGCGGCTATATTTATGACCCGGATTTAGGCGATCCTGATTCTGGCATTGAGCCTGGCACACCCTTTGAAGATTTACCGGAAGATTGGTTCTGTCCGGTCTGTGGTGTCGGTAAATCAGAATTTGAACCCAAAGAAGATTGATTGAAGAGAAAATTAAAAGCACCGGGCTTTTTCAAGCCCGGTGCTTTGCCTATTTTTTAAAATGTTTTGATGAATTTTCAATTTGGAAATTGAGCCTAGAAAAATACTCGATTTGAAAATTCAAGGATAATTTATTATAATACTATTACTTGATATCCTTCTTTCAAATAAGGCTCCATGGGAGGATGACCATTCATATCTCCATTGATCGGAATGCCCAGAGTTTCGTTATACTCTAAAACACCCAAAGTGGCTGAGCAAGCCTTACAGATGCTGTCGATCAGGTTTAATTCTCTGACTTTGGCAAAGAGGGGATGCTTGCTTTCCACTAATTCTTTTAATAGTTTGACTGCTTCTCCCTCGATAATCAATTTGACTTCGTGGCCCTTTTCGTGCAGGTCCAGAACGTTTAAGAGAAGATGTTGGAAACACATGAGCTTGCCGTTAAATGCGAAATAAGCGACTTTCATAATATACTTCCTTTCTTTTTGATTTTTATTTAACTCACAAAGTTCTATTCTAAGATAAACGTCTTAACTATGTTTTGTCAAGTTTCAAGCTTGTACTTTGGCACAGAGCTTTTATGTGTCGTTTAAATATAAGATTTTTAAAAATAATTTTAAGGAGAGAAATTTAATGACTTATCTTATGTTTTGTTATCCAGGTTGAAGCACCTGCAAGAAAGCCCGTGAATGGCTGGCTGAAAACAATATTTCCTATGAAGAGAAGCACATCGTAAAAGAAGCACCTGCCCAAGAGGATCTGCTCAAATGGAGCTTAATGGCTGAAAAACCGATTCAGAAGTTCTTCAACACATCCGGGGTCAAATATCGTCGTATGGAATTGCCGGTCAAACAGGCGGAGATGAGCGACCAGGAAAAGGCTGCCTTGATGAGCGAAGACGGCATGCTGATCAAAAGGCCTCTTCTAATAGGAGAAGACTTTGTTTTAAACGGCTTTAAAATACCCGAATGGGAAGAAAAATTATTGCCTTAAAGCTTTTTCTAAAACTTCTTTCATATCATCCTTAGTCGGTTTACCTTCGAATAATTTGGTCTCGCCCATGAAAATGGACGGGACCAAATAGTAATCGTAGGAATCGGCTAATTTTTTATTTCTTCTTTCATTGATGACTTCAATTTCTATATCTCTATAGGCTTCGTTTTCTTCTTTTAACTCATCGATCCATTTGAGAGCACGTCTGCAGTGGGAGCAGACAGGCAGGGTAAAGACTAAAAGTTTCATAGTTCAATTCTCCTGTAAAAAAATTAGAAATTGCAATGACCCACAGTTCTGGGGCTGACGATAACATCGCGGATATTGCTGACTCCGGTCAGATACATGATCAATCTTTCGAAGCCCAAGCCGTAACCGCTGTGATAGACACCGCCGTAGCGCCTTAGTTCCAAATACCATTGGTAAGGCTCTAAGTCCATGTCCAATTCCTTCATTCTGGCTACCAAAGGCTCGTAACGTTCTTCTCTTTGGCTGCCACCGACGATTTCACCGATGCCTGGCACCAGTAAATCCACTGCCGCTACGGTCTTACCGTCTTCGTTATGACGCATGTAGAAAGCTTTGATTTCTTTGGGATAGTTGTAGACGAAGACCGGTTTTTTGAAGATCTTTTCGGTTATATAGCGTTCGTGCTCGGTCTGTAAGTCCATGCCCCAATGGACGTCATAATCGAATTTATGTCCGGATTTTTCTAAAAGCTCAACCGCTTCCGTGTAGGTAATCCGTTCAAATTCGTTGGAGACAACGTTTTCTAGAGTTTCTAAAAGCCCTTTATCGACGAATTGGTTGAAGAATTCCATTTCTTCCGGGCATTCTTCTAGGACTGCTTTCATCACGAATTTAATCATCTCTTCGATATTGTTCATGTTGTCGTTGAGATCGGCAAAGGCCATCTCCGGCTCCATCATCCAGAATTCGGCAGCGTGCCTGCTGGTGTTGGAGTTCTCGGCCCTAAAGGTGGGGGCAAAAGTGTAGACATCGCGGAAAGCTAAAGCCATGGCCTCGGCTTGCAATTGCCCGGTCACGTTTAAGTATGTGGATTTAGCAAAGAAATCTTTCGAGTAATCAGGGGTGTTTTGATCTGTAATCGGCACATTCATCAAGTCAAGAGTGGTTACCCTGAACATTTCTCCGGCTCCTTCGCCATCACTGTCGGTGATGATGGGAGCATGGGTATAGACAAAGCCTTTCCCCTGGAAGAAACGATGAATAGCGTAAGCGGCTGAGTTGCGCACTCTGAAAACTGCGGAAAACAGATTGGTTCGGGGTCTGAACCAAGGGATTTCTCTTAAAAATTCCCTTGTATGTCTCTTTTTTTGTAAAGGATAATCGTTGGAAGAGGGGGCCAATTCTATGATTTCTTCGGCCTGCAGCTCGAAGGGCTGCTTGCTGTCTGGCGTTTCAATTAGAGTTCCATAAGCCTCAATGGCGGTGGAAATGGGAAATCTGGCTACATCTTTGTAATTTTCAATTTTGTCCGCTTCGAAGACAATCTGTAAGTTCTTAAAAAATGTTCCGTCGTTGAGCTCAATAAAGCCGATGGTGTTAGAAGCTCTGGAGGTTCTGATCCAACCTTCTACTTTGATCTTCTGCCCAAAAGTACCTTCCGGGCTGCGATACAATTGCCTGACAAACTTTTTCATTTTCTACCTCCGAAAATATATTAAGCCCTTCATTCCACTGTTGATAACAGTGGGACGAAGGGCTTTTATTCGCGGTGCCACCCACCTTGAAACAAATCTGTTTCCGGCTTGAGGCAAGCTATAACGGGCTTGGCCCGGCTCAATCTACTCAAAGCAAAGTTTTTTCGGTGAGCTGCTCGGCGGTGTTATTCCTCTAGAGTTTCTTGCCGATTCTCAGCATCTCGGCTCTCTGTCAAGAAGTTTATCTAAAGTACTTCTCCGCTTCATGGCATTTAGTAGCTCAATTATATAGACGAACCCTTTATTTGTCAAGCCATGACTTAGCTTCTCTTTCTCGAAAGGAAGAAAAGGCAAAGTTTGAAAGGGACTCAAAGGCTTAACATAAAAGGGTTCGTCTATTTAATTTATAAGATCAAAAGATTATTTTTTCTACTAGGGCAGAACAATTTTGTGACGGACAGTGCCGGCTCTTTCGCTCTTGGCAATAATGGTTACTTCTTGGCCTGCTTGGCCTAAGATCAGCCATTGGGCTTTCTTTTCTTCTCGGCCTTTGAGTTGGTTCATCTTGATCACAACTTTGCCGTTGGGAACGGAGATTCCTTCCCCTTCAACGCTGACTTCGATGGGGCGAACAACTTTGATGCTCTCAGCTAAATGAGTACCGCCGGTGGGTAAATAGCCTTTGTTGACGATTCCACAGGTGATTTCAAAAAGACCATCGGCTTTTTTGTCGATTTTAACCTTGCGGACATCGATTTCTGCCATGGCTCTGATTTGAACATTGGTAAAGAGCATGTTGCTTTCGCATAATTCCGGTAAGAATTTGGCCGGTGGATTTTGGAACATGAATTTCATCTTCCAGCCACCTATTTCTACTTTGCCCAATTGGGGATGGTCGAATTCTTCCCACTCGATGAAGCCATCAAGCTCTTGCTCGTCGTTCCATTTGGCAATTAAGCGCATATCAGCTTCACGTTCTTCTTGAGTAACGGGTTGGCGGGGTTTGCTGAAATCATTTTTCTTTCCGCCGGCTGCATGAGCTGCACTCCAGAGCTCAGTTGACCAGGAGAGAATTCCTCTGTGATTGTAAACCCAGTCGAGATAGACTCCTCTTAAGGGGAATTTGCGTCGCTCAACAGGAATAAAGCCTTCGTAAACGCTGCAGTGGCCATAACCTGAGAATTCGGCTCCTCTGGTGCCTAGAGCTTTGTAGGCTGCCAAGTCAGCGGGGTTCATGTCTTTATCTAAGGTTGTGCAATTGGGGCGCAGATGAACTTCACCGGAGGTGTGATAGCTCTGAGCACCGGCAATATTTTTGCGTCCGATCAGGAAATCAGCAACAGCTTTGGTTTCCGGTTCGCTTAAAGCATAGTCACCGGAGCCAACTTGCTTAGCATCGATATCCCAGAAAGCCGGCATATTGCGGTTTGTGTCAATGCCCCAGCGGGATCTGGTTGGATTTATTTCAATGCCGTCAAATTCGACGATTTTACCTTCTTGATAGACTCTGTAAAAATCGCCATCCACATCGTCGGGTTTGCGACGAATCATCAGACGAGGCTCTTCAGGGTCAATTTTGAACTCTCCATATGGATCTTTGATCCGCATTTGGGTAATCCAGCCATCGCCATTTACATCTTCTGCGTGGAGACCCGGTTGATCTTCCGAGAAGGGGAAGAGTCTGGTCGATGAGCGTAGGGTATAAGGGGTGTTGAAATACATTTCAGAACCGTCAATACAGACTCTGGGCACTAAATAGATGGTGCGGCTGTCCATAATTTCCGTTGCTTCGTCGTTAGTACCGTAGTTTTCTAAGAGCCAGGAAACGGTATAAAGGGCTACTGCAGAACCGGTGACTTCACCTGCGTGGAAGTTACCGTCGATATAATAACCAGGCTTCTCATCGGCGATGCCTTTGGGAGAAGTCATTTCTAAACAGATGATTTCTCTGCCTTCATAGGTTTTGCCGATGGGATATTGTTTGACCAACTCGGGAAAAGCTTCACACCATTTATCCATCAATTCTTGGATTTCCGGCCAAGTATAATATTTAGCAGCTTCATAAGGAACTTTCATGATTTTCCTCCTCTATATTTTAAGATTCAAAACTTAAGGCAAAGTGATGCTGGCCTGAGCTTGACCGGCACGGTCAGCTTGAGCGCTGATCGTAATGCAGCTACCAGCTGGAGCTTTGATGATCCATTCAACTTTTTTGGCTGAACCGCCACCGCTGATATTCATATAGCCACCGGCTGAGTTGCCGTGACCTTTTAAGTGACCAATGTCGACTTCACATTCACCTTGGACGATTTCACCGCCACAAATGCAGACTTTGACCGGCGAGGCAATTTTGTTATTTGCTGCCTGGATGCTGCCGCTGGTGGGCAAATAGCCGGTATTTTCTACTTTAGCCGAGACTTTGTAGACGTCTTCTGCTACTTTTTCTGCTTTCAGAGTATTGACTGCCAAGCCCGGTAAGCTGGCTGCAAAGGCTAAGCTGAACAGCATGTTTTTGTGAATTTCGTCTTGTAAGAGCTTGGCCGGTGGGTTTTGACGACCGAATTTTGGCAACCAGCCGCCTAATTCAACTTTACCCAATTGAGGGTGGTCGAATTCCATCCAATCGACGAAAACTTCTCCGTCCATTTGTTCGTCGTTCCATTTCATCAGGGTCAATTGATATTCTTCTTGCTCTTTGGCATTCATCCGCCAAGGTCTCTTCCAGCTGGCATCTTTGATACCGGCTCGACCGGGCATATCCCACAGTTCAGTGGCGTAGGAGAACATGCCTAAGTAAGTGAAGGTTGTATCCAAGAAGGTTCCCCATTGGGGCACTTTGTTAGTGTAATCGACGAAAAGACTCTTGACCGGATAACCGGTATGATCGGTTCCTCTTTGACCCAAAGCTTTATACATCTCTAAGTCAGCCGGGTTCATCTTATCGTCTGTGTCAACGCACAGGCCTCTTAGATGTTCGCCACCGCTGGTATGATAATATAAACAAGCGTTGAGGTTTTTCTGCCTGATTAAGAAATCTATGATGGCTGCAGTTTCCGGTTCGGAAATAGGTCTGGGACCGGCACCTGGCTGCACATTGGGCGGACGCCAGTTGATGGGATAGTTGCGGTTGAAATCCAAGCCCCAGCGGTTGGGTGCCATTTTGATTTCGTAGCCATCGTAACCTTTAATATAGCCTTCAGTGTAAATATGATAGTATTCGCCGCCAAAATCGTCGGGAGCTCTCTGGACCATGACTCTGGGGTCTGTTTCCGATTTTTTCATATTGCCGGTGACATCGTCTCTGACCCGCATTTGCAAGATGTGACCGTCGCCATTAAGATCTTCAGGCACTAAGCCTTCAGGATCAGCATAATGGGGGAAGGTGTATTCTTTGTTGGAAGAACGCACTGTGTAAGGAGTGGTCAGATAGAATTCTGCTCCGTCGGGAGAGACTCTGGGAATGACATACATGGCTTTGTTATCCATGAGCCAGGTCACTTTGTCGTCTTTACCATAATTGTTTAAAACATAGTCGATTGTGTACAAGCAAGCCATGCTGCCTGTGACTTCGCCGGCATGGGTGTTACCGTCTAAATAGAAGCCAGGTTTGCAATCGGCTACTCCGGTCTCTTTGTTGGTCAGTTCAATACACCAGATCTCACGGCCTTCTGTGCTTCTGCCTAGGGAATAGAGGTTGGTCAATTGGGGGAATTCCAAACAGAAATTCTCCAGGGCCTCCACCATGGCATGATAGCGGTAGTAACGGGTATAATCCAGTTTCAATGGAGCCACTTTCAAATCAGTCCTTTCTTAAAAAATAATATAAATAACTACAATTACTCTTTCGCCAATCGAAAGGCTTTTCCTTCTTAAAATCTAACGGGTACAAAAATTTTATGGCCTTTTGGCAGGATTAAAGCCCTTTGTGGTGAAATAAAGACAGAGTAAAAAATTAATGGAGGAATTATCATGAAGGCAAGAACCCTTTTTGTAAATGCCACCTTTTGGACCGGAGATCGCCTAAATCCTTGGGCAGAAGCGTTGCTGGTTGAAGAGGGAATAATTGTGGCAGTAGGTGAAAAAGCCCAATTGGAAAGTCAAAGTTCAGGAGCTAAAACAGTCGATTTGCAGGGCAAATTGGTCGTCCCCGGCCTACACGACAGCCATATCCATCTGGTCAATATTGGTCGCATGATGGAATGGGTGCGTTTAAACGAGACCAAGAGCAGAAAAGAACTAGTCAGTCGCTTGCGTGCTTATGCTGAGGCAAACCCGGAAGCCACAATAATTTTGGGACGTGGCTTTTTGCAAGATAATTTCGATGATCAAGAGATGCCCACCCGCCATGATTTAGACCAGGTTGCTACAGACAAGCCGGTGGTCGTAGTCAGAGCCTGTGGGCATATTTCTGTTGCCAACTCCTATCTATTAGAGATGGCCGGAGTAGGGCAGGGCTATGTCTCTGAAAGAGGCTTTGTCGATTTAGATGAAAATGGTTTTCCTTTAGGAATCTTAAGAGAAGGAGCCATGGCCGTTGCTTCCGCTCATTACCCCAAAGAAACAAGAGAAGACCTCCATCGCTATATAAAAAATGCAGCTAAATCTGCCTTGGAATTGGGCCTGACCAGTGTCCAGACCAATGATGTTGGCAGCACCGGTCGAGAAGGCTGGGATATGGTCTTCGGTGCTTTTCAAGACTATTTAGAGGAAGACGAAGTAGGCTTGAGAATCAACCACCAATTGCTCTTCAATTCTGTAGAATCCTTGGTGGACTTTCACGATTGGCGCCAGAATACCTATCGCCGCGACAACGATCAGCGCATGAGTTTAGGTCCGGTCAAATTAATGTGTGACGGTTCTTTAGGAGGCAGAACGGCTCATATGCTGGAGCCTTATGCCGATGATGCCTCTACTTTAGGTATAGAAATCATCGACCAACAAAAAAAGAATGAAGTTTTGAGCTTAGCTCATGTCTTGGGCTACCAGATGAGTGGCCATGCCATCGGTGACGGTGCTATTGAAGGCATGCTCAACGCTTTTGAAACAGTGCTCAAAGCTACCCCCAAAAAGGATGCCAGACCTCGAATCATTCACGCCCAACTGACCAACCAAGAACAGCTCTTACGCACCCAGCGACTAGGTGTGGTCATCGACGCTCAACCCGGATTTGTCGGCACCGACTTGCACATTGTGGAAAAACGCATAGGAACAAAGCGGGCCAAAACATCCTACGCTTGGAAGACCTTAAATGATTTAGGAGTTGTTTTAGCTGGTGGCTCCGATGCACCGGTGGAACCTCACAACCCTTGGATCGGGATTGGCTGTGCCGTGACCCGACAAGACCCAGAAGGCTACCCTGCAGGCGGCTGGTTCCCAGAGCAAAAACTGACTCTTGAACAGGCTCTGTATATGTATACCTACGGTTCCGCCTTTGCTTGCTTCCAAGAAAAAGAAAAAGGCCGCTTGATGCGAGGCATGCTAGCCGACTTTATCGTCTTGGATCGCAATATCTTTGAAATTGAGCCGGAGGAAATTCAGGAGACCAAAACCCTAGCAACCTATATCAGTGGTGTTCAAGTTTATGCAAAATAAGAGAGGGGATAGAAAATGAATAAAGAGATGATGGAAAAGGCTTTTGAACTGATGCCCGAAAAGGCGGAAGCAAAGGTTCTAAACGGTAATTTTAAACCCTATTTTATCGGTGATAATCGCTTTGTCTATGTCAAAGAAAGCTTTGATGAGGAAGCTGAAAAGGTCAATCGCTACAAAATTTACCATATGGATGATGGCAGTGAAGTTGAAGCTTTTTGCCATGACACCCTGGCCTCTTTACTGGAGGAAGTTAACGGTGATGAGGTCAGTTCGAACAAACTGCCTATCAATTTTGAAACCATCGACGAAGAGAATAAGCTGGTCTTTTCTTTCCAAAATCAAGAAAAAAAGACCCTGCGCTTTAAATTTGATGGTAAAAAGCTGGAGCAAATTGGGCTCGCCATACCCCAAGGTGCCACTCTATCTCCGGATAAAACAAAAGCTGTTTATGGCCAAAAAGGTAATTTATATTTAATCGACCTGAAAACTGGCGTAGAAAAAGCTTTGACCACCGACGGCCAAGAGGAAGATGGTTATGGAATAGTCTGTGCCAGTTCCAGTGGTGTGGTGGGTGCCAAGTTAAAAGGCAAGGCCTTGCCCTTAGGAGCATTTTGGAGTGACGACGGCCGTTACATCTTCACCTACCGGATGGATCTGCGTAAGGTGGAAAAATTAGCCCTAGTCCAGAGTGTGCCCCAGGGTCGAGACGCAGTCAGACCGGTATTATTCGAATACCACTATCCCTTGCCCGGCGACCCTCACCTGCCCATGGTAGAATATTATTTTATTCAAGTTGATGAGAATAACTTAAACAGCTTTGGTTTAGGCCAATTCGCTTTCTCCGGCATGATGCCTGCTACCTACGGCGATTCTATCGATGGTCGTTACACAGTTTTCCAAATGAAAAACCGTCAAAATACAGTCAGCAAAATCTTCATTTTCGACCATGAAGAAGAAACAGTCAGTCACTTCTTCGATGAAGTTTCTCCTACCTTTAATTTCAATGATCATCATAAAATGCAGAACATGAGCATCACTGTTCCAGATTTTGCCAAGCGCAAATATCACCTCAGCGAGAAGCTCAATACCATGTTTTGGCTGAGTGAACGCAAGGGCTTTTTCGACATTTATGCCTATGATTTAGGCGATGGCTCCTGCAAACAATTGACTGAAAATTATACGGTCAGACAATTATTGAATTTAGACGAAGAAAATGAATTGCTCTATTTCAATGCCAGTAATGTAGGTTTGCCCTCCACTTTATATCATAAGCACCCTTATGTGCTAGATTTAAAAACCGGGAAAATAACTTGCTTACGCCCTGAAGCCGGTGATCACGCTACCTATTTCTGCCCGGACGGAGAGTATTACCTAGATGCTCAGACAAATTATAACCAAGAGCCTGTAGTCACCCTGTATAAACTCAGCGGCGAAAAGATAAGAGAAGTCGTCAAGGCAGATGCTACAAAGCTGAGAGAAGCCGGTTGGGTTGAGCCTGTGCCCTTTACAGCCAAAGGAGCCGACGGTGAAACGGATATCACCGGTATGCTCTACTTCCCGGCTGATTACGATGAAAACAAACTCTACCCGGTAGTTGAATATTGCTACGGTGGCAATCAAAAGATGCTAGCGACTCAAACCTTTATGGAAACTCTTTCCCGCCACGCCGGTTATACCCAAGTGTTAGCCAATTTAGGCTTTATCTGCACCATCATCGATGGAAGAGGCACCCCCTTGAGGGGCAAAGCCTTCCACGATCATTGTTATAACAATATGGGGGATTGCGCAGGGTTAGAAGATCACGCTGCCGTCTACCCACAATTGAAGGAAATGTATCCCGGCTTGGATATCGAAAGAGTGGGAGTCTGGGGCCATAGTGGAGGCGGATTTGCCACCTTCCATTACATGGTCAAACATCCCGATCTCTATAAAGTAGGCGTCTCAACAGCCGGCAACCATGCTCAAGAAATATACAGCGCCGGTTGGTCTGAGCTCTTCATGGAACCCTTCAACAAGGAACTTTGGGAAGCCCAGAACGCTGAACATATGGCTGAGAAATTGGAAGGCCATCTCTTCTTAATTCACGGTGATTTAGATGATAACGTTCACCCCGCCGGCACCATGCGAGTTGTGGACGCCCTCATCGAAGCTGACAAGGACTTCGATCTGCTGCTCATCCCCAACCGCCACCACGACCTCCACGATCACCCCTACTACCGCCGCCGCCTCATCGAATACTTCATCAAACACCTACAACCATAGAGAACTTCGTTCTGACGAGGCTGAGATGCGACTTGGGGACTGGTCTGGAGTTGCGTGCTAATGCTAATGTAGCGAATGCAAAGCATTCGTCAACCCTGTCCCCATGTAGCATGCTAAACGGGGACAGGTCCACTTTTGCATTGCAGCCTTCCGTCAAAGTAATTCCTTCCGACGCTTGTGCTAAACGGGGACAGGTACACTTTTGCATCCCATCCTTCCGTCAAAGCAATTCCTTCCGA
>JAAYKD010000014.1 GCA_012522585.1 Bacillota bacterium | reverse complement strand
GATGCTCGCTTGTCTTATCCACTTCGATTGATAAATTTTCAAATTGGAAATTTGCACCAACTTGAGGAAAACCATCCAGCATCTCGATAACCCAGCCACCTAAAGTGGTGTAATCGCTGTCGAATTCGTCTTCGTCCAGCTCG
This sequence comes from Bacillota bacterium, assembly GCA_012522585.1. Lineage (GTDB taxonomy): Bacteria > Bacillota > JAAYKD01 > JAAYKD01 > JAAYKD01 > JAAYKD01. Next base: position 5,962 of record JAAYKD010000014.1, on the reverse strand, counting down.
TAATACTCTAAGAAATCGAAAATGCTGATATCGGCGTCGATTAAGGTCGTGTATTCGTCAATTTCCAAGAAATCCTCTTCTACCTCATCTGCCTCATCCCAGATTTCTCCGACCAATTCTTCTAAGATGTCTTCCATGGTGATGACTCCCATAGTGCCACCATACTCGTCGGTGACAATGGCCATGTGGGTTTTGCGTCGCTTTAGTTCAGCTAGAGCGGCTGGCAAGCGCATGGATTTGTGCAGGAAAACGGGTTCCATAAGCAAGGACCTTAATGTGAAAGTTTCTTTGTAGACTAATTTTTCAAAATAATGGTTGAGGTAGAGAAAGCCGATGATGTTGTCGATGCTCTCTTCGTAAACGGGAATACGAGAATAGACCGATTGATTGGCAACAGTCAAAACTTTTTCTGGATCTTCGTTGACATCTAAAGCGATCATATCGACGCGAGGCGTAATTACTTCCTGGGCAGTTACCTCAGAAAATTCTAAAGCAGATTGAAGCAGGTCGCTCCGTTCTTCGTCAATAACACCTTCGTCTTCGACAGTTTCGAAGATGGTGAAAAGATCTTCTTCAGTCACTCCATCGCTGTTTTCTGGGTTACCGACTAATCTGTTCAAAAAGTTGAGACCGTAACTCAAAATAAGAATCAGAGGATAAGAAATAGTCATCAGGAGTTTGAGCCAAGGAGCTGAAGCCATGGCAAATTCTTCGGCGTATTCTTTAGCTAATATTTTTGGAACGATTTCTCCAAACATCAAGATTAAAACAGTCATGATCACAGCGGCTATTAAGGCAGCTAACTGAGACTTCTCCTCGCCCAGTAAGGTAATAGCTATTACCGTGGCTAAAGAAGAAGCACCAATATTGACTAAATTATTGCCAATCAAGATTGTTGCCAGGGCAAAATCATATTTGTCGTAGATTTCATGAGCCCATTGGGCTCTGCGGCTGCCATTTTCCATCAACTTTTTAAGTCTTAGTTTATTGACAGCAGCAAACGCTATTTCTGAGGCGCTGAAATAAGCAGAAAATGATAAAAACAAAAGGATTAAAAGATAAGGTCCCCAAGGACTATCCTCCATTAAGTGTTCACTCCTTATTAAACAGGTGAGAATATTTATTCGGCAGAGGCTGCGTCAATTCTCAAGATAACTTTGTGCAAGCGAGTTTTGCTTGTCTTTAAAATGGTAACGCTGACATCTCTATATTGAAAGGTTTGGCCTTCTTTAGGCCAATGATCAAAGTTCTCTAAGACCCAGGCTCCAACAGACTTGCGCCATAAATCCTCTTTGTCATAATCGCTGTAATTCATCAGCTCGAAAGCATCGTCGATATTGAATTCAGCGGCAACTTCAAAACTGCCATCGGTCAGAGGAATGAAACCTTCGATGATTTCATCGTCTTCATCCCAGATTTCCCCCACCAGCTCTTCTAAAATATCTTCGATTGTCAGAAGACCCAGAATGCCACCATAATCATCGTTGACTAAAGCTAAATGCAATTTGTGTAGACTCATCTCTTCCAATAAATCGTCGATTTTTTTCGTTTTAGCGACAAAATAAGGCGTGTCTAAGAGGGCCAGGAAGTTTAAATCTTCACCTTGCTTGAGATATTCTTTTAAATAGGTTCGAGCATTTAAAATCCCAATGATATTGTCGATGCTGCCTTGATAGACAGGGATGCGAGAAAATCGCTCCTCTTTGATGGTTTCCATAATTTTATTGTGATCGCTTTCACTGTCTAAAGTGACCATGTCCACTCGGGCTGTCAGCACGTCGGCAGCTGTGACTTCGTCGAATTCCCAGGCAGAACGAATCAGATTCCTTTTGGCTACTTCAAAGCTGCCTACCTCGTCGATGCTTTCAATAATATCGGAAAGCTCTTCTTCAGTGAGAGATGGCTTTTCTTTATATTTGAAAAGGGAAGTTATATGACTGCTGAATTTAGAAAAAAACCAGACCAAAGGTGCCAATAATTTGGATAGATAAAAAAAGGACGGAGCAACCAAGATTAAAAAAGCTTCGCTGTTATTTTTGGCTAAACTTTTTGGAATCATCTCAGCAAAAAGGAAAATAATCAAGGTAATGACGATTGTGCCTAGGGCTACATAGGTTTGTCCCCAGTTTTTTCTGACTAAAAGGGTGGTCAAGGCTGCTGCAGCTATGTGCATCAAATTGTTGCCGATGAGCAAGGCGGTAATGGATCTGTCGAAATCGTTGAGGAGCTCCCAAACCTTAATTGCTCTTTTGTTTTTAGCCTCGGCTTGGTTTTTAATTCTTATTTTATTCACTGAGGCTAAAGCTAACTCTAAAGCGGCGAAGTAGGCGCCTCCTAAAATAAACAAAAGGAGCATTAGGTAGTATTTACCATTGGAACTCATATGAAAAGGCACCTCTCTTTTCCTTTGGAAGTCATAAATTTGGATCGGTTAATTTGCTTTTAGATGTTACATAATAGTGCTTTGGCAATTTGTGACCTATATTATACAATATGTAGATTAGGGTTGCAAGAAGAAAAGGTAATCTTACGAATAATTGCAAATAAATTGAAACTTATCTGAAAAATCAAATTTTCATATACAAATTGTCCCTTTTATAGTATAATGTTTGGGTGATTGGGGCTTTGATTTAGCCCTTTTTGAGGAGGTTGAACTATATGCGCTTTACCGGCGTTACATCCAGAGGAATTAGAACTCCAATATTTCAACAGGGTGATCCTTTAATTAAATGGACCGTGGAGAGTATTGTTAACGCTTCTGAAGGTGAAGGTTTTCCTTTAAATGACGGTGATATTGTGGGAGTGACCGAAGCTATTTTGGCCAGGACCCAGGGCAATTATGCTTCCGTGGAGCAAATAGCCCAGGATTTAAAAGACAAATTTGGCGGCCAAGATTTGGGCATAGTCTTCCCTATTACTTCTCGCAACAGATTTAGTGTCTTGCTGAAGGCTTTGGCCCAAGCCAGCACCAAGCTCTATATTCAATTGTCTTACCCTGCTGACGAGTTTGGCAACGCTATGCTGACCTTAGACCAATTGGATGAAAAAGGAGTAAATCCTTATACTGATAACTTTAATGAAGCAGAATTTAGAGAAGTCTTTGGATTTGAGACAAAGCATCCCTTTACTGGTTTGGACTATATAGAATATTATAAGAGCTTCGGTTCGCATATTGAAATTATATTTTCCAATGACCCCAAATATATTTTGAACTATACAAAAAACATTTTGGTTTCAGATGTGCACAGTCGCTTGCGCACCCAGCGCATTATCAAAGAAGCTGGCGAAGGCAAAGTTTTGCTTTTGGACGATATCCTCAACGAAGCGGTTGAGGGCAGTGGCTATAATCCCGTTTATGGTCTTTTGGGTTCAAACAAAGCAACGGAAGAAAAGGTCAAGCTTTTCCCTAAAGATTGCGAAGAGTTTGTTTTAGAATTGCAAGCACAGCTCAAAGCTAAAACTGGCAAGCATATGGAAGTGTTGGTCTATGGCGATGGCGGCTTTAAAGACCCGGTGGGTGGCATTTGGGAATTGGCTGACCCGGTTATCTCGCCTGCCTATACAGAAGGTTTGGAAGGCACGCCTAAAGAGATTAAAATGAAGTACTTTGCCGATAACGAATTGGCCCATTTGAGCGGCCCGGCATTGGCTGAAGCCATCAAGCAAAAGATCAAAGAAAAGAGTTCTTTGGATATCTCTCGCTCCATAGCTCAGGGCACAACTCCCCGGCAAATAACAGATTTGTTGGGCAGCCTCTGCGATTTAACCAGCGGTAGTGGAGATAAGGGAACACCTGTTGTTTTGATTCAGGGATATTTTTCTAATTACGCCAGCGAATAGTTTTTGATACAAAATTTAAAATAAAAAGATTAAAAATCCCCCTTTAAGCTCTTGCTAAATAAGAGAAGCTTGAAGGGGGATTTTGTGCTGTATGGACTTAGTATTAGTCTTCACAATTTTTATTTTTCTGCAAGTTTTTTGAAGGAATTAGACCAGTAGTGTCGAAATATTAAAAATACACAGGTGTATCTTCAGGTAAGTTAGATTTTGCGGCTCTTTACAAAAAAGATGATTCTTGAAAAGCAAATACACTCTGTGTTTTTTTGTCTAAAAAATATTAAAAGTTCGTCAAAAAATCATCAATTTCATGATAATCCTTAAGGGGGACCATAAAAATGGCTAAATTATCCGGATTTAAATTCAAAAGATTCTGGGCTATACTTTTGCTTTTAGCTCAGCTGAGCGGCTCGCTGCCTATGGCCGTAATTGGGTCGGAAATCACACCGATTGTTGAAGCTGGTCCAGATATTTCGAGTGTCGAAGAAAGTCCCGGGGAGGAGTCTGTACTTTTTGAAGAAGAGCCGGAGATAACAATTGATTTTGATGATCAAATCGAATTTGCAGAAAATGACGAAAACGAAAATAATTTTACTGAAGAAGACTATGAATACATCATCGATTTTGGTGACGATGATTACTTTGCCGAGATAGAAGACGATGGCCAATATGATTTCTTCGAAGACGAGTATGCACAAGAAGAAACAACGGAAATTGAAACTGAAGAGGAGCAACTTGAGGTGGAGGAAGAAGCAGATTCTCAAGCTGCGTCCGGACAAGAGCCGGAAGAGCCAACGATTGATGAAGCTGGGGAAGTAGCCGAAGAAAAGGATAATGAAAATTCAGAGGAGCAAACTGAAGCCGTTGAAACCGGGCACGATGAAGACTCCGAAGAGCCAGCTGATGTAGAGGTTGAAGCCGATGGCGAAAACGCCGAAGATCCATTCGAATCAGATACTGAGCTGGAAGAAGAGAATTCGGAAGTTGAAGCGGGAAAAAACGAAACCCTTGAGACCAGAGGCGAATTACAGCCTATGGCCTTCGGTGGCGACGGGGAAGCTTTTGAAATCACTCAAGGAGTTGCAACTGAGGCAAACCCCTATTTGATTGAAGATATCAGTGAAGCATTTGAATTTATCTATCTTTCCGAAACTGGACAACATACTGAGCTTTGGTTTAAATTGCAGATTCCCCAAGGTGTAGTTAAGAAGCAGTTAAATATTACAAATACAAGGTTGAGCGGTTCATCATCCTATCTTAATAATGTAACTGTGTTCGATGGAAATAAGAATCTCATAGATTCTCCGTATTCATATTATGGTGTTTGGAAAGGGCACATCGATTCTGGAACTCTTTATCTAAGGCTGAGACCAAGCGATTATTGGGGAGAACCTGATCAGGGTTTTGTTCCTGTTGGAAGCTGGCAACTCAGTTTTGTTCTTTTTGAAAATCAGCCCAATATTATTGGTAATAATACGACAGAGAGCAAGGCAATTAATTTAGGCACTGCCCCGTTGGATTATTCTTTCTGTGTTGATAATTATCCAGAAGAAATTTGGTTTAAATTCAATGTGCCAACAGGCACTACAGCTCCTGGCTATCTCGTAGAAATTGCTGAGGAAGATTGGGAGCATATCGGATTTGAAGAATGGATGAATATTAACGAAATTACCCTTTATAAAAATGGCATAGAAATTGAATCAGCCAACAATTATAGGCTTTTGGCAGTACTCGATCCTGGTAATTATTCTTTGCGTTTAAGGTCTGTGGAAATGGGTCATGTTATAGGTGAAGTATGGCCCATAAACAAGAGTAGCGTAATACTAGAAATAAGCGAGCTCTTACCACAGCCTGAATTGACAGACCAATCTGCTCAACCGGGCATTTATAATGATTCTCAAACAATATATTTTAAACCTGTCGAAAACAATCAAACCATAATTTACACTGAGGATGAAAATCATTTTCATCATTATGAAGTTTATGATTCTGATGAGGGTTTATCGTTTAACTCCTCAAATATCTTGTATGTTTATACTGCAATCTTGGGTAATCAAGAAGAAATTATAAAACTCAGCGCCTCTAAGAAACTGTTGTATTTAATTGATTCACATCAGCTGACGAG
>JAAYKD010000096.1 GCA_012522585.1 Bacillota bacterium | reverse complement strand
TTTCATCATGGCTCCTTTTTTATTAAAAACGTTTTATGCTGAAGATTGGATTTTAAACTTCTTAAATTGGTCTTTGATTCATTTTAGATTTGCCAAAGAATTTTATTAAATAATATAATCGACTGTCTTTTTTCAAAGAGGGCTCTGTCTTTTTTAAAACTGTATAAAATCGATGACACTATTTTAATCCACCGACTGAATTATAAGGCGAGATATTAGATTAAAAAAACAAACAAAAGATAAGAGAGCAGTGGCTTGGGCCATGGCTTTCTCGTTATTAAAACTCATTCTATGTTAGTAAACAGATTCTCAAGTTGACGAATTGGTTTTTAAAATAATTGGATTAGCTCATAGGATGTTCTTAAAAACCCATGTTTTTATTATACTATTCTTTGATAAAATTGTGTTTTTCTATAGACTGGCGAAGCTTTGCCTTTTGGTGGCCCTCTTAATTTTATAAAAAAATTATTAAAAAGGGGAGAATTATAAGACATTTTACAAGACTTTGTTGGAAATCCGAATATATTATAAATTTCTATAGGTTTTTTCAATAAAAGAGAAGGATTATCGGATAAGTGGAGAGAATTTAGGAAAGCAATGTTTTTTAGGAGGTGATGCGGTGGCAACAGATTTTAAACCCGGGTGTGTGCGCCCAGTATCATCTATTCCCAATGTGGAAGCAAAAAATGTTAACACAGCAGAAATTAAAAAGGAGGTTGTGCCCATGATTAAAGTCGGAGCTCCTGCGCCGAATTTTGAATTACCGGCATATCACAAAGGAGAATTTAAGAGCTATAGTTTGTCAGATTTTAAGGGTAAGTGGGTTGTACTCTGCTTCTACCCCGGCGACTTCACATTCGTCTGAGCCACTGAAGTATCTGCAGTTGCAGATAGATATCCTCAATTCCAAGAATTGGGCGTTGAAGTTCTTTCAGTCAGCGTAGACAGCATCTTCGTTCATAAAATGTGGGACGAGCATGAGCTATCCAAAATGGTAGAAGGTGGAATTCCATTCCCCATGCTGTCAGATAGTGGCGGTAAAGTTGGTACGATGTACAATGTTTATGACGATGAAGAGGGTGTAGAAAACCGTGGCCGCTTCATCATCGATCCAGATGGCATCATCCAAGGATACGAAGTTTTGACCCCACCGGTAGGCCGTAATGTTTCTGAAACCATCAGACAGATTCAAGCCTATCAATTGGTCAGAGAAGGCAAAGGCACCAAAGCTACCCCATCCGGCTGGAGACCAGGCAAAACTGTTTTAGAACCCAATCCCGGTTTAGTCGGAAAAGTTTGGGAAGTCTGGAAAGTCGAAGAAGGCAGAGAATAGAATTTATAAATAAAAAAGGCTGTAGCAAGTTTGTATTTTGCTACAGCCTTTTTTTATTCTAAATATCTTTTTCTCGTTTTTCCCATTCTTCACGCAAAAGCCCGTAATGGAGCAAATCGTAACGCCGGTCATCTCTTAGGACCATCTGCCTGGACACTCCTTCTTGAACAAAGCCCACGCCCTCGTAAAGCTTAACCCCGGCAAGATTGAAGGGTAGGACTAAAAGCTGAGCCCGATAAAGCTTCATTTCGTTAAAACCGTAACGGAGCAGCTCTATAACAGCCTGTTTACCATAGCCTTTACCCCGCATGGTGCGGTCTCCTATGCCGATAAAAAGGGTGGCCACTTTATTGTGGCGGTCCCATTCATCGAAGCCTAACCAACCGATCAAACTATCGCTGCTCTTTTCACAGAGAGCAAAGACCACGACTTCTTTATCATTGAGATAGCGCATCCACAGTGAAACAATCTCCATCAAAGACATAGGATTAGGAGGGACATAGTCGTAAGTTGCTAAAAACTCTTTATCTTGAAGCCAAGTTGCTATGAGGGAAAAATCTTTAGCAGCCAAAGGGCGCATATAGATAGGAGATTCCATCTAATTAAAGCCTCCTTTAATCCTTTAAGCGTATGTAATATTTCTTCAACATGCGAATGGGTCGATAGCTCAATTTAGCTTGACGCAATCCTTCATCACCGGCATCCTCTTGGCGATTGACATAGAGGGTGTCGGAAAAATGCTCTTCTAAAAAATATTGATTGAGATAGTTGTAGGCACCTCTATATTCGGCATAAGCTTTTTCAAAGTGGATGATGGTCATCTCAGGGGTCAAGCGTTCGCCTATGGTAAAACCTACCAACTTGTTGTCAACATATAGGGCCATGCTTTTTAAGCGCAATTCTTCCAGTTTTTCTAAAGTATCGACAATGGCATTTTGTTCTGCTAAAAGCTCTGCATCGCCAATGCCTTTACCGCTGAACCATTGACGGATCAGATCCAAACAATCTTCTATGATCTCAGGTGCTTTAATTTCCACTGTCTGAAACTCAAAATTTTTAACAAAATAGTTGTAGTGATTGCGTTTGCCATGAAAACGCCGACCTCTTAATTCAATTAATTCCTTAACTGAATATATATATTCTTCATCTTCTCTTAAAGCGATGAGTTCAACTTGATCCCCCATCATCTCTTCCACATCGAGGGCAAAAAACTCATCGACTTCACCAAAAATATAATCTGTAGGTCTTTCCTTCTGCAAGAATTCTATGAGTTCGGGCAGATTTTCTTTTTTATAGCCACAGGGCATTTTATAATACGTGCCCTTGCCTTTTTTATAATTGTGCAAAAGCAGAACATTGTCTCTGATTGCATATTCTAAATTCGTATAATGGCGCCAGATATATTGAGAGGCGAAGGATGTTTCATAACTTTCTCTGCCTTCAAAGCATAAAAATGACTCGAACAAAGCCTTATCATCGAGAGAGGGCTTTTGCCAAACTAGCATAAAAATAGTACTCCTTGTTTTTTGATTTTCTCAGTGAATTATAGCAAAATTCAACATCTCTTTCAAGTTTGACGATTATTTATAGCAAAGATATTATTATTTTGATTCTAAAGCTTGAAGAAAATGTTCTTGACTGACTTTGAGTTCAGCTATTTCCTCAGGTTGGAGAGCCGGTGTTTCTTCCCCCGGATAGATAGAAACCTTTTCACGCAAACAGACCAAACCGGCTTCACGACAGAGAGCTGCTAAATCAGCACCGCTAAAATCAGGGGTTAATTCAGCCAGACGCTCTAAATTTACGTCGGAACTCAAGGGCATACCGGCAGTATGAATGCGCAGGATGGCCAATCGACCTTCTAAATCTGGATAGCCTACTTCCAGGTGTAAATCCAAACGTCCCGGTCTTTTTAAGGCTGGGTCAACGCTTTGAGGCCGGTTGGTGGTGCCGATGACTACAACATTACCTCGATCGACCAGACCGTCTAAAAGGGATAATAGCTGAGAAACTGCAACCGCTTCGTAATTGAGAGTCACATTGTCTCGATCAGGGGTCAGAGCATCGACTTCATCGAAAAGAATGACCGAAGGAGCTTTGGCCTTAGCTTCTTCGAAGATTTTTCGCAAATTGGCTTCCGTTTCTCCATGCCATTTGGAAATTAATTCGGGACCATTGACGATGATAAAATGGGCGCCACACTCGTGAGCCAAAGCTTTGGCAATCAGGGTTTTGCCTGTCCCGGGAGGACCGTAGAGCAAAATTCCTCGATGGGGTGATATTCCCAGATGGTCGAAGAGTTCAGGCATCTTCATGGGCAATTCTACACTTTCCCTGACCTGGGCGATCACAGGGTCGAGGCCGCCTATCTGATTGTAGCGAACTACGGGAATTTCTCGGTTTGCTTCTTTGCTCTCAGCTTTAGTTTTTAAAGAGGGTCTTGGTTTTTCTGCTTCGGCCGCCTTCGGAGTTTGTGCTGCTTGAGCAGGGCGATACCTTTGTTTCTTTTCCACCCCGATGGTGGTGAACCGACCCTTGACCCAGCCTTGCTTATATTCCCAGGCTTCATCTTTTCTCGGATCAATTCTGGAGGGAAGCTGACGAATTACTCTGTCGATTTCTTCCGAATCGAGGAGAGGACAAAAGCGCGCATTGGATTTTTCCAAATAATAGTTGATGCGCTGGCGCAATCTTATTTTATCGACTATGAAAATCCGATCCTTATTCAAATTACCAAATTGAAACCAGCCCAAATGGTTTGCCTCGGAAATAGGAATAAACCGACAGGGAAACAAAGGGGCTAATTCACTTGCGACAATACCATCACCTAAACACCAATTTTGGGCTCCAAGGCGCTGACCTTCTGCATAACAATCCAAGAGCTCTTGAACTTCATCAAAAGGTATTTCGACTCCGTCTAAAAGATGGCTGCTGTATTTCCAGTTTCTGACCAAAGCCCAACAGGAACGGTAATCCTCTATATCTTCAGGCAGGGTAAAAATGACAGTATAACGTAAATCCTTGCCGCTACCTTCTTCCTTAAAACTGTTTTGCCTGGAAGCAATTGCCAAAGCTTGACTTAAATTTGGACTGGTAGAGGCTGCAAAGCGCAAAGTTAACATCAGTTTTCGCATATTTTGTCCTTTCCTAAAAATACTTGTCTTTTTTCCTATGCAAAGAGGTTTTAATAAGATATAATGATAAAAGAATAGATTCAATCTGAATTTAACTTGAAAAAGGAGGGATTCCCGTGAAGGTTAGAATCCTAGCAGACAGTACTTGTGATATGCCTATTGATTTGGTTCAAAAATGGAATTTTGGCATTGCCCCTCTTTTCGTTCAATTGGGCAACGAAAACTACAGAGACGGAATTGACTTAAGCGTTGATGATTTTTATCGCTGGTGTCGAACCCACACGGAATTGCCAAAAACGGCACAACCCTCTGTGGGCGTCTGCCAAAAGCTGATTGAAGAAAGTTTGGAAGAGTATGACCATGTTTTATGCATGACCATATCCACGGCTCTATCCGGTACCTATCAAGCTTTTAAAATTGCCTCGGAAGGCTATGAAGACAGAGTCACCATTTACGACTCCTTTTCCGGTTCTCTGGGTTTGAGCCTGCTCATGCTACATGCTGCAGAATTGCTGGAAAAAGGCCTATCTTTAGCTGAGGTAATGCCGGAATTGCAAAGTTATCGTCAACAGTTAAAAGTAAATGTTGCTTTAGAAACTCTGGAATACGCTGTTAAAGGTGGCAGAGTCTCCCGACTCTCTTATTTTGCCGCCAATATGCTTTCGATTAAACCGGTCGTCTTTGTCGATTATGATGGCACCGTCAAAGTCTTAGAAAAAGTCAGAAGTGAAAGCAGAGCCCTGCGCTATTTACTCAGTACTATCAAAGAAAAGTATGGAAATACCAGGCCTCCGAGAATAGGCGTGGCCCATGGAGATAACCTAGAAAGAATGCAGGCCTTTTTACAAATGCTGGAAGAGGAAATTCAACCTGAAGATATTATTATTTCACAAATTGGCCCGGTCATAGGTACCTATGCCGCTCCCGGGGCTCTTTTAGTAACTTTTTAGTTTTTTTGAAGACTACCCTTCATTATACACTGAAATTACTCTTTATAACAGAGCCAAATCCAAAGATTTACATATTATTCAATAAGCTCCTGAAATCGAAAGATCAACAGGAGCTTTTTTGTTGGCAAAAATTTAAGCCCGTGATATAATAATTCTACGAGTACAAAAATATCGAAAGGATGGTTGCCATGGAGATTAAAAAACTTAAAGAAAGAGTTTGTCAGGCCATAGAAGCCAATGCCCAAGAGATTATTGACCTAGGTGAATCTATCTTTGCCGAACCGGAACTGGGTTATAAGGAGTTCAAGACTGCCGAGAAAGTTAAAAGAGTTTTTGAGTCACTGGATTTAGAATACCAGGACGAAGTCGCCATTACCGGGGTCATTGCCACCGCTAAAGGCAAAGAAAGCAAGGCCAAAATCGCCATCATGGGTGAGATGGATGCAGTGGTTGCTCCCGGTCATCGCTGCGCCGATAAAGAAACAGGAGCCGCTCATTCCTGCGGCCACCACGTGCAAACAGCAACCCTTTTAGGGGCTGCCATCGGCTTGATTCGCTCCGGTGTGATGAGTGAATTATCCGGTGATGTTGCCTTCATGGCTGTGCCTTCAGAAGAACCGGTTGAATTGGAATTCCGCAACCAACTGATCAAAGAAGGTAAAATTGCTTTTTTAGGCGGCAAACAGGAGTTCATTCGCTTAGGCCATTTTGATGACATCGATGCCATGATCATGAATCATTCCAGCGGTGGAGACAAGGTTACAGCCGGTGGCCCCGGTGGTATGGGCTTTGTCGCTAAATTAATCCATTATATTGGTCGTGAATCTCATGCGGCTGCTCCTTTTATGGGAATCAATGCCCTAAACGCAGCTAAAGTGGGCTTGACTGCAGTCGACGCCATTCGCGATACCTTTAAAGATGATGATGGAATCAGAGTGCATCCGATCATTACCAAGGGTGGAGATTTGGTCAATGTGGTGCCTGCCGATGTCCGGATCGAAACCTTTGTCCGTGGACGTAATTTACCCGCCATTGAAGACGCCAGCTTTAAAGTCAACCGAGCTTTGAAAGCCGGTGCCGACGCTTTAGGCGCTGAAATCAAAATTTACGACATTCCCGGCTATATGTTCGCCTTCGAACAAGCTCGTCTGAAGAATATCGTTCACCAGAACTTTGCTGAACTGATTGGGGAAGACCGAATCGTTCCGGGCCACGGCTTCACCACTGACGCTAACGACGTTTCCAACCTAGTGCCCACCGTGCATGCGACGGTTGGCGGCATCAAAGGTGTTGCTCACAGCTCAAATTACGAAGTTGACGACCCTCAGCTCTCCTATATCGTTGCTTCTAAGATGATGGCAATGAGTGTCATCGATCTTCTAGCCGACGGCGCAAAAGAAGCTTTAGCCATCAGAGAAGAATTTGAAGCCCCCATGACTAAAGAACAATACCTAAAAGAGTGGGGTAAATTGGATATCTAAGCTACCTATAAGCTGATGGCAATCTTCGATTTGCTAGACGACGGCACAAAAGAAGCTTTAGCCATCTGAAAAGAATTTGAAGCCCCCATGACTAAAGAACAATACTTAAAAGAATGGGGCAAATTAGACATCTAATTTGAATAAAAACAAGCCCTGCCACTTCAAAAGCGGCGGGGCTTATCTTTTATTTTAGGTAAGATTAATCTAGCTGCAAATTTTAGCTACTTAAAACAAAATTTAACAGAGACAAAAAACCGAAAGCTCTTTTTGATTGCAAATGACCTAGAGAAGCTCTATGATTGGAAAAACATTTGTGCCATGATATAATTAATTTACCAATAGATAAATATTGAAAGGATGGTTGCCATGGAGATTAAAAAACTGAAAGAACGAGTTTGTCAAGCAATTGAAGCCAATGCTCAAGAAATTATTGACCTGGGTGAATCTATCTTTGCTGAACCAGAACTGGGCTATAAGGAGTTCAAGACTGCTGAAAAAGTCAAAAAGGCTTTTGCCTCTCTAGATTTAGAATACCAAGACGAAATCGCTTTAACCGGGGTCATCGCCACCGCCAAAGGTAAAGAAAGCAAGGCCAAAATTGCCATCATGGGGGAAATGGACGCTGTAGTTGCTCCCGGTCATCGCTGCGCCGATAAAGAAACGGGAGCCGCTCATTCCTGCGGTCATCACGTGCAAACAGCGACTCTTCTAGGTGCTGCCATCGGTTTGATTCGCTCCGGCGTGATGAGTGAATTATCCGGTGATGTAGCCTTTATGGCTGTTCCTGCTGAAGAAGCAGTGGAACTAGAATTTCGCAACCAATTGATCAAAGATGGTAAAATCGCCTTTTTAGGTGGAAAACAAGAATTCATTCGTTTAGGCCATTTTGATGATATCGATGCCATGATCATGAATCATTCCATGACTGGCAACAAGGTTACAGCCGGCGGCCCCGGTGGCATGGGCTTTGTCGCCAAATTGATCCACTATATCGGTCGTGAATCCCACGCTGCTGCTCCTTTCATGGGAATCAATGCCCTAAACGCAGCCAAAGTGGGCTTGACTGCCGTCGACGCCATCCGCGACACCTTTAAAGATGACGACGGAATTAGAATCCACCCAATCATTACCAAGGGTGGCGATTTAGTCAATGTGGTGCCTGCCGATGTCCGAATCGAAACCTTTGTCCGTGGCCGTAACTTGCCCGCCATTGAAGACGCCAGCTTTAAAGTCAACCGAGCTTTGAAAGCCGGTGCTGATGCCTTAGGTGCCCAAGTCAAGATTTACGATATTCCCGGCTATATGTTCGCCTTCGAGCAGCCCCGCTTAAAGAATATCGTTCACCAAAACTTTGCCGACTTAATCGGCGAAGACAGAATTGAACAAGGGCGAGGTTTTACAACCGACGCTAACGACGTTTCCAATTTGGTTCCCACCGTGCACGCCACTGTCGGCGGCATTGTAGGAGTTGGCCACAGCTCAAATTACGAAGTTGCTGACCCTCAGCTCTCCTACATAGTCGCTTCTAAGATGATGGCAATGAGCGTCGTCGACCTCTTGGCTGACGGTGCCAAGGAAGCTTTAGCCATCAGAGAAGAGTTTGAAGCTCCCATGACCAAAGAACAATACCTAAAAGAATGGGGCAAATTGGACATCTAAGTTGCCTATGCTGATGGCTATCATCGACCTCTTAGCT
>JAAYKD010000013.1 GCA_012522585.1 Bacillota bacterium | reverse complement strand
TGGCTATTGCCGCAGTCGGTCTATCGTCGAGGGTTACACAGATATCCTGGGCTCTCTTTTTTGGTATTTCCACCGGTGTTACGGTCCTGGTTGCCCGGTTTTACGGGGCCGGAGACATGGAAACTGCTAGGAAAATATCCTATCAGGGGCTTTTAAGTGCCGTTATTTTGATTGCATTTATGACTGTGATCAGTTTTTGGATCGCTGAACCATTTCTCTACATGATGAATGTAGAAGCAGAATTGGTTGAAATTTGCATGGAATACTTGCAGATCGCCCTGTGGACTTTACCCTTTATGGCGATGATTCAAATCAGCGCCGGTATTATGAGAGGTGTCAGCAACACCAGAGTGCCCATGCTCATTTCTTTGGTTATCAACATTATCAATGTTATTGTTTGCTGGTTGTTCATCTATGGCAATCTGGGAATGCCTGCCATGGGAATCCGAGGTGCTGCTCTGGCCATGTTGGTCAGTCAAATAGTAGGCTCAGTGATTGCTTTGTGGGCGATTTTCTCAGAAATCTCCGGTATAAAATTGGGTAAGGAGGATTTGGGTCCTCTGAATTTTTCCGAAATTAAGAGAATATTTAGAATCGGTTTGCCCAGTTCTGCCGGTGATTTGTTCTGGCAGATAGCCTCCATCGTCATGACTTCAGTTATCGTGACTTTTGGGACAGTTGCTCTGGCAGCTCATAATTTAGGTTTACAAGCTGAAGGAATTTCCTATATGCCGGCTGCCGGTCTGAGTTTAGCCGCCACCGCTTTTGTCGGACAATCCTTAGGAGCTAAAAATTTGAATTTAGCACGCAGATATATCCAGGAAATTTTCTTCTGGGGTATGATATTTTTCATTTTTGCTTCCTTCTTGCTGATGTTTGGCGGGAAGTGGATCATGTCTTTGTTGACCAACGACATTGAAGTTATAAATTTAGGTGCAAAATACTTGTTCTTGATGGGAATTGCCCAAATACCTCTGGAAATGGCCGGAGTTATCAACGGAGTTCTGCGGGGCGCCGGTGATACAAAATGGGTAATGTATATTCAGGCGATTGGTATGTGGTTGTTTAGAATACCTCTGTCCTATATTTTGGGAATAACTATGGGCTTTGGTATAATGGGAGTTTGGTGGGCTATGACCATCGACTTGTTTGTTCGCTTTTTCTTAGTTGCTTGGCGTTACAACCAGGGCAAATGGAAAACTATGGAAGTATAGATAAATTATATATATTAAGAGGAGGACTTTAAAAATGTATTGTAGGGATATCATGATTGACCGCACAGAAGTCATAACTGTAACAGAGGATTACACTTTGACCAATGCTTTGAGAAGAATGGACTTGTATGGATATAGAGCACTGCCTGTTTCCAATTACGGCCGCTTAGTAGGAACCATCGATCTATTCAGTATTTATGAGCACCTCTATATTAAAAAAGATGTGGATCTAGATGAAGCAACTGTCAAAGATGTCATGCAGACAGATTTTGCCTATGTTTATGGGACTGATGTAGTGGAAGTAGCTGCCAGGCTTTTGTCCAATCAAAGAATCATGTTCCTTCCGGTTTTACAGGATGATACAGGGGATCAATTTATGGGAATTATCCCGGTCAATCGCCTCATGTATATGTTTCTGTCAGCTGTAGGTGCTGAGACTAAAGGAAATAGAATCACTGTTGTGATGAATAATGAAAAGGGCGCTTTTGCTCGTCTGACCAGACAATTGTTAAGAGCCGGAGCTAATATTGATGGACTCCTGTCCATCAACAGAATGCCCGGTCAAGCTCCCGATGACACGACCAGTCACGTCATCGTTAAATTTGAAGGTGATTTAGAAAGGGTTGCTCTGGCTTGTCAGGATGCTGGCATGCAAGTTTTGACCAAGGATACATTAGAATAAATCCTCTGGAAAGAAAAGGGCTGCCTTGCTAAAAGACAGCCCTTTTAAATGTAAGGCAAAGGAGGCTTTTTAGATGAGCGAAAACCAAAAAGAGTTGACCAAATTCTGTCAAAGTTTAAGAGAAGCTTTGCCTGAAGGCTGTCAGGTTGAACGCTTATTAGTCGATGAGATTGCCGGTCAATGGCATTTGATTTTAAAAGGCGCTAGCGAAACCGATGAACAGTTAAAATGTGAAGAAAAATTAAAGAATATCATAGCCAATCGTTGGCAAATTGAAATCGATTGGCAAGAGCAAAAGTCCCTAGTACCCACTGCAGAAATCGACCAGGCTGAAGCTTTGCCGGAAGATACGGAAAAAATTACAGAAACATTTTTAGAAGAAACTGAAGTGACTCAGCCGGATCAGTTAAAAGCAGAAACTAAAGAGGATTCACCTGAGGATGCTCCCGAGCCGGGAGCTGAAAGCAAGGAAGCTGAAGCAGAATTTCTTTCCTTTGAAGATCCTTTACAGGACAAGGTCAGAGTAATAGATTATGATATCGCCTCATTCGACCATCTGGAAGCGGATGGGGATGGACCTCCT
>JAAYKD010000095.1 GCA_012522585.1 Bacillota bacterium | reverse complement strand
TGAGAAAGCGCTTGCCGTCCATCATTTCGTCATAGGGATAATGGAGATGCCCATAAACGATAATATCCGCATCGGGGTATAGCTTTGCCAATTTTTGCTGAAAGAAACGATTTGTATGCGGCTTTTGGGTTAAAAACAGGTAGACATAATTCCAAAACCAGTGCCAAATGCTAAAATGCCCATGCGCCAGCGTAATTTTGAGACCGTTAACTTCAAGCCGTTCTTCCTTAGGAAGTTTATAACCTAAGAACCAGTCGCGGTTACCTTGCACGACTAAAGTGGGGGCAATTTCACCCAGGCTTGCGATAACCTCTGGCTTGCAAACGTCTCCTGCATGCAATATTCTGTTAGGCTTTTCATTTCGAATAGCTTCGAGCAGCTTTGGGTCGAGTTTGTCGGTGCGATCGCCCACATGTGTATCCGCGATAATGACAATTTTTTGGAATTCTGACATGTTGCGATTATACCCGATGGAGAGTCGTCTAATGTTAGAATTGGCTAAGCTGAAAAAGATGAGGATAAATGGAAGAATTTGATCTGTACGACAGCAATCGCCTGCCAAGCGGCAAAAAAATAGCCCGCGGGGAAACACCGCCCGAAGGGCTCTATCACGTCGTGGTGCATGTCTGCATTTTTAATTCAGCCGGAGAAATGTTGATTCAAAAACGAAGCCTCCTCAAAAAAGCCTGGTCCGGATTGTGGGATTTTAGCCTTGGCGGTGCCGTCCAGGCCGGTGAGACCAGCGCTCAGGCTGCCCAACGTGAGCTCCTGGAAGAACTCGGGCTTCGTTTCGATTTCAGCAATCTACGCCCAAAGTTTACGTTCAATTTTGCAAGCGGCTTTGACGACCTATATGTTCTCTTTTTAAATCCTGATTTAGAAGACTTGCAGTTGCAGGCTGATGAAGTTAGCGAAGTCAAATGGGCGGCTAAAGAGGACGTCCATCGCATGATAGATGCCGGGGAGTTCATTAAATATCATCACAGTGTGATTGATTTCTTGTTTGAAATTAAAGACGAAACCAGCATGTTTAAAAATGGCATGCGTCCCTAAATTTTTACACTTTACACCATATAATTCTTGTAAAATATTAATATTTATTGGCTAAGCTTAATTTAATAACTACTATGGAGGTAGAAATGAAATTTCGTGATTTGTTTAATTTTGATAAAATGCTGACCCCGTTGATTATCAAAATCCTTTATTACATTGGTGTTGCTGGCTCAGTTATCGGTGGTATTGTAATGTTTTTCGGTGGCTTTGTTAGAGCTTTTGCGAGTGGCGGAAATATCCTTACTATCTTAGGCAGTATGATTGGCGGGATGCTTGGTGGCATCCTGATCATCTTCCTGGGCGTTTTAATGGCACGGATTTACTCCGAATTGATGATAGTCCTCTTCCAAATTTATCAGAATTTGACTGCAATTAAGAAGAAGGTAGTTGACGACGCTAAAGTGGTTAATAACGAGAAGGTAGTTGTTGACGACGTAAAAGTAGTTGTCGAAGACAAACCTTTTACCGAGTAATTCCAACCATTTAGTTACGTTTGATGATGCCTCTGCCGTAAAGGTTTTTTACTGCAGAGCATCGTCAATTCACATTCATCAATATGGAAGGCTGGGGGTGATTTATTCTTATTGAGAATTCCTAACACTATACAGTACTTGTAAATATAATAATATTCATAGGCTATAATTGCTTTAATATCTTTTTCTATGGAGGTAGAAATGAAATTTAGTGATATTTTTAAATTTGATAAAATGCTGACCCCCCTAATCATTAAAATCTTTTATTATATTGGTATTGCCGGTTCAATTATCGGTGGTATCGTAGTGTTTTTCGCAAGTGTTATCGGCGGTTTCGCAAGCGACAGTGCTTTCCTCGGTTTCCTGGGCGGATTGATTGGTGGCGCACTGGTTACCTTCGTGGGCATTTTGTCGACCCGAATATCCTCCGAATCAACAATTGTCCGCTTCCAAATTAATCAGAATTTGGCTGCTATTAAAAAGAATATGATTGACGACGTGAAGGTGATTGTCGAAGACTAAGCCCTTTAGCGAGTAATTCCAAGCATTTAGTTTTGCTTGATTATGCGTAAATCAAAGGTAGGCCGAGATTGAAGATGGGATTTTGCAAAATAATCTCAACGCTTTAACATCTTCAACCTCGCCCTACACACTTATGATATCTAATAATACACAATAAATACCACGCAAACGTGGTTCTCAGGGTGCTAAAACTGGAGACTCAGATTCTTACACCCATTTATCCCCGCCCCTTTCTTTTTCTTTGTCAATTTCAATCTGCCATTTGTCTGAATTTAATCGAGTACAATTGTGCGGGTAGATTGCTTTATACAGAGGTTAGCATGTTAGATATTAAATTGTTTCGAGAGAATCCTGAACTTATCAAGGAAAGCTTGCAAAAAAGACATATGGACCCCGCTCCGGTAGACGAAATCATCGCTCTGGACGAGAAACGGCGCGCC
>JAAYKD010000094.1 GCA_012522585.1 Bacillota bacterium | reverse complement strand
TTTCCTCTTTGGTAATAGCTGCCAGCGGATAGACTTTGGCTGCTCCAACTTGTTCTGACCTTCTGATGATGAATTCAACCAGGCTGCGATTATCGATGATCGGCTTGGTATTGGGCATACAACAGACTGCGGTAAACCCACCGGCCACAGCTGCTTTTGCTCCACTTTCAATATCCTCTTTATATTCAAAGCCAGGTTCGCGCAAATGGACATGAATGTCGACAAAACCAGGGAAAACATAGAGGCCTTGGCAGTCTATTATTTGCGCTTCGGGACATTTAATTTCTTTGCCTATAGTTTTAATCACACTATCTTCGATCAGCAAATCACCAATTTGATCTAAACCTAAAACAGGATCGTAAAGCCTGCCCTTTTTTAGCAAAATTTTACTCATCGTCTTCTCCTCCTGCCAACAAATCGAGCAAAGCCATACGCACTGCTACTCCATTTGTCACCTGTTCGCTAACTGTGGAGTGGGAACTGTCAGCAACATTGGATGCAATCTCCACTCCCCTATTCATAGGCCCGGGATGAAGCACCACAACATCAGATTGAGCCATTTTCAGGCGGCGTTGGTCCATACCCCAAAAAGTATGATATTCCCGCAAGGTAGGCAGAAGACCCTTTTCCTGCCGCTCCCCTTGCAAACGTAAAACGTTGATAACAGCGGCATCTTTAACTGCTTGATCTGTATCGTAGGTTATATTAACCCCCCAGTCCTCAGCATAGACCGGCATCATGGTTCTGGGAGCACAAAGGGTAACTTCAGCACCGTATTTTTTCATCGCGTAGATATTTGAACGAGCTACTCTACTGTGGGCTATATCACCTAGGATAACTACTTTCTTCCCGGCAACCGAGCCAATTCTTTCCTTAATAGTAAAGAGATCCAAAAGAGCTTGAGTGGGGTGCTCGTGCATACCATCTCCCGCATTGATCACGCTACAATCAAGATGCTCGGCCAAGAAAAAAGGTGCGCCTGAGGCTTTGTGTCGCAAAATTAAAACGTCTGTGCCCATTTGCTCAATTGTATGAGCCGTATCCAAAAGGGTTTCTCCCTTGACAATGCTGGAATTATCTGCGCCAATATTGATTACATCTGCACCTAAATATTTACCTGCCAGCTCAAAAGAGCTACGGGTCCTGGTGGAAGCCTCGAAGAACATATTGATCACAACTTTACCTCTTAAAACAGAACTCTTTTTAACCGGTTTTTGAATCAGCTTCTTCATCGTCTTAGATTCTTCTAAGATGATATCAATATACTCTTTGGGCATATCTTTCAATCCCAAAATATGCTTGCCTATTCTGCTCATCTTCTGCCTTCTTTCTGATTTTTATTTTTGGGCAACAAAAAAAACGCCTATCCTCTTTAAGATTTAAAAAAGGACAGACGTGTACTGTAAAACATAATGTTTCCCCCTCACCTTGCTGGCCTCTCTGGACCTAACTTAAAGGATTGTGCCGGATACTTTGTAAAGTATAGTTTAGCTTTGCACCTTTGTCAAGAGCAAAAAATGACCGGAGAAGAAAATTTTTATGAGTTTTTAGAGGATCAAAGTAGCATAAGCCTAGTAGAAAAAAATTATTTTCAACTTGACAAACCGGCTCTAACAATTTAGAATATCATCTAATAATCATTCTCAAAATGATTGTTCAATTTTTATCAAGGAGGAAGCATAATGGAATTGAAAGGTTCTCAAACAGAAAAGAATTTAGAAACCGCTTTTGCCGGTGAATCTATGGCCACCAACAAATATGCTTACTATGCATCTCAGGCTAAAAAAGATGGTTATGTTCAGATAGCAGAAATTTTTACCGAAACTTCCCTAAATGAAAAAGAACATGCCAAATTATGGTTCAAACTTTTAAACGAGGGTGAAATCCCCGATACCTTAACCAACCTAAAAGATGCCGCCGCTGGTGAAAACTACGAATGGACAGACATGTATGCCGGTTTTGCTAAAACAGCGAAAGAAGAAGGTTTCGCCAAAATCGCCTATCTTTTCGAGGCAGTAGCCAATATCGAAAAGCATCACGAAGCTCGCTATTTGAAATTAGCTAAGAACATCGAAGACTCCAGCGTTTTCAAAAAAGAAGAAGCCGTTGTCTGGCATTGCACCAATTGCGGACACAATGTAACAGGAGTTCAAGCTCCTCAAATGTGCCCCGTTTGCGATCATCCCAAAGCTTTCTTCAAAATTTATTCAACGAATTATTAATACTTATAAAAATCGAATAGATGCATTTTTTGAGTCAAAACAACAAAAATTATTTTGGCTAATTGACCCGAAT
>JAAYKD010000093.1 GCA_012522585.1 Bacillota bacterium | reverse complement strand
CTTTTGAAAAGAAACATTTTTCATCTAAGCTCACCCTTTCGACTGTCAAATTATTACAGATAAGAATATTATTTTGTCTAAAAAAGATGGATACAGGTGTTTTCCAAAAAAACCTAATCATATATATAATAAAACATTGTAACCCAGAATGTAATCCACAAATGTTAAATGCCCAGTTAACATTTGTTAACTGGGCACTTTATAGTTGCTATGCTTGGGCTAAGCTGAGACGGATGAGATTAACCTTAAATTTGAGCTGACTATGCTCCAGCTTGGTGCTTTTGGCACCAGCCGGAGTTGCGGAACCGGCACTTTGTGCCTAAGTTCCTTATAGGACAGTCCCCGATTTGCATACTAAAATAAAAAACGCCAAGGAATATCCACCATCCTTTGGCGTTTTTTATATTTACTTACTGATTAAATTGACTTTTTGGTTCTCTGTTTTAAGCCTACTTCTTTTATTAGCTAACAATCAGTTTTCAAATTCAATTAACAGATACAAGGGGCCCTCGTCTTCCCCTTGGCCGCTCATACTGATTGTATAGTGCTTGACAGATTCATCGGTGTCAGTGTATCTCAGACCATTGCTCGGTATGGCACCAAACATTGTTAACTTCAGCAACAGAGGCTCATCTGGGGTTAATTCGTCTAAGGTGAACAATACTTCATCTTCTATAAAGAATACATCGTCCTCTTCGACATAAAAATCAACCGATATGATGCCAAAATCTTGAACATCCTGATCTACAGTAATTATCAGCCACTGACCGTCTTCATGGCAGACAAATTCATGATAGCTGTCATACCCTTCCAAGATATCATCTGCGGCCAAATCGATCTCAACATTGACCGGGAGTATTTCTTCCGGCTCTTGTGGTTCGGGTGCAGGAGGATCTGGATCTTCATTAACTACTGGATTATTGCAAGCCGCAAACACAAACAACATGGAGATTAGTAACAATACTAATGCAAATAAACGATATTTCTTTTTCATAACATGCTCCTTATAAAATATTTTAATGGGGTGGAAACAAGAGAGTCTGGCGAAACTTTCGCCTTTGCTACATCCTTATTTCCATGAAACATAACGAACCATACCAGAGCCTCATCTAAAACTACTCTTTGGTTGGATAGAAAGTTATTCTGTTGTCCTCGCTTTCACCCACATAAGGGTAAACTTCTACATTGCCGATTTGAGCGTTGAGGTTTCTGAAGGGGCCGATTTCTTTTTCGCTTCCGTCCTTCAGATAAATCGAGCCATACTCAAAGTAGATTTCATCATCGAGGACTAGCTCTTCATCTTCGTATACTTTCAGGTTGTCTGCTTCAAAGAGGAGTTTATATTTGCCTTCAGTATCTGACCAGGCGCCTTGCACCATTTCCAGATAATAGCCTTCACCTGGCGAAAATTCAATATCATCATGATGGAAGCTCTTGGCTACGATGTTCTCTCTCATGATGTATAGATAGTCAATGGGTCCAAAGCCCAGCCTGCCCTCATCGTTGATGAAAATTCCTAGCTGAATAGTGAAATCTCCTTCGTATAAAACCTCGTTACCTTGGGAAATTTTCAGTTCATTGCCGTTAAACTCTAAGGTATAGGCTCCGTCTTTGACAATCCAATTGCCTCTGGCTATGCGCTCGTATTCCTGATTAGTGATTGGCCTATCATCCTTGCTGGCAAAATCTTCTTGACCTGCTTCAATGGCAAGATTCCTAAAAAAGTCATAAAAATGAGCGCTGCTTATGTTGGGCATGACGTGACCTGTATTGTCGGAGGCGTATATTGATTCATCGGATGCATACTTAACCGACAAGCGAGCGCCATGTTGCTCCGGAATACCGGCAACTTCGTGATATCGACCCGACTGGGATGAAATGTTTTCTTTTTCGATTAGATCTTGTAAAGCCAGTAGCTTCTCTTTTGGCACTTGAAATTCATAGCTGGTAAAATCATAATCGTCTAGGTTTATTTTTACCTGAGCCAGATCGTCTTCAAGATGCATATAAAATTCGCAATAGCGGTATGGAACACCGCTTCCTCTATAGAAAATGCTATTTGTACTGAATTCATATTCAAAGGAAACGATATCTCGGCTTTCAATTTTTACGCCTTTGGGGTCTTGGGAGTGGATAATTCCGCCAGTTCCTCCGTTATTGTCGTCAACTTTATTGCATCCACTAAAAATAACCAGAACAATAGCTAAGCCTAATAGCAAAAGACCACCGGTTTTAAAATTAGAAGCTTTTTTCAACAAATCTACCAATATCATAACCTCCCTCCTTTTTTCTCAAAAATTTTAATTAGAATATTCAGCTTTGTCTCTTTGTCTTATTGTAATTATACTTGCGTCATTTAAATTCCTTTATAATGCGACAAATTCTATGCAAAACCGGGACTGTTCTGTAAGGAACTTAGGCACACAACGTGTGCCGGTTCCGCAACTCCGGCTTGTGCCAAAGGCATCAAGCTGGAGCATACTACGATTTGCATTCTTAGTTTGTTACGGGGTAAAATCTTATTCTCTTATCTTCGCTTTCGTCTATCTTTGGCAGAACCTGTATATCGCCGATTCGTGCATATAAATTTTGAAAGGGGCCTATGAGTTTATCTTCACTGTCCTTCAACCTGATTGATCCATATCTAAAGGATATTTCCTCATCTAATAAGAGTTCTTCGCCTTCAAAAATTTTCAAATTAGTTCCTACAAACTCAAGTCTATATTTTTGGTCTGGGTCTTGCCAATTTCCTTGCACCATTTTAGGGTAAAAATCTTCTCCAGGCGAGAATTCCAGGTCTTCTTCTCTAAACCTTTTTACTAATATATGTTCTTGCTTGACTAGAATATCGCGGAAGGGTTCAAATCTTACTCTCTTTTCTTCATTTAAGAAAATTCCCATCTTAGACGTAAATTTACCCTCGTATTTTAACTGATCAGCTTCGTGAATTTTCAGTTTATCATCGTCAAATTCTAAGGTGAAGTTGTCTTCTTTGGTATACCAGGTGCCTCTTGTAATAGCATTATATTGTTCGTCGCTCCTGGGTGGGCGATCGTGCCGAGTGGCAAAATCTTCTTGACCGGCTTCTAAGGCAATTTTTCTGAAGAAATCAAAAACCAAACTGCTACTGTAATTTGGAATGACATGGCCGGTGTTGTTGAAGGCAGATATTCTTTCCCCAGAAGCATAGCCTATATAGAGCTTAGCGCCGACTCTGGCTGGTATACCCGCTACCTCTTTATATCTGCCATGGTTGGACGCCAAATTTTGCTGCTCAACCAGCTCTTGCAAATGCATGAGTTTTTCTTTGGGCACGGGAAATTCCATACGAATAATATTGCTATATTCGCATAGATATATTTTCACCTGAGCCTGATTTTCCTCAAGCTTCATAGAAAAAACACAATATCTATGGGAAATATTATATCCCCGATAGAATACACTATTGGGGCTGAATTCATAATCAAAGGAAACGATATCGCGGCTTTTTATTACTGTATCTCGGTATGCATCTCGATCGGCTATGGTTCCCCCAGTTCTACCGCCTCCGCCTGGTCCATCATTTCGACCAGTTCGCCTAATAGCACTAAAAGATGAAACACCAAATAGCAGGCCTAGTCTTAATGATTTTCTGATTTTCATCAATGATTTGCGGCTGTTCTTTAATTTCAACAATTTGGCCACCTCCAACTTCATTTATTTCTTTAGTTAATTATTGCTAAATTGAGATTGGGACTGAATTACAAAAGCTGTATGCAAAACCGGGACAGTCCCGGTTTTGCACGCCCCAACCTGCTGTTGCCGTAATGCAAAACAGGGACAGTCTATAAGGAACTTAGGCAAACGTAGTTGGCTGGTTCTGGGTATGTGCCGAAAGCATCATACTGGAGCATAGAGTTTCTATAGAAGGAATGCAAATCGGGGACTGTCTAATGCGCTACCAAATTGGTTGACACTTTGGGTACGGGTAAAAATATTGGTTTTTTAGAAGTAGCGTAGTGGTTTTCTTTAAACATTTTGGGTGTTAGG
>JAAYKD010000092.1 GCA_012522585.1 Bacillota bacterium | reverse complement strand
ACTTCATATTTAAGCTTTTTATCCTTTGGGCTGCTAAGGCTATTGGAACCGAGATTCAAAACTTCTGCCAATTTAATTCCCACCATCAAAAGAAAAGTCAATTAATCTACTAAAATCAAGAAAACAGCGACTGTAAAGTGTAAACTTTATAATCGCTGTTTTTTTATTTTTTATTCCTCTTCTGTTTGCGAAACTGCTGCCTCTTTTAAATCTTCGATGAGCAGCCCAACAGTTTCCCAGTCGTTGAGCTTGCAACCGCTGGCTAAACGATGACCACCGCCTCCGTATTTTAAGGCGATGCGGTTGATTGTCGGCCCGGAAGAACGCAATTCACAGTGAATTACCTTGTCATCAGGGTTTTCGGTGAACAAGGCCCAAACTCTTACACCTTTGATGCCCATCATGGTGTTGACCTTACCCCTGATTTCGCTGAACTTCCAATTGTTTTGGGCTAAAACTTCCGTATCTATTTTAGCAAAAGCCATGGCTTCTATGGGGCGCTGATAGTTGAGTTTCAAATATCCATCTAGGCGCACTTCGTTTTCTGTATAACAATAAACAGCATTAGACAAATCAAAGGGTGAAATATCGCCGTTTTCCATCAAAATCACGGCTCTTTTAAAGGCGTTTTTGGCTTGGTGGGCATGCACAAAGTAATAGCGATTTGTATCGGTCATGATCCCATAATACAAATATGTTTTGGCCTGCTGATTCAGCTCAAAGGGCCAAAGCTCTTTACCGACTGTATACATATCGATAATCATCTCGGCTGTGGCTACATAATTTGTATCAACCCAGGAAATATCACCAAAGGGTAAAAAATCTTCGTGATGATCTATTTTAATGATGAAGTCTCCCCTGTGCCAGTGCTCGCCATCGATGCGCTCAATGTTACTGCAATCGCAAACTACTACTAGAGCTCCATCCCAGGTTTCAGCCGGCGGTTCCTCACAAGGAGGCACCAAATCCAAGCAGGGGTCGGTCTCGCCAATCACATGCACCTTTTTTTCGGGCCAAACCGAAAGTATCAGCTCTTTTAAGGCGAAACTGCTGCCCAAAGCGTCATAATCCTTCATGATATGATGATGAATCATGATACGCTCGTAGCCTTCAATTTTTTTCCAGATTTCTTTGATTATCTTTTGGTGTTCCATTTTCTGCTCCATTATCTATATTTTTCATCTTCCCTCTTTTAGCCCTTGATACCGCCTTTGGCGATGCCGTCGATGATCTTTTTTACGAACAATCAAATAGAAGAATGATTATCAGCTCAAATTTGCTAATGCTACTTCTACCTCTTTTAGCCCTTGATACCGCCTTTGGCGATACCATCGATGTTTTTTTACGAACAATCAAATAGAAGAATGATTATCAGCTCAAATTTGCCAATGCTACTTCTACCTCTTTTAGCTCTTGCTACCGCCTTTGGCGATACCATCGATGATCTTTTTACGAACAATCAAATAGAAGAATGATTATCAGCTCAAATTTGCTAATGCTACTTCTACCTCTTTTAGCTCTTGCTACCGCCTTTAACGATGCCGTCGATGATCTTTTTACGAGCAATCAAATAGAAGAATGATTATCAGCTCAAATTTGCTAATGCTACTTCTACCTCTTTTAGCCCTTGATACCACCTTTGGCGATACCATCGATGATCTTTTTACGAGCGATCAAATAGAGAATAATCATGGGTCCTACGGTGAATATGGAAGCGGCCATCATCAGGGGGAAGTCGTTACCGGCTTCCGATTGGAAGGCAACTAAACCGTAGGAAATAACTCGCATTCTTGAACTGTTGGTGACCAAGAGGGGCCACATAAATGAATTCCAAGAGGCGATGACTTTTAAGATTACAATGGTGATCAGCATAGGCCTGGCAATGGGCAGCAGCACCTTCAAAAAGTATTTAAAGTCGCTACAACCATCTACTTTGGCCGCCAGATAGAGCTGTTTAGGCACACTTTCAAAGGCCTGGCGCAAAAGATAGATATAGAAGACACTGGCTATATAAGGCACAAAGAGCACATGGTAAGTGTCAAACCAGCCTAGCTTGGCTACCGTTCTAAAGTTGGTAATGATCAAAGCCTCGCCGGGTATCATCATGGTAGCTAAAAAGAGCATGAAGAGTATTTCTTTACCCCTAAAATTATAATGAGCAAAACCGAAAGCTGCAAAGCTCATGACGATCATGCTGATGCTCAAGTCGAGGATAACCACTATGACCGAGTTCATAAAGTAGCGACCAAAGGGGGCTGCTTTAAGCAAACGATCAAAGTTCTCCCAGTGGAAAGTCTTAGGCCAGAGCTCAGGTGGCCAGCGCAAGGCTGAGTTAGAATCTTTCAAAGCGGTGATGATCATCCAGTAAAAGGGGAAAAGGGTAACTAGGGCAAAAAAGAATAAAATCAGATAAGAAATTGTTTTTAAAGCAACTTTTTGTGGTCTTAATTCCATTTTTCTACCCTCCCCTAATTCATATAATCGGTTTTAGCTGAGAGCCAGCGGGAAAACGCGGTTAAAACCAAAATAATCAGTAGTAAGATTATGGCAGCTGCCGAAGCCAGGGAATAATCTTTATAGACCCAGAGTTGGTCAAAAATGTAGAAGACCATGGTGTTGGCCTTGTAAACCCTGGCCGAGCTTCCAATCAAGGCGTAGACCTCGGTAAAGACTTTGAAAGCGTTGATCAATCCAATCGTAAATACATAGGAGACGACAGGGGCCAATAAGGGTAAGGTTATTTTGAAAAATGTGGTGGCATTATTTGCTCCGTCGACTCTGGCTGCTTTGTAATACTGAGGGTCGATGGAGAGCATGCCTGTAGTCAAGATCAGCACATTGAAGGCTAAAGACCGCCAAATTCCAAAGATCATGACAGCCGACATGGCATAATCGGGGCTGCGCAACCAGGGTATCTTGGGTAAATTGAAAACATTGTGCATGATCTGGTTGATCAAACCATAGTCTGCATTAAACAAATAACCCCAAGTAAAGGCGACAGCTACAGCCGATGTCACATAAGGCAAAAAGTAAACTGTCTGAAAAAACACACGCAATCTGTTGATGCTGGTCAGAAGGGCCGCAATCATCAGTGATATGGCAATTGAAATAGGCACCGTCACCAAGGAATAGACCAGGGTGTTTTTAACTGCCGTTAAAAATGTAGTGTCTTTAAAGAGCCATTGGTAGGTTTTTAGAGAAAGTTCGTAATTATCTGGGTTGGGCAGGCGATTAAAGCTCTGCACAAAGGCGTTGAAGAGAGGGTAAAATGTAAAAACCGTCAAGACTATGATCGCCGGTATCAGATAAGGTATAGCCTTTTTAAAACTGTTGTCATTCATGATTATATCCTCGCTAAAGCTTCGCCGCTCTCAGCTTCGAACAAATAGACCTTACCGGGTGAAAAGCCCACGCTGATCTGGGTATCCTCTTCCACCAGGGTATCGATATCTGTAATCATGGTCAATAGTTCTCCTGTTTCGGTGCGCAAGCGACAGACTCGTTCTCTGCCCAGCAGTTCTACTATTTCTACTTTGACTCTCAAGCCATCTTCTTTGAGGCGCACTGATTCGGGCCTGACCCCCACCGTAACTGCTCCGCTAGCCCCGGAATGGGCGGCCACTCGGTAATTTCCGACCATGACAGCTCCATCTTCAAAGCGGCCGTCAAAGAAATTCATGGTAGGAGAGCCGATAAAGCCGGCGACGAAAAGATTGGCCGGTTGCTCATAGACCTCTTGGGGCAAACCCTGTTGCACAAAGCGACCATCTTCCATGATGACAATTTCATCGCTGATGGTCATGGCTTCTTCTTGATCGTGGGTGACAAAGATGGTGGTAATTCCGGTGGTTTTTTGAATCCGCCTGATTTCTTCCCGAGTGCTCCGTCTCAGCTTAGCATCTAAGTTGGATAGAGGCTCGTCTAAAAGCAATATTTCCGGGTTTTTAGCCAAGGCTCTGGCGATGGCTACCCTTTGCTGCTGACCTCCGGAAAGCTGAGCCGGCTTGCGCTCCAAAAGCTCACTGATCTGGACGATTCGGGCTACTTCCTGAATTCGGTCTTCAATATCTTTTCTTTTCCACTTAGCATTTTTCAAAGGAAAAGCAATATTTTGAGATACTGTCATATGAGGATAAAGAGAGTAATTTTGGAAGACCAAACCTATCTTGCGCTCTTGAGTGTCCAATTTAGTCACATCTCTGTCGCCAAAGTAGATTTTTCCTCCGGTCAATTCTTGCAAACCAGATATAGCATAAAGAGCTGTCGATTTACCACAGCCCGAGGGCCCTAAAAGGCAAATCAGTTTGCTTTCAGGTACTTCCAAATTGACATGATTGACCGCGATGACTTCGTTCTTGGGGTTTCTGCGGTCTTTAAATTTTACAGTCACATCTTCTAAGCGAATTCGCACAGCTATCGGCTCCTTAATCATCATATTAACTACTATATTATTATTCTTTTGTAGTCCGAATTCCTTCTGTAAAAGCCAATCATTCTCAAAAGGTGATGAAAAAGATAAAAAAGAGCCCCTCTTTTGAGAGAAGTAAAAATTCTTCAAAAGAGGGGCTCAAACCGAAAGGATTAGATTTTATTCAGTTTTTTATCTTCCGCTCAAGGTTTTTTGAGCTTCAGCTTCGAGGCTCTCAAAGAAAGATTCGAAGTTCGGATGGAGGGTTGATAAGATCTTACCCATTTCGTCGTCTACGTTACGGCGAATAACATTGGAGTTGTTAAAGGCTGGTGTGTAGTAGAGATCGTATACTTCGAATTGTGCCAAGGCTGCGTTGATGGCCAAAGCTGTTTTGGCATTCTTTGCATCCAAGGGGTTGCCGTCAGCGTCAAAGCCTTCTAAGAAAGCTTTAAATACTTCGTTTTCTTGAGCGCTCTTGCGAACAGGCATATAACCGGAAGCCATCGAGAAGGTGGCTGTGTTTTCGCTGCTGGTCAAGAATACCAAGAATTCGGCGGCGGCTTTTTCTATATCTTCACCTTTTGCGATGATCGACATACCTGCACCTTGCTGGATAACAGCTTTGTTGCCACCCTCGAATACGGGGTAGGGCAAGCAAGCCATTTCGTCTTCTTCTTCCTGTCCTACTTCAGTTACGGGGAAGACAAAGGTTGCACCGGAGTTGGAGCCTACATAGGCTACAGCAGTTCCGTCGTTGATGAAGTCAGAGTTGTATTTTTTGTTTGCGTCTTTGATGACCAACCAGTTTTCTTCAATACCGGTGGCTAAGAAGTCATAGATTCTGCGCTGAACATCTTCGTTGGAGGTGAATTCGCCTGGTGTGACAAATTCGTGGCCTTGTTGGAAGCCACCCAAGTAGAAGAAGTTAGCCAAAGAGTCGATACCAAAGAAGTATTTGCCGGTCAGCTCGTTATAAGCTTTACCAACTTTAGCGATGCCTTCGAAAGACTCTAAGTCTTCGTCGGTTGCGCCGATTTCTTCTTTAACATTGTCCCAGAGAGTTTTGTTCATGAATAATAATTCTGTTGATTTGGCGATGGGCATCAGCCTGAAATCTCCGCCTTCAAATTGGGAACCTTCTTTAATGAATCCTTCGAAATAGTCTTCCAGCTCTGCGGGGTCAATATAGCTACCCATGTCTGCTATAAAACCTTTGGCATGTAGAGTGGCATTGATATCTGGGTAACCATGGATGATCTCCGGTAATTGGTCGATACCAGCATCGGCAGCTGCCTGGATTTTTTTCTCTAAATCAGCAACATAGCCTTGGTTTTCGGCAACTACGGTAATCTGTTTTTCGGCTCCAACGGTTTCGTTAAACTCTGCTACGATTGCCTCCAGAGCTTTCTCTTGCTCACCACTGAAGTAGTGCCATACGTTGATGGTTACAGGATCACCTTCCGGTGGAGTAGGTTCTTCGGGCTGCTTAGGTGTGCAGCCGGCCATTAAAACCATGATCATAACCAGCAATGCAGCCAAGATTTTTTTGCGCATAAGAAATACCCTCCTTCTTAATTGTACATTCATTCTATATCAACAGCCGAAAAAATACAAGGGTACTTGCATTTTTTGTATTTGGCTGGTGTTACCTATTCATGCGGGCCCAAGTATCTCTCAAACCGACGGTGCGATTGAAAACCAATTTACCCTCGGCGAAATCCACATGGTCTACATAAAAATAACCTTGTCGTAAAAATTGGAATCTCTCTCCCGGCTGGGCTTCGGCTAAACGAGGCTCAATTTTGCAGTTTTCCAAGACTTCCAAAGATTCTGGGTTGACATAATCGGTAAAGTCCTTCCCTTCTTCCGCGTCTTCAGGGTTGTCTTTGGTAAACAGGTGATCGTAGAGCTTGACCGTAGCAGTTGCTGCGTGCTGGGCTGAAACCCAGTGGGAAGTGCCTCTGACTCGACGGCCTGCCTGGGGCGAGCCGCTTTTTGTTTCCGGATCGTAGGAGCACAAAAGCTCAACAACATTGCCTTCTTCGTCTTTGACAACCTCGTCGCAGCGAATGATGTAAGCGCCTTTCAAGCGGATTTCTCCACCCGGACGCAATCTAAAGAACTTGCGAGGAGGATTTTCCATAAAGTCCTCCTGTTCAATATAGAGTTCGCGGCTAAAGGGTACCGAGCGATCGCCGGCACAGGGGTCTTCAGGATTGTTTTCTATTTCCAAATACTCTGTTTGACCCTCAGGATAATTGGTCAAAGTGATCTTTAGAGGACGTAAAACTGCCATGGTTCGGTGAGCCGTGGAGTTTAATTCTTCTCGGATGCAATGTTCCAACAAAGCTGCATCGACTATCTTGGGCGAGCGAGAAATGCCTACCCGGCCGATGAAATCCTTGAGGGAAGCCGGTGTATAACCGCGGCGCCTTAGACCACACATGGTGGGCATGCGGGGGTCATCCCAGCTGTCCACATAGCCTTCTTCGACTAAACGACGCAATCTTCTTTTGCTCATGACGGTTCCGGTCACATTGAGGCGGGACCATTCATATTGAATTGGAATCGGATCATCCGGGTGTTTTTGCCATTTGACATTGTTGATAAACCACTGATAGAGCTCGTTGTGGTCGGCATATTCCAATGAACACATGGAATGGGTGATTCCTTCAATAGCATCTGAGAGGGGGTGCTGATAATCGTACATGGGGTAAATTGGCCAGTCTGTGCCGGTTCGATGATGAGGTGCATATTTGATCCGATAGATGACCGGATCTCTCATATTGAGGTTGCCTGATTTCATATCGATGATGGCTCTAAGTGTGTGAGTTCCTTCAGGGAATTCACCTAAGCGCATCCGCCTGAACAAATCGAGACTCTCCTCTTTGCTGCGATTGCGATAAGGTGATTCCTTGCCGGGTTCGGTGAGCGTGCCCCTGTATTCTCGCATTTCGTCGAAGGTCAGGTCACAAACAAAAGCCTTGCCATCTAAGATGAGCTGTTCGGCAAATTCATAGAGTTGTTGGAAATAATCGGAAGCGAAATAGAGGCGATCCTCGTAGTCGTAGCCCATCCAGTGGATGTCTTCGATTATTTTATCTACATACTCCTGTTCTTCCGCTTCGGGATTTGTGTCGTCAAACCGCAAATTACACAGACCACCGAATTCTTCAGCCAAGCCGAAATCGGCGACTAAAGCCATGAGGTGACCGATGTGCAAATAGCCGTTAGGCTCCGGAGGAAAGCGGGTGTGAATTTTTCCGCCGTTTTTGTTGTTCTTGATGTCTTCCAGCATGATATCACGAATGAAGTTGCTGGAGACAAAGCTTGTAAGCTTTGTAGCTTCCTTTCCTTCATTTGAGTGGGACATGGGCATCGCTCCTTTAAAAATATTTTTGTCTTTAGGTTTGGCCCGGTTCTCTTATAGAAGTTTGGCCGGTGAAATGGAAGTTCTCAATCTTCATGGCAGGTATTTGCACATTGGCGAAAAAGGCGGAAATACGTTCGGTATCGCTGCTGATTTCGGCAACTTGATTGAAGGCTTTCAACATGCTTTCAGTCATGCGCATATTGGCTACCGCCCCGGTGATTTTACCATTTTCGATTTTATAGAAACCGTCACGGGTTAAGCCGGTGAGCAAAACCTGTCTGGGGTTGACTGGGTTCATATAGTGGAAACGGGTGACTAAGAGGCCATTTTCTGTCTCGGCGATGATCTGTTCCAAGGTCTTTTCGCCGGTTTTCATGACCAAGTTGGTGGGTATGGCACCGCCGAAGAAACCCATTCCGGCCGAGTGACCGGTGCTCTTTTTGCCTTCTTTGGCAGCACTTTCGCTGTCGTAGGCTACTTCTTTGGCCACACCATTTTCGATTAAGGTGAGCTGGGTTCTGGGAGTGCCTTCCATATCGAAGGGCATTCCGGGAGCCGCTTCGCTCTGCCAATCGTCTTTGATGGTTATTTTTTCATCGAAGACTTTTTCGCCTAAGCGATCGGTCAAGAAACTCATCTTCTGTTGTAAATTCTTGGCGGAAAAGCCCAGCAAAGTTGTATACATCATCAGGTTGAAGACAGCTTGAGGTTCTAAGACTACGGTATAAGCACCAATATGAATGGTTTCGGGGTTATGGTTCATCTTAGCCTTGTCGTAAGCTTTGGTAAAGACTTGAGCTATGTCCAGCTCGGCAGGAGCATTGGCAACCCCTGAAGCAAAGCCGGAAGCACCGTCGTCATGAGAGATCAAGACGGACAGATTGACCGAGTTGCCTCTGAAGAAGCGACGAATACCGGTGGAATTTCCGATGACCATTGAGTTTTCTTTGTAGGAAATCTGGCCAAAGGCTTTATAAGGCAAGATGATTTTATCCAATTCTTGGCCTAAGAGCACTGCTCTCTTTTCTTCGTCGAAGGCTTCTTCTAAAGTGGGCTCGAAGCGATCCATTTCCATCAAGTCGGGTGAATCGACCAAGGCCGGAGGAGCATCTCCTTCGGGCAGGAAGCTTAAATTTTCTATAGCTTCTTTAACCGCCTGCTCGATGCCTTCTTGGGTGATTTTATTGGTGGAGACTGTGCTGCGTTTTTTCTCGTCGAGCAGAACAATCTGGACGTCGGTTCTGTCTTCAAAAACATTTTGGTGGATTTCTGAATTGGCAAAACGAGTCAGACCTTCGGCTTGACTTCTTACTATTACGTGAATGGGGCGGTTATCTGCTGCTTGAATAGCCCAATCTATCATTTCATACAATGTTTCTTTTTTAAACATCTGCCACACCAACTTTCACTTTTCTAAATCGTGCCGGGGATGAACCGTGGCCGACATGAGCCACTTGCCCGGGCTCGCCTTTGCCGCAATTGGGAGTTCCATAGAGTTTCCAATATTTTTCGTTGGCTACACCGTCACAGCTATTCCAAAACTCAGGTGTGATACCTGTGTAGATGGGGTTTTTATAGATTTTACCGGTGCGCTTACCATTTTTGATTTCATAAGCGATTTCTGTGGCAAATTGGAAGTTGACCCGTTTATCGTCGATGGACCAGCTTCGGTTGACATCTAAGTATAGGCCGTCTTCTACACCTGCGATCAGGTCGTCCAGCTCATAATCACCTGGCATCAAGCTGATATTGGTCATGCGCACAATGGGTATTCTGCCCCAACCGTCGGCTCTGGCTGTTCCGTTGGGCAGTAAGCCTGCTGCGGCTGCCGTATCGCGACTGGTCAAAACATTTTCGATGATTCCTTTGGTGATAATAGGAATTCTCTCGGCGGGAACACCATCATCGTCGTAGCCATAGGTGCCAAGGCCTAAAGGACAGGTAGCGTCTGCCACGACCGTGACATGTTCGGAACCATAAGCATAGTTGCCCAGCATTTCCGTGTTGACAAAGGATGTGCCGGCATAACCTGCTTCATAACCTAAAATACGGTCTAACTCGATGGGATGGCCAATACTTTCGTGAATTTGCAGGGTCAATTGGGTCGGATCTAAAATAAGGTCGAAATAACCGGAAGGACATTCTTCGGCCTCGATCAAGGCCATGGCTTCTTCGGCTACTCGAGGTGCGTGTTTGACAAAGTCTAAAGAGCGGATGTATTCATAACCGGCAGTGGCATAATTGCCTCTGGCAGAGTTGGGGTAGCTGCGCAGCTGCATTTCACCTTTGGTGACTGCCACAGCTTCGATTCCGCCCCCTGCTTCGTAGAGGGTTTGTCTGATATAAGAGCCTTCAGTGTCGGCAAAAGTTTTTTCTTCTTTTCTAAAGCCTAAATTAGCTTTGGTGCGGAAAATTGCCGGGGCAGCTTGACGCATCGCCTCTTCTGCTGCTAGGAGCAGGTCAATTTTTTCTTTTTTGGAAATTTTGAAAGGATCCTCTTCGATGGGCGTCTTGTAATGGTCGTTGATGACGGGCTTTTCTGCCAAGACCAAAGGCTGCTTTTGAACCAAACGGCTGGCTCTGGCAATGGCTAAGGCACGGTCGGCTGTTGCTTGCATCTGATCAAAATCTTGAGAAGCGGCAAAACCCATGGATCCGTCTAAAAAAACACGGACCCCGTAACCATAGGATGTTGAGGTACCCAATGTCTGCACTTTAAGATTCTCGGTGGCGATGTTTTCTTGGAGAATTTCATTTACCCTGATATCCCCATAAGAAGCACCTTTGTCCTGCAGATATTTGAGAACTTGTTGAATCTGAGCTTTCAAATATATCCCTCCTATTTTTTAGTTCTGCAATTGCCCTGGCAGAGTAAACATGCTCAACTCTTGAGAACAAATTTTAGAACGTTGAAACCTTTTAAACTTTGCCTAAACTTGAATAGAGAAAAACACACCTCACCAATAATAAAGCAAGGCATCTTAATTGCCCGGGCCTTTCAGCTCACCTAAAATTCGCTTTTTGGCGGCATTGACTTCAAAAATCACCTGTTCCAAATCGATGGTGGGAAACTCCCCTTGGTTGTAGATGATTTGGCCGTCTACCATGGTCAAGAGGTTGTCGCTGCCACTGGCCGAGTAGACCAAATGGTTGAGGATTTCATCTTGAGGTTGGAAATTTGTGCCGCTAATATCGAAAACAGCTAAGTCGGCCTTAAAACCAGGGGCGATGACGCCACTGTCTTTTCTTCTTTGGGCAATAAAACCATTGCGGGAAGCTAAAGCCATGACTTCTTTAGGCGAGGCGGCTGTTGGGTCCTTGCTATTATACTTTTGTAATAAAGAAAAGACTCGCATTTCCTCGGGGAAATTTAAATTGTTGTTGCTGGCCACGCTGTCGGTGCCTAAAGCGACTCTGATCTCGTGTTCTTTAAGCTTCTGGTAATTGAGCAAACCGCTGGCCAGTTTTAAATTGCTCTTAGGACAAGTGGCAATGGTCACATCATGCTCTTTTAAAATTGCATAATCGTCTTCTTCCAACCAGACTCCATGGGCTGCATTGGCAGGCACATCGAAGACACCCTGACGAGCAAAGTATTCTACAGGGGTCAGGCCTTTGTGGCGAGCTTTACATTCTTCAACCTCCCCTTGAGTTTCGGAAAGGTGAAAATGCAGACCCGTTTTAAGTTCTTTGGCTAAATTAGCTGCTCCCCAGACTACTTTTTCGTCGGTAGTGTATTCGGCGTGAATGGCAATATCTATTTTGACCAAGTCGTGAGCTTCATTATAGTTAAGGAAGCCCCTTTTACTGTCAATATAGACCGGGCTGCGAGTAAAATCGCCTCCGTAGGTACCCACTATAGTGTGGGATAAATTCGCCTTCATACCGGCGGTGGTAAAGGCCGAAGTCATTTTAGGTATATTGTAATACATATCGGTGGTCGAAACGATGCCGTATCGAGCCATCTCGGCTATCCCTAGAAGGGTACCATAATATATATCATCCGGTTGCATGCGCGCCTCAAAGGGAAAAATACAATCGTTGAGCCACTGAGCCAAAGCTAGGTTTTCACCGTAGCCGCGGATCAGAGTCATGGGGGTGTGACTATGACTGTTAACAAAACCTGGAATGAGCAATTTTCCTCGACCATCATAGGTCGGACCTTCGTAATCGAATGGTCGTTCGGCACCCACATAGGTGATGTGCTTATCTTCTACTAAAATATAAGTATCAGTTATGACTTCATACTCTTCGTTTAAGTAGGTTATGTTTTTAAAAAGCACCTTTTCCGCCTCCTTTAAGGCTATTTTGAGTAGTGTCTATATATTTCTTCCAAAACCCTAGTTTTTCCTTCTCGGAACTAACAGCATTAAACCAAAAAGTAGTCCTACCGCCAAATAAGAACCAGCAATTACCTTGTCTCCTCCACTGAAAAAGACATAACCAGCATAAAAGACCAGAATCAAGCAGGCCAACAACATCATATAACCACCACGACTCAAAGCTATCCCCCTCCTTTTGATAATTTTAATTCATTTTTTCACTCATCTATTTTGAAAATCTTTTATTTGAATGCTAAAATTTAAAGTTTCGTTTTTTCTGCTATCTGGTTTTTATAGGCCACTGCGGTAATCTAAGTCAGTCATATAAAGAATCTGTTAAACAGGCTGTTTTGCAAGCAATTTCTAAAAAGCCTTAAAATAAGAATTCCTACTTTACTACTACTGTTAGGAACAGACTTAGCCAAATTTGTTTTATCAACTGATTTAAATCCTTTTTAGAGCCATGCTTCCAATTATATTAAGAACTACTTTGTCGCCCACCTTAGCTCATATAACCTAAGGACTTTGCAACATGACCTAAAGATCTATTAAAAAAGGTAAATATTTTTCTAACCAGGCTGTTATTATTCTCAAATCAATCGATCAGAAAATCTTCCCCGGATTGAGAATACCATTGGGATCAAAAACAGCCTTGATTCCTCGCATCAGCTCTACGGCTTCAGGACCTGCCAAAAGAGGTAAATATTCCTTTTTTTCAAAACCGATGCCATGCTCGCCGGAAACCTGTCCCTTGAATTCAAAAGCCTTCTGGTAGAGTTCTTCCATAATATTCTTTCTTTTGCTCTGCCAGGTTTTTTCATCGATGCCATCACGCAAGACATAGACATGTAGATTACCGTCTCCGGCATGACCAAAGCCACGAATCGGCATCTGGTATTTTTCCTCCAGGGAATGGGCGAAAGCCATGAACTCGGCTATCTGAGGCCTGGGCACCACCACATCACATTCATCCAATTCATCGGTTGAAGCTTTTATGGCTTCTAAGAAGGCTCCTCTGGCGTCCCAAACAGTGGATTTGCGTTCTTCCGTGTCGATGATGAATGCATCTAAAGCTCCTTGACTGAGGCAAATCTCAGCTGCCTGCGCAAATTCCTGATCCACATGCTCTTTAGAATTACCATCGAAGCTCAAGAGCAGATAGGCAGGGCTGGTTGAATGAGGAAATTTTTTGCCTAAGAAATTCTCTGTATCTAAGATTGTTTGCCTTTCCAAGAATTCTAAGGCAACAGGCTGGCTGCCGCTTTTTAAAATCGTGGCCACACAATCCATGGCCTGATTCAAAGAGGAAAAAGGTGCCAGCATGGATATGCTCTCCTTGGGAAGCGGCAAAAGCCTCAGAGTTGCTTGAGTGATGATGGCCAAAGTGCCTTCAGAACCGATGAGCAAATCTTTAAGAGCATAGCCGGAAGAATTCTTGACTATATTGCCTCCCACTTGCAAGGGTTGACCTGTGGGAGTGATTGCCCTCAAGCCTCTAATATAATCTCTGGTCACTCCGTACTTTACTGCTCTCATGCCTCCGGCGTTAGTAGCAATATTTCCACCTATACTGGCCGTCTTCTCTCCCGGATCCGGAGGATAGAAATAGCCTCTGGCTTCCACATAAGCTGTAACATCCTGCAAGAGCACACCAGGCTCAACGCTTAGAGTCAGATTGTCTTCATCTAAAAAGAGGATGGAATCCATCTTGGACATGTCTAAAAGAATGCCACCTCTGATGGGCACAGCTCCCCCGACCAGTCCGGTTCCTTGGCCTCTGACTGTTAGGGGATACAATTGAGCATTGGCTTCAAGTACAATCTTTCTAATTTCCTCTTCGGTTTCAACTTGTAAAACAGCCTCAGGCATGACCGGTTTAAAGGTAAGTTCATCGCGACCAAAATCTGGAGATATTTGTTCACCAACTAAAACTCTTTCCTCTCCTAAAATACTTTTAAAATAAGCCAGGCTAGCTTCAGAGATTTGATTAAATTCAGGCATCGTTTCCTACCTCCGATTTCTTTTGAACCAGCTGTTCTATCAGCTCAGGCAGTACTTCATATAAGTCACCGACCAAAGCAAGATCTGCTCTTTTCATAATATCTGCCTTTTCATCTAGGTTGACAGATATGACAAATTCAGCATTTTTGATCCCGGCCAAAAATTGCACCGAGCCCGAAACACCTAAAGTTATGAGCAATTTAGGCGCCACACTGCGCCCTGATAGACCGACCTGTCTAATGGAACTGCCCCAGCCAGCTTCGACTAAAGGTCTGGAAAAAGCCAGCTGGGCTCCTAACAATTGAGCTAGTTTTTCTGCTATTTTAAGGTCTTCTTGCTTTTTTATGCCTCGACCAAGAGCTACGATTTTATCGGCTTGGGTCAGGTCTAGCTGGTCAGATTTGCCCTTTTCAGTCAAAATATGCTTGTTTTCCCCATAGACTTCGAAGTCTATTTTTACAAAATCGGCTAAATTTAAATTTTTCGCTTCTAGACTAGGAGGTTTGTTTGAATTTTCTTGTTCGGACTGAGAGGTCTCAATATTTTGAGCTTTGAAGATGTTTGGCCTAACTGTAGCGATTTGAGGCCTGGCTACGGGTGTTTTAATCTCAGCCATAATGTTGCCACCGAAGGCAGGTCTTGTTTGGATTAGTTCATTTTCTGGGTTTAAATCTAATGCAGTGCAGTCGGCAGTCAATCCTGTTTTCAAACGAGTGGCCACTGCAGGGGCCAGGTGCCTACCTAGAGGAGTGGCACCAAATAGTAGAACTGCTGGTCTAAATTCATTTACATAGGAGCAGATGATTTCTGTATAAGCTTCTAAATTAAAAACCTTTAGATCTGGATGGGAATAATATACGATTTTTTCCGCCGGGTAAGAGTTGATCTGAGCTAAATAATCTTCCAATTCCGAACCCAATATTATGGCATGGATCTCCTGTTTTCTGACCTCAATGAGCTCCTGAGCTTTGCTCAAAAGCTGGAGGCCAACAGGGTGAATCTTCTTGTCTTCCAATTCTATAAAGACCAGAATACCATCGCCTTTTTCTGTTTTTAGATCTTTAATATCTAAACTGGCCCCAAGCTCTGCCCCTTGTTCGACCAGGAAAAAGGTTTCTGGGCCGAATTTAAGGCAGAGTTTACAGAGGCGACAGTTGTCATCTATATATAAAGCCCCCTGTTCATCCATTTTTATGGCTGCAAAGGGGCAAGCATTCTGGTATTCTTTCTTTTTCTCCTCGGTTAAAACCGTTTTTCTCACTTCTATATAAGCCATAAACAAACTCCTTATGAATGCCTTCTTAAAGTAAGTTTCTATCTCTAAGAGCCTGAAAGGCGACCTTGGCCAGCTCCTTGCCCTGATCTTTAAAGACTAAATTTGCCTTTTCTTCAACCGGCTGGAACATTCTTTCCACCTGGGTGGCTGAGCCGGTGCTGCCAAAATAATTCTGCTCATCTTTTAGCCTATTGGTTTTAATCTTGAGCAAATCATCTAAAGTCAAGATTTCAATTTTCTTATCTGCATTCTTCTTTTTCAAAAGATATGAAGGCAAGCGCGGGGTGTTAGCCTCTTTATCGATGGTCAGAAGAGCCGGAGCTTTCAGCTTGACTTCTTGAACAAACTGGTCATAATCTGCTTCGACTAAAAAACCATCTGACATAACTTCTAGCCTATTCACATAGCAAACCGAAGGCAAATTCAACCATTGAGCAATGGAAGCACCTACCTGAGCTGTATCCCCATCGGTAGTCTGCTTGCCACAGAGGATCAAGTCATAAGGAGCCAAAGACTCTATGCCTAAGGCCAAAGTATAAGAGGTAGCCAGAACATCGGCTCCGGCAAAAGCTCGATCGCTGAGCAAAAAAGCACGATCTGCTCCGAGGGCATAGGCTTCTTGTAAAGTGCTGAGGGCTTGCAGAGGCCCCATGCTGATCACCGAAACAGTGGCACCTCTACTCTCCTTTAACTTTAAAGCTTCTTCTAAGGGGTAGAGATCATAGGGGTTCATCTTTGTCTTAGCTGAATCCCTGATTAAATTTCCAGTCTTTGGATCTGTTTGAACCTCACTTGAGTCTGGAACTTGCTTGATACAGACTATGATATGCATATTTTTCCCTCTTTCTTAAGCAAAGGGTTTATATTCTATGATGAATTCAGCTGAATTTTCTAAATGCTGGACGAAAAGCTCTAAATATTTTTGGTCAATTTCATC
Source organism: Bacillota bacterium (assembly GCA_012522585.1). Classification (GTDB taxonomy): domain Bacteria; phylum Bacillota; class JAAYKD01; order JAAYKD01; family JAAYKD01; genus JAAYKD01. Next base: position 10,634 of record JAAYKD010000092.1, on the reverse strand, counting down.
GAAACGACTTAATTTAGGGCTGTCTAAATCTAAAACTGCCACGACCTCTCCCTTGACTCTTAAGGGTAAGACGATCTCGGAGTTGGAAGCAGCATCACAGGCTATATGACCGGGAAACTCATGGACATTTTCCACCCTGATAGTACGATTTTCTTTGACAGCTGTGCCACAAACACCTTTGCCAACGGGTATGCGAATACAGGCAGGCAAGCCTTGGAAAGGCCCTAAAATAAGCTCTTCGGCGTAGAGGAGATAGAAACCGGCCCAATTTAAATCGGGCAGCAGATTGAAAAGAAGGGCGGAAGCATTAGCCAAATTGGCTAAAAGATTGTCTTCCCCTGCAGTTAAGGCCTTTATTTGCTCTAAAATCAGCTGGTATCTTTCTTCTTTATTTAAATTATCCGTCTTGGGTAAATCAAAACTCATGATGTATCTCCTTTGGTTTGATAATGAACTTATTGTATCATATTCTTAAAAGTTTAAACAAGTAAAGAGTGCCCAGAAGCCAGGTTTTTTATTAGATCTTCGATTTTGCAAAGGTTTTTCCGGCGATTGTTACGAATTTAATAGTGAGAAAAATAATTATGAGGTGATGAGATGAACCCCAGAGACATCAATTTATCTGAAGCTCGCTGGTTGCCCGGCTCTGAATCGAAGAAGACAGTCAGTGGTTTAAAGGCTGCAGTCAGCAGCGACAACGCAGTTGTGACCTACAGCCTTTTACAGATTTTAGAAAAGGGTGGCAACGCAGTGGACGCCGGTATTGCCGGCTGCTTGCTGCAAGGAGTCATTGAACCCTACATGACCAACCACGCTGGCACCGTAACGGCTTTATACTACGAAGCCAAGACAGGTAAAATCTATCAGCTGGACAGCACATCCACCTACCCCAGCGGTTTGCCTATGCACCGCCCGATGCCACCCAGATCAGCTTCTGCCGGTTGGGCTTCCACCCCCATGGCTTCTTCCATACCAGGATTTGCCCCGGGAATCAAAGCCTTACACGACAAATTTGGCAGTATGAGCTGGGAAGAGTTAGCAGAAGAAGCAATATATTGGGCCGATGAGGGCAACCATGTTTCAGAATATGAAAGAGAAGCTACCATGGATATGCATGCTCTCTTCACCTATTACCCGGAAACCAGAAAGTATTTTAAACCGGATGGACGTTTAGTCAAAATTGGTCAGCGTTTCAAAAAGCCCGGTTTAGGCGATACCATGCGAGGAGTCGCTAAAGAAGGCCCCGATTATATGATTTCAGGTGATTGGGCCAAGGAATATGTGGCCAAAGCCAATGAAATGGGTTGGAAAATTACTCTAGAGCATATGAATGAAAACCCGCCACGCTGGGTCGAGCCTTATCGTTTTGAAGTCAACGGCTATGAAGTCTACTGCTTGGCTCTGCCCCAACAACAAGGTCAGCACCAAGCCTTGACTTTAGGTATTTTAGAACAATTGAAGATCAACCAATATGAGCCTTATTCAGCTGAACATCTCTATTACCTGGCCCATGCCTTGAGAATCGCAAATTTCCATACGGGTTATATGCAAGACACTGTTATAGCCAACCCTGATTACGACCTCTTTAGGGATAAGGATTATCACGCTTATTTGGCTCGCTTGATTGAAAGCAGTAAGACTAAAATCGATTTAACCGAACATATGAAGCTTTCAGGGAAACCCAGCCCCCGAGGCAATTTAGCCAGTGGCGCCTATGCTGAAGACGCTAAACCAAAGGAATCATCAGGCAGCTGCGAAATCAGCATCGTCGACAAAGATGGCAACTGGTTGCAGATAATGAACACCATTCAAGGCAGCGGTATTCCAGGCGTTGTCGTAGGCGGTGTGCCCATGGGCGGTTCCTCAGCCGGCACCAACGGATTTGCCGGCATGCAGATCAAATTGGTCAAAGGAGCACGGACTCGTTTGATTATGGGACATACCATCGTCATGAAGGATGGCAAACCCATTTTGATGACCGGCAGCCCCGGCAACCCTTCCTTCTCCCAAGCTCAAATGCTGACCAATGTTCTCTTCTTTGGCATGGATCCCTTTACAGCCGGCTATATGCCCAGGATGTATGGCTTTATGCAAGACCAAACAATTTTAATGGAAGACCGAATCCAGCCAGAAGTCATAGAAAATTTAAAAAAGCTGGGCACTGATTTCAAGGTGACTGAACCCTGGGATTCTCATACCGGTTCTTTCCAGACTTGTTTCATCGACGAAAATGGCCAACTTGCCACCACCGTTGACCCCAGACGCTGCGGTGTTGCCGACGGCATCAAGTTAGACTAGCTACTTACGAGGTCTTAAATAAATTTCATTTAATAGTTTGTAATGCTTTCAAGTTTGGGTTAGTAGCAAGGGATAAATAAAAAATTCAGAGATTTCAAAACACCCAAACTAGCTCTAGTCAATTTAGTCAAAATTAATTAAGCTAAAGTGAAGGTCGCTTTAAAGGAAAAAAGCTCTCCGAAAATTTTTCTCGGAGAGCTTTTTTATCTTATTTTATACTAAATTGCGTAAGAGTTTTATTTCTGCAGCAATATCGTCTAAACTCTTTTCCTTTTTTCATTAGAGCAGACAAAATTATTTAATTATTCCTTTTATACTAAACTGCGTAAGAGTTTTATTTCTGCGGCAAAACCGTCCAGCTCATTTGGTGTTTCTAAATTAAAGGGTAAGCCTTTAAACTCTGGGGTTTGCATGAATTTGACTATTGCTTCAGTGCCTATGGAGCCTTCGCCTATTTTGGCATGGCGGTCTTTGCGACTGTTGAATTGATTCATATTATCGTTGATATGAACTCCTCTGACTTTGTCCAAGCCGATTTTTTCATCAAATTCCTTTAAAACACCGGGCAAATCGTTGACAATATCATAGCCGGCCGAGTGCATGTGACAGGTATCGAGGCAAACACCTAAACGCTTAGAATGATTGACCCCTTGAATGATCTGCCTGAGTTCATCGAAAGCATAACCGATTTCCGTGCCTTTACCAGACATTCCTTCCAACATAATCCAGGGTCCTTGATCGTCTTTTAAGAGCTTGTTCAAAGCGGTTACGATATACTCTATACCCTGCTCTACCCCTTGGCCGACATGGCTACCAGGATGAAAAAGGTAACGGGCATTTTTAATGCGTTTAATCCTTTCATAATCGTCTAAAAGAACTTCTAAAGCAAATTCTCTGACCCGCTCTTTAGCTGAAGCTAAATTCATGGTGTAAGGAGCGTGAGCCAAAAGAGGCCCAAAATTATGCTCCTGAGCAATTTCTTCATAGGCCTTTAGATCATTCTCATCTAATGCTTTAGCCGAACCCCCCCTAGGATTACGAGTAAAGAACTGAAAAGAATTGGCTCCAATGGAAACAGCATCTTTAGCTGCTGCCTCAAAACCATTTGCTATAGAGATATGACAACCTAGATACAAATCACTCAATTTGACTTTCCCTTTCCGTATCTTCATCCGGAACTTCAGGTTTAGGCTCGCCCCAGAACATATAACCACCTTTTACCCGAGCCCAGCGGGTAATCGTCAGATTTTTAGGAATCAGGGAAGAGAAGGTCTCTAAATCGAGTTTGTACTCGCTGCACAAAGTCAGCTCCTCTTCTTTTTTGTCGCCATGTGGCCCCATGCAAACTCTGCGTTCCAGAGAAAAAAGATGACAAGCTTGACAATTATCTTTGTAAGGTACCTTTACCTTTTTTGTTCTTCCAAATCGGAACAAGCTAATCCCTCCTAAAAATACGCACCTTAAGCTTTCTTCAGCCTTACAGTTTACATTTCTTCTTTTATGGGAAATCTCCTTCATTTTAGCAATTCTTTTTCATCTCTAAGATCTTTTTAGAGGAATAACTAAAAGGATTTTTTCCTCTTAAGAGCAAAGTAATAAATAATATATCCGAGAGGTGAAGATATGCCGGAACTGCCAGAAGTAGAGACTCTATTGAGAACGCTATTACCATTTTTACCCAGTCAGCCTATAATCTCAACAGAGGTCCTTCATGAAAAAATAATCCGACCCTTAACAAGTGCTGAGTTCGATCAGGCTTTACTGAATAAAAGAATAGTCGAGGCTGAGCGCAGAGGCAAATACCTGCTTTTAAATTTAGAGCCAGAGGGAAAGCTACTGATTCATTTACGCATGACAGGACAGCTTTTCTATAAAAAAGCCAATGGTCAAGCCTTGGAAGTGCCTCACACCCATATTAAATTGGGCTTTGCTAACGGTGATTCTTTAGAATATGCCGACGTGCGTCGCTTTGGTTTAGTGACCTATTATCATGACAAAATAGAAGATAAAGGTTATTTAAATTTGGGGCCGGAGCCTTTAAGCGATGATTTTACAGCTGAATATTTGTGGACACAAGCCAAGAGAAGAAAGACCTGCCCGATCAAAAGCTTTTTGTTGGACCAAAAAGTCATTGCCGGTTTGGGTAACATTTATGCCGACGAGGTTTTGTTCAGGTCAAAGATCAACCCTAAAATGGCAGCATCTAAGCTGACCAAAAACCAAGCTGAAACCCTGGTTGCAGCAATAAAAAAAGTGTTGGCTGAAGCCATTGTTCTGCGAGGAAGCAGCATGAGCGACTACCTGGATGCCAATCGCCAAAGAGGCTCTTATCAGGATAAATGGCGCATCTACCAAAGAGACGGTGATATGTGTTTGCGCTGTGGCAACGAGATTCTCAAGACGAAAATCGGAGGTCGCTCCAGCCATTATTGCCCTTTTTGCCAGCCCATGAGGAAGCGTCCTGGTAACAAGCTGATCATCGGCTTGACCGGCGGCATTGCTACCGGAAAATCAACAGTAGTGGAGATGTTGCGGGAAATCGGAGCGGAAATAGTCGACGCCGATGAAATTTCCAGAAACTTGACCAACAAGGAAGAAGCTGTGCAAGAACATATTATCACCATGTTCGGCGAAGAGTATCGAGGCCTTGCCGGAGGTTTAGACCGACGCAAGTTAGGTGACTTAATCTTTCAAAACAAGGCGGCCAGAGAGAAGTTGAATAATTTCTTACATCCACAAATTGTCATGCGCATGCAGGATAGAATCAGAGAATATATGGAAAACAAAACCGATCATCCTTTGATTTTGGACATTCCCCTCTTGTTTGAAGCCGAATTGGAAGCCATGGCTGACCTTATTTGGCTCGTCTATGCAGATGAAGACATTCAGATCAGCCGCCTGCTCAGCCGGGACAACTTGAGTTTAAAACAAGCAGAAATGCGATTAAACGCTCAAATTCCTATTGAAGACAAAAAGGAGTTAAGCGATTTTATAATCGACAACACGGGCACTTTAGAAGAGACAGAAGAACAGGTTTGGGAACTGTATCAAAGGCATGGTTACAAAATAATGATCTAAATTATTTAAATAAGATGAAGGAGCGATGAGATGAACGAACTGAGTAAAAAGCTAAACGAGATTCTTAAGCACAATTTAGCCAAGGGCTACACAGGCGTTTCTTATGCCATATCTGTGCAAGGTGAAATGATTGCAGCGGGAGCTGTGGGCACGAGCGGCGGCCAAGAAAAAAAGCCACTGACTTTAGAGGACACCTTCAATGTAGCTTCCGTTTCTAAGGTGTTTTGCACTTTGGCTGTGATGAAACTGGTAGAAATGGGCCAAGTCGAGTTGGATACACCGGTGGTAGAATATCTGCCCAAATTTACAATGCCCGACCCACGCTACAAAAACATAACCCTGCGCCACTGCTTAAACCACACCAGCGGCTTACCCGGCACTCAGTGGAAGGGGTTTTCTGTTAGCGAAACTGCTGGCAGCGATTATTATGCAGATGTTTATGATTATTTTGCCCACAATTATCTGAAAGCAGAACCTGGCGAATATGCAGTCTACTGTAATGACGGCTTTACTTTGGCTGAATTGGTTGTCGCTGAAGTGAGCCGGAGCAAATTCTCTGATTTTTGCCGCCAGCACATCATGCAACCTTTGAATATGGAACATACCAGGCTATCTGACCAGCTGGATGGCAATATCAATGTGGTGCGAGAGAAAAACAAACCTGCTGAGCTCTTGCTGATTCAAGGGGCGGCTGGCTTTACCACTACCATGCCCGATTTGTGTAAATTCGGCAATATGATATTAAACCCTGAGCCATATTTTAGCCAAGAGTCCTTAGACGAAATGGCAAAATTTCAGGGCAAAACCTTCTTAGACGGCGACCAGCGCAGCCTTTCCTTTGGCCTAGGCTGGGACAATGTCAATGTGCAGGACCCTGAATATGATTTAGGCGAAGGCACCTTGCTCAAAGGTGGCAACAGCTTCCAATTTACCACCCAATTTATAGTCATTCCGGAGTATCAGGCTGTTTTGGCTATTTCCGAAACTCATGACTGCAAAATCGACGTAAACGAAACTATTTTACGCATGTTTGCCTTTGCCATGTTGGAGCGCGGAGTCAATATCTATAAAAAGCAAGTGGTTATTCCTGAAGAAATCAAAGAAAAATTCTCGGGTCTATATTTTATTCCCAGCGGTCTGCTCAAAGTGTCCATGTATGGAACTATCTGCCAGATCAATAGAGTGACCACCAGGGGTGACAGCATCGGGCTGCACAAGAATTTGAAATATGATGGCAACGAGTGGTATAATACAGAAGGTAACAGTTTTTTCTTTGAAGAGAAAAACGACCGCACCTATCTCTTGACCAGAATGAAAGGCAGAGGGATGCCGCAAGCCCAGAAAGCCCAAGGCTTTGCTCCATTTAACCAAGCTTGGCAAGAGCGCTTAGGCAAAAAATATGTGGTCATAGACACAAACCCCTACGATTTGATCATCAGGGATATTATGACCGGCTTTATTATGAAGGATTTACCGGAGCATGAAGGTGTTCTTTTAGCTTCCTTCTCAGGCAACAGTGACAGCGGAGTTTACGGAGTCTTTGAAGCACCTTTCTTGAGCAAAGACGATTACACAGGCGTAGGCTTTTTGAACACACCGGGCAACCCCAGCCGCGATATGATCACCCTCAATTTCAAAGAGGAAGAAGGTATAGAATATTGCAAAACCTTCTCCTATCTATATAGAGATTGCGCCACCTTGCCTGTTTACAAGGGAGAGGGCTTCCACCAAGGCAAATTAAATAAAGTCTATAAAATTGACAGAGAGTTAAAAACTTTGCCGGAGATTCCTAACGGACGTCGACTCATGGTCATGAAAGATGATCTGACCTGTATCTACGACTCGCTCTACAAAGACGAGTATAAACCGGTCAAAGAAGGATATATCAGCTTCATTTAAACCGAACAATTTGGCAAATAACAAAGATTTCATATTTTGCCCCCTGCCGGTTTAAAGAAGCTATGCCCATAAGGGAGGGACAAAATTGAAAGAAGAAAAGGACTTACAAAAAAATATAGAAACAGATGAAGAAACAAGGCTGTCTTCCCTAGCAAACAAAAACGCCGAAGAACAGAAAAGCGACTCGGAAACACTGCTCTTGTCTGAGCCCAAAAAGGATGAGAATACAGCTCTGAGCCCGGTTTTTGAACCACTAAAGAGTTTGAGCAGCAGCCAAGGACAAATTGAGGAAGAAGAAGCTGTTCTAGATGAATTGGCAACTGAAGAATTTGCTGAAACTGCTGAAGTTGAGACGGAGCAAGTCGAGGCTGAAGAAGCTGTTGAAGCTGAACACGAAATTCTCACCGAGCAAAGCTACAGGGAACAAGCTGTGGATGCTGAGTCAGATCATGAATTGGCAACTGAAGAATTTGCTGAAACTGCTGAAGTTGAGGCGGAGCAAGTAGAGTCTGAAGAAGCTGTTGAAGAAAACTCTTCTTTTGATGACTTGTCAAGAGAAGAAGCTGTTGGCGTGGAGAAAGTTGACGCGGAGCAAGAAGAGTCTGAAGAAGCTGTTGAAACAGAAGAAGAAATCGACTCTGATCAAGATGAAGATTCAGTTTGGGAAGTGGCTGAAGAAGAAGACACCCCACAACAGCGCCTTTATAATTGGCAAGTTCAATATGTTCCTGAGAGTGAATCTCAGACTCAATGGGAAGCGACACCTCAAGAGCCTAAAGTTGTAGCGGACAGTTTGAGCCCGGCATTAAAGCGAAATCTCTACCTTCTGATTTTATTTTCCATCTTGGTAACAGGCGTATTCTCTTATAATTTAGGTTTAAAAAATGGGCAGAGCCAAGGCTTATTGGGCTTGCCAAATTTAATCTTACGAGAATCAGATTCAGAACAAAGAGAAAACCAAAGTAGCAGAACCGACTATGTAAACGAAGATCCCATAACAACTCCTTTGAGCGTGCGACAAGTTAGCTATTTAACTGCCGATTCGGTCGTTGAAATCCAGACCGAACGCACCTTAAACGACTGGCGTTTAGGCCAGGTCTTAAGCACCGGAGCTGGCAGTGGTGTTATTATTTCTGACGATGGTTATCTTTTGAGCAATCATCATGTGATTGCTGATGCAGAAACCATTGTAGTGGTGTTGCGCAATGGCCAAAGCTACGAAGCCAGTTTAATCGGCAGCGACAGCAAAACGGATATAGCCCTTCTAAAAATTGAAGCAGAAGGCTTACATGTAGCTGTTTTTGGCGATTCTTCAGATTTAGTCGTCGGTGAAGTAGCGATTGCCATCGGTAACCCCTTAGGCACTCTGGGTGGCACCGTAACAGATGGAATAATCTCTGCCTTAGATCGCGAGATCATCTTAGATGGCAAATCCATGAACTTGCTACAAACCAACGCTGCAATCAACCCAGGTAACTCAGGAGGCGGCTTATTCAACGCCTATGCTGAGTTAATAGGTATTGTCGTTGCTAAATCCTCCGGTGTAGATGTCGAGGGTTTAGGCTTTGCTATCCCGATCAATGATGTCAAAGAGATTTTAGATGATCTGATCAATTACGGCTATGTGCAAGGTCGAATCGATTTAAAAATGACCTTAAAAGATGTTACTGGCTTCTTTAGCATTTACTCAGGCTACAGACAGGGAATTTATATAGCCAAAGTTGAAGAGGATTCAAATGCTGAAAAAATCGGCTTAAGAGCCGGTGATTATCTGACAGCCTTTGGTGGAAGAAGCGTGACCAGTATATCAGAGCTAAACAGTGTCTTAGAAAACTACACGATTGGCGATGAGGTCAAAGTAAGCATCTTGCGCAACAACCGCACCTACAGCGGTAATCTGGTATTAGAAGGCTTCGCGCGCCCTTAAAAACTCGTTGAGTAACTTGAAGTTAAAGCTGAGAGTAACTTCCAGATTATCGATTGAGTTCGAACAAAAATTAAACCCCTAGCAAAATCCTGCTAGGGGTTCTTTATTGAAATGCTAAAAAACTTAATTTAACCAAATTGACTGTTTTTCTTTCTTAGAAATTATAATAAGTATAGTTGTATTCTTCGGCCATGTCATTGAGATTGTTGATCAGAATATTTACAGCGATAAAATAGCCAATTCCGAAAAAGAGGCCACCTATGAGCATCCATAAAAGTATGATGCCACCATCTTCTTTGATCCTCAAATTATATTCATCGGCGTTTTTATAGAGGCGTTCAGCCAAATTATAATACCAAATCCAAATATAAATACCAAAGGTCAGCATTGTCAACAAAGAAGCCATAAAGAAGTTTCGAGTATACTTCCCATCGACAAAGCACATTCTGTTGACATCTCTGCCAAAGGTATACCAAAAGTAGATTGAGTAAAGACCCAATGTTAAAAAATTGTAGATCAAAAACTTTACTATGCTTCTCTTCTTGACCATAGGCACTCCCCCCAGATTTCCTACGAAAGCGAATTTAGCTTTGACTCTTATTCGTTAAAGAATCTCCTACCATTATCTCTTTGCCACTTTTTATATTCTTCAACATCGTCGGCGACCATTCTCCACATGAAGGCTACCATGGCAACATCATCCAAATAGCCAATTATTGGGATACTATCGGGTATAAGATCGACAGGTGCTAAAAAGTACAGGAGAGCTGCCACAATAGCAATGACCGAACCGAGAGGAATATCTTGATATTCTTTACGCACATAGGAGCGCACCAGGGAAATCAAGATGGGAACATTGACGAGTTTTTCTCCTAGAACAGGAATTTTACTCAGCTTACGCTCTAATCTTTCTAAAAATCTTTCCACTTTATCTTCGTTTTGCAACAACAATTCAGCTTCGTGTGAGTATTTACCAATCTGTCTATTGAATATTTCATCATTATCAAATTTTTCATCCATTTTTATTGCCTCCTCAGGTTCTTTCTGGAAATTAGATACCAATTTAAGCTTGGAATTTTTAACAGGATTCTAATCTATTTTATTATATCATAAAATCAAAGTGGAACCAAAACAATTTTGTCTTGTTCATCTATGATAGGACAACTTTTTCACGCGAGGCAATAATATAAAAAAGCTAATGACTATTATTTTAGAAGCTGGTTGCAGACCCTATTCAATTGGAAAAACGAAAGACAGATGCATCATATAGCGCTGCATCTGTCTTTTAATTTTAATTGTGATTATCTCCATGCAAATCGGGGACTGTCAGAGTGTGTCAAAATTCAATGTAAAAAACATCAAACCTTGTTCAAGGGCAAAGGTTAATCAAAGTTAAATTTGAGCAAAGAAAGTAATGGCCTTTTAGGCCATT
>JAAYKD010000091.1 GCA_012522585.1 Bacillota bacterium | reverse complement strand
GTCCTTTATGTTCCAAAACCCTTTGTTTATTATTCGTGCCCGGGCTATTCACTGTGGCCTTCATAGTTACATTTTTCAAAGAGCGTTTCAGTGGTTTTCTGATGATTTTCAGTGTGCTTTTATATAATCTCACCCACTGGATTAGCAATAAAGCCTTTAACTGGCCCCCTCAGTATTTAAGTTTGGTTTTCATAGGCATAGGGTTTATCTTTCTCTCGGTTCTCAGCCGCCGCTACAGCTACTACAGCAATTATTACCATAATCGCTATCTCTGATTATTATCTGTATTGTTTAACTTTTTTTATAATTGAGTGATGAGCTCTTCCTTGGCTCCCAAGTATTCTTCTGTGTCTGAAATAATAGCAATGAGGAAAAGGTGGTTATCAAGCAAGCCTTAAAGGAGCCAGGATGTATAAATTGCTGAATTAACATTTCTGTATTATTTTTGGTAAGCTTTAGTTGATGGTCCTGATCTCTAGACAATAACATTGTGGGAAAAGCAAGGGTTGATCTTACTTAAGAAAATATGTTTGGAAGATAGCAGAGGCGATTTTTGTTTTATTTGAGTGCAAGGACTAAGGTAACTGAAGTCATTGCTGAGAAGAAATTCAAATTGGAAATGTAAGCTAAATTAAATCATAAAAAACACCCCTTAGGTCTTAAAACCTAAGGGGTGTTTTTAGCTAAATAGGTGTCCTTTAACTCTACTTTAATTTTTTGGCTTTCAAATTGTAAGCTAGGTTTTTGTTTTTTGATTTAGCTAATCGATATTTCGGCGTCAAAATGGTCAAATCTACTTGGGACAAAAGCCTTTTGATCAACCTTATCAAATAAATTGTCAACGCCGGTTTAAATTTGACTCAAAACGCCGGTCAAAGAATGACCCAACGCCGGTTTAAATTTGACGCAAAACGCCGGTTGAAGAATGACCTTACACCGGTTTAAATTTGACTTAAAACGCCAGCTTAAATTTGATCCAATGCCGGCCAAAATCGCCGGTTAAATTTCTTGTCTATTTTAAATAGCTTGCAGAAAGGTTTCGATTTCAGTTTCCGTATTGTAAAAGGAAGGGCTGACTCTAAGGCTGTCGCCCCTATAAGTGATGATAATATTCTTAGCCAAAAGACTCTTGTAAAGCTCTTTGTTCTTCTGACGGCTGCCAAGGCTAAAGACCAGGATAGCTGAACGCTCTTCTTCTTTTTCTGTTGGCGTAAGCAGCTCGTAGCCTTTTTCTTTTAGGCCTTCTATGAGCAGATCAGTAAGGTAAAGGACTCTTTTATGGATGTTTTCTATACCAATTTCTTGGAGCAAATCTAAACCTGCTGTCCAGGCATGAAATAGTGAATAGGGTATGGTGCCTGTCTCAAAGCGACGAGCATCATCGTAAAATTTTAGTTGGGTAAAGCTGTTTTCAGCGGCGAACATACCGGGCAAGAGGGGTTTAATTTTATTTTGCGCATCTTTATTTATATAGAGAAAACCGGTTCCGGGTAGGCCTAAAAGCCATTTGAAGCCGGCACTGGAGAGTATATCGATGCCATCTGCTTCAACATCTATCGGAACCGCACCGGCAGCTTGAATTCCATCGACTAAAAACAAAGCCTTGTGTTTTTTGGCAATTTGGCTCAGCCTTTTTAAATCGC
>JAAYKD010000090.1 GCA_012522585.1 Bacillota bacterium | reverse complement strand
TTGTTCAAATCTTAAGTTAAAAAGGTCAAAGATAGTAACATTTTTCTAAAAAGTGAAGATACAGTATACTGCCTTATTCTTGAAGAAGCCTAGTTTTCCTTTTTATAGAAAATATTTATGTTTTCCTATAATTTTTGCCTGAGTTAAAAAAGATTTTAAAAAGTTTGTATTTTACTGCACGATAGTTTAGAATAGGTTTAATGTCTTAGGGAGGTTTAATTATGGTGGCAAAAGATGTTTATTTACAATGGCTCCAAGGTGAATTTTTAACTGAAGCAGAGAAAGCAGAGTTAAAAGCTATCGCTCAGGATAGTCAAGAGATCGAAGAACGCTTTTATAAAGGATTGAGCTTTGGTACAGCAGGCTTACGAGGCATTTTAGGTGTAGGAACTAACAGAATGAACACCTATGTGGTGCGTCGAGCCACTTTAGGCTTGGCTAATTATATTGTTTCCTTAGGTGAAGAGGCTAAAGCCCAAGGAGTGGTCATTGCTTTCGACAATCGTCGTTTTTCACCTGAGTTTGCCCAAGAAGCAGCTTCTGTTTTAGCAGGCCAAGGTATTAAGGTCTATCTCTATGAAAAATTGCGGCCTGTACCTCAATTATCCTTTTCTGTTAGGCATTTTAAGGCTATTGCCGGCATCATGGTTACAGCCAGTCATAATCCAGCCCAATACAACGGATACAAGGTTTTTTGGCAGGATGGGGCCCAGATAGCTAACGAACAAGCCGATGCCATCACCAAAGCCATCGAAGCCATCACAGCATACGATTTGCCCTCTTACGATCTTGCTAAAGCTAAAGAGCAGGGCTTGATTGTCCATCCCGGCATCCATGTGGACCAGGCTTATTACGATATTATCTTCAAACAATCCCTATATAGTAAGGAAATTGCGGAAATTGCAGCCGATTATCCTTTAGTCTATACGCCCTTACATGGAACCGGTGAAATACCTGTGAGCACCATGCTCCAGAGATTGGGCTTTAACAATATTCATTTGGTCAAAGAGCAAGCAGAGCCTGATTCGGAATTTCCCACCGTAGTTTCACCCAATCCTGAAGATCCTAGAGCCTTTGATTTAGCTCTAGATCTGGCTAAACAAGTCAAGGCCAAGTTAATTTTAGCCACTGACCCTGATAGTGATAGGGTAGGGGTGATGATTCCTGATAGAAATGGCGAGTATTTACTTCTGACCGGAAACCAAACAGGTTTTCTCCTTACCTATTATTTTCTCAATGGATTGAAGGATTTAAATCGCTTGCCCGAAAATGGCCTTTTAATCACTACAATCGTGACGGCCAATTTAGGAGCGGAAATAGCGGCAAGTTTAAATGTGAAAAATATCAAGACCCTTACCGGTTTTAAGTACATGGGTGAAAAAATCAAAGAATTTGAATCGACTAAAGAGTATGAGTTTTTATTGGGTTATGAAGAGAGTTATGGCTATTTAGTAGGGACTCACGCCCGAGACAAAGATGGTGTGGTTACTGCCATGCTGGTGGCTGAAATGGCAGCTTTTTACGAGAGTCAAGGTATGAGCCTTTATGATCTTCTCTATAAAATCTATGAAGATTATGGATATTATTTAGACGAAACAAAATCTTTAACCTTGGAAGGTATAGAAGGTTTAGCCAAGATCAAAAAAGCCATGGTGGATTTGCGGGCTGAACTTCCAGTGGAATTCGCCGGAGTAAAAGTGGAAAGAATTGAGGATATCCTAGAGGGGCAAGTATATGTCAATGTTTCGTCTTTACAGAAAACAGACGATAAAATTGATCTTCCCAATGAAAATGTGCTCAAATTCTTTTTGGAAAATGAGGCATGGATAGCAGTCAGACCTTCTGGAACTGAGCCAAAACTGAAGATTTACATAGGTGTTAAGGAAAAAAGCGAAGAAAAAGCTGAATTGCTCCTAAAATCCCTGATGCAGGATGCCTTGGTTAAAATTGAAGCAAGCTTTTAAAAAGTATAAATAAAACCATAGAAAAGGGCGAAGAAGACGCAATCTTTGCCCTTTAGATTTAACCGTAAAGGCCGTCAAGTGATTTCGCTGTCGGGCTAAGGTTCGGTTTTCTTGTCAATTTTGCTCGTTCACAAATCTGCTTTTAGAATTTAAGGTATTCTAGTTTTGAGAATTCAATGAATATGCAAATCAACGTAGGACTCAATTTTTATTTATCTGAAAGCTTTGACAAGTGACCAGATTCCAACATTTGAGCTTGGGGATAATCCGCTTTTATGAAAATTAAAATCCAATGTTTATTCGTTAACTGATTTTCTTAAAGCCTGAACTTAATTCAATTTGCTTTAGAATCATTAGCTTTTGTTTAGATTGGAATCCTATAGTTTCTCATATGGTAGATTTTCAAAAAGCAGAAGATTTAATCCTTTCCGCCTTTGCTTAATTAGCTTTTGTAAATAATAGGATAAATTAAATAATTAATTTAAATTTGGGCAGGAGACAATAGGTAAAGCAGAGAATTATTAAAAGAATATAGCTGTTTTTCGGCTATAAAAGACTATGAAGCCAGGGAGGCTTAAAAGTGAAAAAATATTTAGTTTTTTTTATGGTTTTAATCATTTCAATAAGCCCTTTATTTAGAGGATTGTTTTTTCCTTTTGAAATGTATCTTTCCTTTGCAGCCCTGAGCTTTTTGGGTGGGGCTTATCTTATAAGTAAATATCGTTTAGGCGAAAAATTTAGAATACCAGGTGGAGTATTTTTTAGCTCTTTAATTATGCTATTAGCTTATCTTTTAGCTTTTGCAAAGGCGGCAAATCCCAGAGGCAACATTGAAATGGTCATGCAGTTGATAGTTTATATGTTGATAGCTTTTGTTTTAAGCGATTATTTTCATGACAAAAAGCAGGAATTAGTCAAGTTTTTCTTTTTACCCCTGATTTTCGGAGGCTCCCTAGCCGCCTTTTTAGGATTGGCAGGGTATACAAAGGTCTTTACCGGTTTGAAAGACACTATAAATGGAAATCGCATAGGTTCAACCCTACAATATGCCAATACAGCTGCTGTTTACTTCCTATTAATATTGTTGATGCTGATCTACTTCATGGTAGTGGAAAATAAGACCTATTATAAGGTTGGCGCAGCGGCTTTGGGTCATGTGCTTTTAATGGCTTTGTTTTTTACCAGCTCCAGAGGAGTTTTCTTACTCTTTCCACCAATGATCTTCTTGATATTTTTAATCGTCATGCCTTTGGGCACAAAACTCAAGGGGTTTCTTGCCATCTTAGCAATGTCTTTGCCCATGATTATCACAATGAAACCCTTTAACGCAGCGGCTTTCAACAGTGATTTGGCTCCTGCTTCCTTGCAACTCCTCTTTGGGGCTGCACTCAGTGGGGTTTTATTCTTCCTTTTCGATTTGCAGCGACTGATTCAGCGCCGAAGGAGAACAGAACTGGCTCTGATCTTCCTATTGGGAATAATCTTAGTCGTCGTCGCTGGAGTAAAAGGCGAGGTAATCATTACAGCTATCAATCGTTTTGTCGAATTGAATGTTCCCAAGGGCGTCTTAGATCGGATGCACGATATCAATCTTGAGACTAAAAGTGTCGTCATGCGTTTCGAATTCTTTCGAGAAGCCTGGACTTTAATCAAGAAAAGGCCTTTGATTGGCTATGGTGGCTACGGTTTCGCTTCACTCTACCAGAGTGTGCAAAATGTTTATTATGCCGCTCGTTTAGTTCACAACCACTACCTGCAGGTCTTCGTCGAAGCTGGTATCTTTGGTATTTTAGGCTTTATTGGCACCATTGTTTTTGGTCTGTTCTATTATTTTTACGGACGTTTAAGGGAAGTGGAACTAAACAAAAAGACCGTGGCAGCAGTTTTATTCTGTTCTCTTTTGGCTTTGAGTGCTCATTCAGCCATCGATTTTAACTTGAGCTACAGTTCTATGGGCTATATACTTTTTGCTTTAACAGCAGTGGCTTCGATTTTTGGCCCTAAAAATAAATATTTAAACCGAGAAGCCTTTAATTTTAAAAAGCAGTGGCAAATCTTAACCTTTTCCGTTGTTTTGTTGACCTTCCTCTTCAGCGTTCCTTTCAGCTTAGCCGCCAATCAAATCGAGGTTGGCTCCAAGGCTAAAAAGCAGATTGTAGCGGTTCAGGCTATCACGGCCTATGAAAAGGCAGTCAGGCTCGACCCCTTACACGCTGGGCCTCGTGCTGAGTTGGCCGATTTATATACTTGGATGGCCAATATTAGCCGCTTGGAAGCAGAAAAACAAGAATGGCTACAAAAGGCCGTAGTCCAAGCAGAGCGTTCTTTAAAGCTAGACCCTCATTATCCTTATTATAATCGGATAGCTGCTAAGGTCTATTCCAGCGCTAATATGCCTCTGGAAGCTAAGGAAAGAGCGGAGTATTTGGTTTTAATGCAACCGCTGGTCAAGAGTAATTTTGAAGTATTAGCTAAAAGCTATGTAGAAGCAGCTTTTGCTCAAGTTAAAAACGAAGATTACAAAAAAGCTCAGGAGAGTTTTTTGGCAGCTCTTGAATTAATAGAAAGAGAAGATTTAGAAGCCAATAAAACAATAATATTTTATGCCGGCCAGGCTGCTCTAGCTTTGGGTAAATTGGATACAGCTGAAGCTCTCTTGACAGAAGCAGCTGCTCATTCCCTGAATTTGCGCATGGATGCTGACAGAATGTTATATTTGATCAATCAGCTCAAAGGTAGGGAAGAGGAAAACAACAAATTCCAAGGCTTGGCCTGGATGGGTTTGGTAGAATCCACTCCTCTTTATCGCACTCTGAAGAGCCTCAATGAAAAGGCTGTTTTTCCCATTGAATAGGGCTGGAAAGCAAAATGTTTAGCTTTCCTTGCTTTTATAGAGTATCTTTTAATTAAGTTAAACAATTATTATGAGGTGAATCAATGAAAACTACGCAGAGGCTGATCGTTACTATTTTACTGGCAAGTCTTTTATTTTCTTCCGCAGTCCTGGGCAGCAATGTCAAAATCCATTACGAAAATGAGGCCAATGTCTTAAGGGAATTAGGGCTTTTCAAAGGGACCGATCTAGGTTTTGAGCTGGAGCGGCCTCCCACAAGACTGGAAGCTCTGGTCATGTTAGTCCGTCTTCTCGGTCTGGAAGAGGAAGCTTTAAAGAACGATTTATCTTTACCATTTGAAGATGTGCCCAATTGGGGCAAAAATTATGTAGCTTTCGCCTATCACAATGGCCTGACTTTAGGCTATAGCGATAAGGAATTTGGCTCCACTGACGAGACTACGGAAGCCCATTTTCTTACCTTTGTGCTCCGTTCTTTAGGTTATGATGATAGCAAAGGGGATTTTTATTGGGCCGATGCTAAAATTAAAGCAGAAGAAATAGCTCTAATCGACCAAGCTTATGCTGAGACAGTAGGAGATAAATTCTTGCGGGACCATTGCGTAGCTATTTCCTATCAGAGTCTCTTTACCTCTTTAAAGGGGGAAGCTAAAATTCTTTTAGAAAAGTTAGTGGATAGTGGTGCAGTTGATCAGGAGAAGACTGAAGGCCTGCTGGATTTGGGTGCAAAGTATGCTAAGGATGCAGCTGAGGCTTATAAAAAGCGTCAGGTAGATTTGGCCATTGAATTGTATTTGAAGGCAATTGAGCTCAAACCCGAATCGGCTGAACTCTACGATGGCTTAGGCGAAGTTTATGTTTGGATGATCAAGACCAGCCGAGAAGAGAAGGATAAGAATTACTGGCTGGAAAAACGTCAGGAAACCATTGAGAAAGCTCTAGAATTAGAGCCTGAAAACCCACAATATCTGGAACAGTATCTGCTCCATCTCTTCGATTTAGGAGAAAAGGAAGAAGCTTATTGGCAGGCTAAGGCTCTATATGAGCTGGCCGATGATAAAAAAATGGCCGGCAGATATTTAGCCAGAGCCAGCAGCGCTTTAGGTATTGAATATCTCTTGGATTCAAGAGTAGAAGAAGGCCGGGAAGTTTTGACAGAAAGCCTTGAGCTGGCTGAAAATTTCAGTCTGGCTGCCGATCTGCACATTCAGTTTTATTTAGGCAAAGCAAATTTGGCTTTGAAAAACTTTGAGGAAGCTGAAAGACTATTGAAATTAGCCCGTGAGTCCAATGAATTCAAACACGAAGGGGACAGGCTGCTCTACTTACTCAATGAAGAGACCGGTCGTTTTGTTGAAAACAAAAAGTATATTGGGGTTCCTTGGATGGGTTTGGTCGAATCTAGCCTCGATTATCGGGAAATGAAAGCGGCAATCAAGAATAATGTCTGATTATTCAAAAAACAGGGGTTTATGCTGATTCACAATTAAAGACATTTAAAAATTAAATTAATTAAAATTCTGTTTATACTGTTGACTTAACAGCATAAGCAGGTTATAATAGAAAAAAATTAGGGAGCTGATTTTATGAGAAAATATCTTTCTTTCCTTTTGGTAGCCGTATTGGTTTTATCACAGTTCACAGTTTTGGCTGATACTGTCACAGGTACAGTTTACTCAGACGAAACAGCACCTGGTGTTAACAAGCCGGTTACTGAGATTGAAGAAGAACTTGCCGATGCTGGTGTTCAAGACGTTAAGCCTACCGATTGGTTCGCAGGTTCTGTCACCGTTTTACTCGAGCAAGGCTTGCTCAAGCCCGATGCCAATGGCAATGTAGAACCAAAAGCTACTTTAGATGCAGGCACAGGCGTAGCCATCTTTGCTAAAGTTTTGGGCGTTGCTCAAAAAGATGACACTGAAGAAGCAGCTTTAGAAGCAGCAAAAGAAGTTGGTTTAATTCCCGAGGCAAAAGAAATTGATGAGCCTATGACACGTGTTGAAGTTGCCAGAATGTTAGCAATCGCTTTAGGCGTAAAATCTAACCCAGTTGCAGCTCCTTCTCAATATCCTTTTAGTGATTACTCTGCTGTAACAGCAACCGATCGCGGCATCATCAAAGCATTAGGCGAATTAGGTCTGTTCAAAGGCTATCCAGATGGAACCTTCCAGCCCAACGGTGTGTTGACCAAAGCTGAAATCTCAATCTTGGTTGACCGTATTTTAGGTATTGGTGCGTAATTAATTTTTAAAACTAAAAACCCCTTTTGCATTTGCTAAAGGGGTTTTTTCATAGGCAAGATTAAATCAGGAGTCTATATGCTAAATTTAAAATTTGACTATTTACCCAGTAATTTGCAAGAAAAATTGCAACAAGGTCCGGATAGCCAAGGGATAGAAGCTCTCGAGTGGCTTTTTGACCCGAAAACAGCCAAGAATCTACCTCTGGGCTGGTTTGATTGGCCTTTAAAGGACCACAAAGCCTTGATCGAAGATATAAAAGCTGCGGCGGCTCAAATCAGAAGCAATTCTAAAGTTTTAGTTGTCATTGGCATAGGGGGCTCTTATTTGGGAGCCAAAGCCCTTTACGATGCTCTGACTCCTTCTTTTAAAAAATCAGAGGAAAACACAGAATTGGTCTTTGCCGGCCATAACCTGAGTTCTGAATACCTGCTAAGTTTAAATCAGTATTTACAGGATAAAGATTTCAGCCTTTGCGTCATTTCCAAGTCTGGCACCACTCTAGAGCCGGCCCTAGCCTTTAGATATCTTTTCAATCTCTTGGTCCAGCGCTATGGTATGACAGTAGCTTTAGAACGGCTTTTCTTAATCACTGACCCGGAAAAGGGAGTTTTGAGAGAACTGGCTGGGCAAAACGAGATCAGTGCTTTCTCTGTGCCTGTCGATATAGGAGGGCGCTATTCGGTCCTGACAGCTGTGGGTTTGTTGCCTTTAGCCGTAGCTGGTTTTCAGATTGAAAAAATCTTAAAAGGGGCAGCCCAAGCCAGGAATGATTTTGACCGAGCTGAAAACACAGCCAAGGCCGCATTAAATTATGCCATCATTCGCCATTATTTTTACCAGCAAGGTAAAGTTGTTGAGCTTTTCGTCAGCCATCAGCCTCGATTGAAAATGTTGGCAGAGTGGTTCAAACAGCTCTTCGCCGAGAGCGAAGGTAAAGAAGGCAAGGGTCTTCTGCCGGTCAGCCTGCTCTACAGCACCGATCTCCATTCTTTAGGTCAGTTTGTCCAGGAGGGTAACCCCATCTTTTTCGAAACGGTCTTGGATATCAAGACCGAGAAAACAGATTTAAATGTAGCAACTGGTTTTTTCGATGATGGCTTATCCTATTTAGAGGGCAAGACCATGAACTTTGTTCAAAATCAGGCCTTTTTAGGGACGGTACAAGCCCATGTTGAAGGTAATGTAGCAAACTTGATCATCCAATTAGATGAGCTAAGTGAATACAGCCTAGGCTATTTGACCTACTTTTTCATGTTGGCCTGTGCCCTCAGCGGTAAAATTCTCGGTGTCAATCCCTTTGATCAACCGGGAGTAGAAGCCTATAAGAGCAATATGTACAAATTGTTGAAGAACTAAATTTAAGGGAAATCCCTGCGTATTCGCCTTGAAAGAAATTCATATCTATGATAAAATTACCTCACTTTGATTTATTTCAGTGAGGTAATTTTCTTTATCAGTATTCTATCTTTATTTTAGGAGGCTCATCAATGCAAGGACGAAATATTCGACTTTTAGTCTTTTCTGGATTGCTCATAGCTTTGGGCATCATCATGCCCTTTTTTACAGCACAAATTCCCAGTATCGGCAGTAAGCTTTTGCCAATGCATTTACCTGTTTTAATCAGCGGTTACGTCTGTGGTTGGTATTATGGTTTAGCAGTAGGGTTTATCACTCCCTTGTTGCGTAGCATCATGTATACCATGCCCCCGCTCTTTCCTACAGCCACTGCCATGGCCTTTGAATTGGCAGCTTATGGAGCCTTAACCGGTCTACTCTATAAATTCTTGCCCAAAAAACCGAAATACATCTATGTTTCCTTGATCAGCTCAATGCTTTTAGGCCGAGTTGTCTGGGGCCTAGCTTCTCATTTTCTTTTGGCAGCCAAGGGCAATGCCTTTACTTTTACTGCTTTTATGGCAGGAGCCTTTATCAATGCAATTCCCGGAATTATTTTACAAATCATCATAATTCCTCCCTTGATCATGCTTTTACAAAAAGCCAGACTCACTTTTGAAGGAAAATAATGATCGAAGCAAGAGTATATAATCAAGTTTTGACCAGGATTAGAGAAAAGTCAGAGAGTTCTGATTTGTTTATCATTGCCATTGATGGCAACAGTTCTGCCGGTAAAAGTACCTTAGGTCAAAGATTGGCCCTCGATTTAAAGGCTAATCTTTACCAGATGGATGATTTCTTTCTGCGCCCAGAACAAAGGACCCCTGAACGCCTTGAGGAAGTTGGGGGAAATGTCGATTATGAGCGCTTTGAAAAAGAAGTCCTGGCTCAGATCTTGACTAACCAAGATTTCTCTTACCGACCCTATGATTGTCAAATCGGGGATTTCCTTGCTCCTAAGTTTTTTAAACCCAACAAAATTCATATCGTTGAGGGCTCATACAGTCAGCATCCCCTTTTTGCTGATTCTTATGATTTTCGCATATTTATTAAAACAGATTATAAAATGCAGAAAAAACGGATTTTAGAGCGAAATGGCCAATTTCTCTACCAACGCTTTATAGATGAGTGGATACCCAAAGAAAACGCATATTTTTCCGCTTTTGAGACGGAAAAGAGGGCGGATTTCATCATAAAAACATGATTTAGGGGTTTATTTTAGTTCTAAATTTTTCTTTAGAATAAATTATCTTTATAAATTTTAAGTAGGATTTCATCTTGACTATCAAGAAGATAATAAAGGCAAAAATTTTTAAAAGGTGGTGGCTAAATGAAATCTTCCTTGAGGGGAAAATTATTAAAACGAGGTAATTCGTTAGCTGAAAAAGACTTCACCGCCTTAGATCAGAGATGGCAGCCTCAAACTTGTTCCGAAAAGGAAGCAATGTTAAGGGAAGTTCAATTGGAAGCCAGTGATTTTGTTTCTGTCCGAGCTACCGGTGATGAAATCGTTCAATATCTACTGGATGAATTTGAAGCGATGCCATATATTTTAAGCCCCAGCGAAAGGCTGCAATTAAAATCCAATGTAATAGCCAGTCATTTTAGTCATATGTTGAATCTACCACCCATGCCGAAAATAGAGGCTGACGGTGATGCCTGGATTTTATGGGCTGAGACGAGCCGAAAATTGATTGAACGAGCAGCCAGAGATATTCCCGATGAGCAATTAGGTCTGCGCTTTGCTTCGGTCATGTTACCTTACAATGAGCACACTGTAGATTACTATGAAGCTCGGATGTTGGAAAGAGAAAACCTGATTGAAACCTATGAGAGTTACTGTTTGAAAAACGGGGTCGATTATAAGGCCGAACTGCTAGACTATGCAGCAGTGATCTGGCTCGATATTGAGTGTTCAACCGGTTACATGACCTGGAGAAACGCCAGTGAAACCCTGGTTCAGGACATGGTCCTCTGGCAAAAATTGACTCAAGAGGATTTACAAGAAAAAAACGAACATTTTTATGCTTATCTTCGAGCTAAAGCCAATCGTCTGGCCGGCTCCTAGATATTTCTGGAGGTACTTATGTGAATCTTAATCCATTTGTTCTCACAGTTGTGGGAAAAGTTATTTGCAAGAAAAAGTAAAGAAAATAAAGACTAAAACAGAATCAGAGATTATCTCTGATTCTCTTTTTAATGAGGTGATTTAAGATGGAGAATTTTGACCTGAGTGCTTATCAAGCCAGAACTGCTTGGTATCAAAAAGCCCGATTCGGCCTGTTTATTCATTGGGGCCTCTATGCTATTCCAGCTAGGGGAGAATGGTTGCGTTCTAACGAACGGATTAGCAAAGAAGACTACCGGCCTTATTTCCAGGAATTTACAGCTGCTAATTTTGAGCCTGGTCTCTGGGCTAAAAAAGCTAAAGCTGCAGGTTTTCAATATGTTGTTTTTACAGCCAAACATCATGACGGTTTCTGTTTGTTTGATTCTGCCTATACTGATTTTAAATCTACTAAAACACCTTTTGGTCGGGACGCTGTAGCAGAAGTCTTAGAGGCCTTTAGGGAAGTTGGCATCAAAGTGGGTCTCTACTATTCCATCATCGATTGGCATCACGATCATTATCCTCATTTTGGCGATCGTCACCATCCTATGAGAGATAATCCTGATTTCAAAGATCATCAATACGATTTTGATACCTACCTGGATTATATGCACAAGCAAGTACTTGAATTGGTTTCAAATTACGGACAACTGGATATTCTTTGGTTCGATTTTGCCTATGATGATTTAAATGCTCAGGCCTTTAAAGGTCAAGAACTGGTCGAGCAAGTCAGGCAATTACAACCTCAGGTCATTATCAACAATCGTTTGGAAGCAAGCGGTGAGGGTTTTGGCTCTTTAATCGAGGCTAAGCCTGGCTTAACCTCAGGAGATTTCGTCAGTCCCGAGCAAATCATTCCTCCCAAAGGTATTTTCAATATCAAGGGGGAGAGAGTTCTCTGGGAATCCTGTATTACTCTAAACGATCATTGGGGCTATGTCAGCAATGATCATAATTTTAAAAGCAGCAAACTGATCATCAGAAAGCTGGTGGAGACGGTGAGCAAAGGGGGAAACCTTTTGGTCAATGTAGGTCCCAATGCTCTGGGGGAAATACCCAAGGAATCAGCCCTGATCCTCGAGGAAATAGCCGCCTGGATGAAATACAATCAAGAATCAGTGATTGCTACCGGTCCGGCCGATTTAGATAAACCTGAGTTTGGTTATATCACGCAAAAAGGAAAAGCCCTCTATTATCATGTCTTCGATGAGATCATCGGCTACCTGCCACTGAGCGGTTTAAAACCAAAACAAATAGAAAAGGTGAGATTGCTGGTCGATGGCAGTGAGCTCCTGATTGAGAAAAACTGGATTACCAACAATTATCCCGATCTTTCCTTCGTTCGTTTGGGTTCAAAAGCTACTCTGGTCGATCCAGTGGACACTGTAGTTAAAGTCTATACAAAATAATAGTTTTTTTAAGAGAAAAAGATATTTTAAGCAGGAATTGGGTTGACAATAATAGAAGTATTTCATAATCCGATTTTGTAGTTTTTTGAAACTTTAACTAAGTGAATTATATGAATAAAATATTAAGGAATTAAAAGAAAGGCCGGGGGAGAAGATTTTATGTTAGAAGCAAAGTTCGATATGAACGAAATTACAAAAATCAAAGTTGTAGGAATCGGCGGAGGTGGCAGTAATGCTGTCGACCGGATGATATCTGCTGGTTTAAAAGGAGTCGAATTTATCGCCATCAATACTGACGGCCAAGTTTTGGCTCATTCTTTGGCCGATCAAAAGCTTCAGATAGGAACCAAGTTGACCCGAGGACAGGGAGCCGGTGGCAATCCGCAGATTGGTTATCAAGCAGCTGAAGAAAGCCGCGAAGAGCTGGAGCGGGTCCTTAAAGGGTCTGATATGGTCTTCCTAACAGCCGGGATGGGTGGCGGAACCGGCACAGGTGCAGCCTCAGTCGTAGCTGAAGTGGCTAAGGAATTAGGGGCTTTGACCGTTGCTGTAGTAACCAAACCCTTTAATTTTGAAGGTCGCAAAAGAGCGGCCCAAGCCGAAGGGGGAATTGAGCGTTTAAAAGATAAGGTCGACTCTTTGATCATCATACCCAATGAGCGTTTGACCAAAATCATCGATAAAAAAACATCCTTGCTGGAAGCCTTCAGCATGGTCGATGAAATTTTAAGACAAGGTGTCCAGGGGATTTCCGAATTGATCATCGTTCCGGCCATCATCAATTTGGACTTTGCCGACGTTCAGTCGATTATGAAGGATTCCGGTTCCGCTATCATGGGCATCGGTTATGGTCAAGGGGATACGAGAGCGGTTCAAGCAGCCAAAATGGCTATTTCTTCACCTCTTTTGGAAATGTCTATCGAAGGTGCCAGGGGAGTTCTCTTGGATATAGCCGGTGGGCCAGATATAACCCTCTTTGAAACCGATGAAGCAGCAGCCTTGATCTCCGAAGCAGTCGATCCTGATTGTAATATCATCTGGGGCGTGCGAGTTGAAGATCGTTTGAAAGACCAGATTAGAATTACTGTTGTCGCTACAGGCTTTGAGCAGGAAGTTAAAAATCCTCATTTTGATAAACATGCAATTCATGAATTCCAAACTGAAAGAGAAAGAGCACAAAGACGGGCTGAAGGACGGCCACCTGAGCAGGTTCAATTTGGTCTGAATGTTCCTCCATTTTTACAAAAGAAGGATGAGGACCAGCCCAAGGAAGAAGAGCCTACCGAACCTGAAGCTTAGAGGTCTCGAAATTGAGCTAATTTGAGTTTTAGACAATCGTTTTGCTTTTCTGATCAGAGGAGATGAAAAAAATGAAATGTCCATTTTGCCAAGCTGATGATAGTCGAGTTGTCGATTCCAGGCCTATTCAAGATGGGCAAGCTATCCGACGCCGTCGCGAATGTGTTTTTTGCAGTAGGCGCTTCACCACTTTTGAAGAAGTGGAACAGGCTGTGATGATGGTGGTTAAAAGAGACGGAAGACGTCAGGAATTTGACCGCAACAAGATCATGAATGGCCTGGTCAGAGCTTGCGAAAAGAGACCAATCCCGGTGGAGGTCTTACAGAAGATAGCCACCGACGTGGAATTGGAGATGCGCAACAACCTCAAAGCCGAAATTGAAAGCAAGGATATCGGCGAAGCCATCATGAGGCGTTTGAGGGAATTGGACACGGTTGCTTATATCAGGTTTGCCAGTGTTTATCGTGATTTTGAAGATCTGGATCATTTTATGAACGAGTTGAAGAAAATTCGCGAAGAAGAAAATGATCCTTAAGGAATATTAAAATGGAAAAAAAGAAAAGAGCGAAAGCATCCCGGGCTGAGATTTTGAAAAGAAGAAAAATCTTTTTGAGAAGATTGGTCATATTTTCAATTTTGATAGTTGTAGCCGGGCTTTCCTTTGGCGTTTATCATCTCTATCGTCAGACGGTCAGCCGAATATTAGTCTTTCAAAGCTATCAGCAAGAAGAGGTAAAAGTGACGGTGATCAGCAAAGGCATTGTTTTAATCGACGAAGAGGTGATGATTGCTCCGGAAAGTGGAACTTGGTCACCCTTAGTTGAACCCTTGACTATGGTCGAGGTAAACGATCCTTTAGCCGAGATCTATGATTTGAGTTCTTTAAAGGTCTATGAGAAAAAAACTGCAGAGCTAGCTGATTTGAGAAAAAAGGATTTAGAAGAATACAATTCCAGGCTTTCCTTTTATGATGAAAGTGTCAAAGAAATCGAAAAAGAGATTTCTGATATAGAAAAACAGATGAAGACAGAGGCTTTAAAAGATGATGCTGAGGCCAAAGAACGCTTAAGTTCGAGAATAGAGACTCTAGAAGAGAAAATTGAAGATTTGCAAAAGGAAAAAGCTCAAGTAGAGTACAATTCAGAAATTTGGGATGAAGAGGAAGAAGCTCTAAAAGATGTTTTAAAAACAGGAGCGACGGTTGTCCAGTCAAATTATTCTGGAACGATTAGCTTTTCCATCGATGGTTATGAAAATATTCTGACAACATCTAAATTGCCTGAGATGAGTGTTAAGGATTTTGAGGCTTTTAACTATCTTTCCAGAGTCAAAATGCCTGAGGAATTGGCAGCAGGTAAACCTTTTGCCAAAGTGATCAAAACACCGATTCTCTGTGTCAGTCTTTATGATTTAAAGGATGTTTTGTCCTTGGCTCAGGGAGATCGGGTCAAACTCTTGCTTGGGCAAGAATCCCTGGTGGAAGCAGAAGTTTTACAAATAGAACAAGAAGATGAGCAGGTCCTTTTAACCTATATATTTTATCTGCCTTTGCCTGAACTTCTGGACCAGCGCTTTCCAATCTTTGAGCTGGTCATCTTAGAAGAAATGGGCATGAAAGTTCCTTCAGATCTGCTTGTGCAAAAACAAGGGAGTGACGGTGTCTTTGTCGTTGAAAATGAAACGGCTCATTTTAAGCAGGTAAATATTTTACAGAACAGACAAGGAGAAGCGCTAATAAGCGGCTTGAGCTCTGAAGCTAAGATTATTTTGAATCCGCGTTTCGCTTTGGAAGGTATAAGAGTAGAAGGTGAGTAAGAACAATTGTCAGTTTTAGAAAACATAGCTAATTTAGAAAAAGAAATAGAGGCCGCATGTCAAAAGGCCAATCGGCCAAGGGAGGATGTTTTACTCCTTGCTGTGACCAAAACAGTGGAAAAGGAGAGAATTGAACAGGCTCTGGCAGCTGGTATCAACACTTTTGGAGAGAATAAAGCTCAGGAATTGGTGAGTAAACTGGTCTGGGATTTACCGGCGCAGTGGCATTTTATTGGCAGCTTACAGAGCAACAAGGTCAGAAGCATCATCGACCATGTTGAAATGATTCATTCCTTAGACCGTCCTTCTCTGGCTAAGGAAATACAAAAGAGAAGCAAAGAGAAGATTATCGATTGTCTCTTGGAGATCAATGTTGCCCAAGAAGAGAGTAAAGCAGGCTTGAGCCTAGATGAAGCCGAAGTTTTCTTGAGAAATTTGGCCAATTATCCTAACTTGAGGATCAGAGGTTTGATGACAATTGCTCCTTTTACTCAAGATAAAGAAAAATTGCATTCCGTTTTTAAGGCTCTCAGGTTAAAACAAGAGGAATTAAAAGGTTTAAACTTGGATTATGCCCCCTTAGATCATCTATCCATGGGCATGAGCAACGATTATCAGATTGCAATCGAAGAAGGAGCTACTATTATACGGCTGGGAACAAAAGTTTTTGGCCCCCGTGAGAATATATAAAGAAATAAGCTAAGGAGGATCTGAAAATGGCCGGTTTTATGGAGAAGTTTTGGAGATTTATCGGTTTAGGCGATGAAGAATATGAAGATGGGACTTTGAGTACAAGCAGTGATCTGACCAGAGATTTGGATAGAAGTAACCCTCATGAAGAGGGTGTTACGGTGGTTCATAGCAATAGGGTTGATTTGGAGAGAGACGCTAAAAATGAGCAAGGCTCTTGGGTGAATCAGCAACAAAGTCAAGCTCCAAGCAATGTTCAGAGCAAACCAAATCCTGTCAGAACAAAGAACGACAATGTTGTTCCGATACCATCGAAAGGAAATGTTTATATGAACCAACAAGAAACTAATCGCCTCGTCGTCTATGCTCCCAATCATTTTGAAGAGGTTCAGGTCTTAGTCGATCATATGAAGGCCAGAAGGCCGGTAATTGTCTCCCTAGAAGGCTTAGACGGGGATTTAGCTCGCTCCATGCTGGATTTTGTCTGCGGGGCTGCTTACGCTTTAGAAGGCAGTATGCAAAAAATTAGCGGCAATATCTTTTTGGTAGCACCCAGTGATGTCGATGTCTCCAGCAATTTAAAAGAAGCTCTTTTAGCCCGAGATGCACTAGTTCGCAACAGAGAAGAAGGTTAGTTTCGATTAATCTTGAATTAAAGGGGGAATTCTTATGCTAACACCTTTGGATATTCATAATAAAGAATTTAAAAAAGCTTTACGAGGCTACGATGAAGTTGAAGTTGATGCTTTTTTAGATGAAGTCATCAAGGATTTTGAGGCTCTGTACCGGGAGAACACTGCTTTAAAGGAAAAGGTTCAATCTTCTGTGGATAGAGCTGATACTGTTGTCGGCATGGAAGAAACCTTGAAAAAAACTTTAGTAGTGGCTCAGGAATCGGCTGATACTCTGAAGATGAATGCCCGTCGAGAAGGGGAATTGATCATCAGGGAAGCAGAGGTTAAAGCTCAGCAGATCATCGATGAAGCCATGCAAAGAGCGCAGAAAATTGTTGCTGAGCATGACGCCGTGCGCAAAGATGCTGCTGTTTGTCGAGCCCGCTTGAAGACGATTTTACAGGCCCAATTGGATCTATTAGAGAGCTCTGAATGGAAGTTCCCATCAGAGGAAAGTGTCAATGTCAGGAAGTTTGATTTAAAAAACTAAATTGAAAAGAGGCTTAATATGTTATGAAAGGAATTGAAGCTAAGGAAGATAAGGTTATAGGTATAATTGGGGGCATGGGCCCGGAAGCTACAGTGGATTTATTTTTAAAGATCATTCAAAATACAGAAGCAACCACAGATCAAGAACATTTGCGGCTCTTAATCGATTCCAACGGAAAGATTCCCGATAGAATCGAGGCTATTTTCAACAATGGAGAAAATCCCGGCCCTGTGATGGCCGAAATGGCCCGGAATTTAGAAAAAGGCGGAGCAGATCTTTTAGCAATTGCTTGTAATACAGCCCATTATTTTTATTCCTTCGTGGAAAAAGCAGTAAATATTCCAGTTTTACACATGCCCAAATTAGCAGTAGAGCAGATCTGCAATCTTTACCCGGAAACTAAAAAAATTGGACTTTTGGCAACCACAGCAGCTGTAAAAATTGGCCTCTATCAAAATATAATAGCTGGCTATGGTTGTGAAGTGATTATACCGGCAACGGATGAGCAACAGGCTCGGGTGCAAAACAGCATCTATCAAATCAAAGCAGGGCTCAAAGCTGAGCCGGAACGAACGGTTAAAGAAGTAGCCGAAAATCTGATTTTAGCCGGGGCTGATGTCATTTTGACCGGCTGCACTGAAATTTCTATGGTTCTAAAAGAAGGCAGTTTGAGTGTTCCGGTTATTGATCCCACCATAGTTTTAGCCAAAGAAATTATTGCCTTAGGCAAGGCTAAATAGATTTTTCTTGAGTCGTAAGCCCCGTAAAAAACGGGGTTTCTTTATTGTGAGGTGCAGTTTTGGAAATAATTTTAGCAATAGTCGTAATAATCTTAGATTTTTTCAGTAAAATTTGGGTTAAAGAAAATTTACCCTATGGAGTTTCTCAGGAGTTTTGGCCTAAACTATTGAATCTCCATTATACCAAGAACACAGGTGCGGCCTTCAGCATTTTGACGGGGCAGCGTTTTCTCTTGACTGCACTTTCCAGCCTGGCAGTTGTTTTTCTGATTCTAGGTAGAAATAAGATAATAGAAGATAACAATGTTATGAGACTGATCTACGGTCTCATTTTAGGCGGTACTTGTGGCAATTTGATTGACCGACTTTTATATGGTTACGTAATTGATTTTCTAGAATTTGGTTTCTTCAAATTCCCAGTATTTAATCTTGCTGACTCAGCCCTGACCTTAGGAGTCTTTTTGATGGTCCTGCTCTTGGTTTCTGAGTTGGTAAAAGGAGGTCATCAGTGATTAACAAAGATGAACAGGAAATATTAGTCTTTCAAGCGCAAGCCGAGGATAAAGGTCAGCGTTTAGATAAATGGCTGAGCCAAAAAGCAGGCATCAGCAGAACTTATGTGCAAAAACTAATCGCCGACAGGATGATTACCTGTGCCGACTATTTAAGACCTGCCAGCTACAGATTGAAGGGCAATGAACGAATTCTCCTGGAGGTGCCGGAAAGCGAAGAGTTGGAGCTTTTGCCGGAACCCATGGATTTGGATATCATCTACGAAGATGAGGACTTATTGGTAGTCAACAAGCCGAAAAGCTTGGTTGTCCATCCGGCTCCGGGCAATTGGACCGGGACCTTAGTCAATGGGCTCCTGGCCTATCAGGATAATTGGCCCGGGATCAGTGGAGTTTTTCGCCCCGGAATAGTCCACCGTTTAGATAAGGATACCAGTGGCTTGATGGTCGTCGCTAAAAGCGATGTGGCAGCTTTTTCCTTAAGCCAACAGCTCAAAGAGCAAAAGGTCAAGAGGCTCTATCTGACTCTGACCTGGGGCAATTGGCCCAGTCTGGCCGGACTGATCGACGCGCCCATTGGCCGCCATCCGAAAAACAGACAGAAGATGTGGGTCGTGCCTATGGGTAAAAAAGCTCAAACTGATTTTCAGGTGATTCAAGCCTACGCCAATACAGACTTTTTAAAAGTGCAATTGCGCACAGGCCGAACTCATCAGATCAGAGTTCATATGGCTTATTATAAACACCCGATTATCGGGGATATGGTCTACGGTAACAGAGAGTCTCCTTGGCCTCTGGAAGGTCAGGCACTGCATGCCTATGCCTTAGCCTTTTACCATCCTCAAGACCATCGTTGGATGGAATTTAGGGTTCAGCCGCCGCAAGAATTCATGCATTGTTTAAATAATTTAGGATATGATTGGGATAGAGGAGTTGAAATAGGTGAGCTCGACTTTATTGATGGATAAAGAGCAATTGGCTCGGACCATAAGGCGTTTGACTTATGAAATTTTAGAAAAGAATGGTGGAAGCTCGGAGCTTTTGCTGATTGGAGTTTTACAAAAAGGCTTGCCTTTCATGCGTCGTCTGGCTCAGGTCATGGAAGAAGTGGAACAAAGCCAGGTAGATTATATGGCTTTGGACATCTCACCTTTTCGTGACGATGAAAAAAAGAAAGGGGTCAAAGACGATTTGAAACCCTACGACTTAAAAGGCCGAACGGTCATTCTGATCGATGATGTTCTGCATACGGGCAGATCGGTCAGAGCAGCCTTGGATGGTGTCATGCATATGGGACGACCTGAGGCGATTCAATTGGCTGTTTTAATCGATCGGGGTCATCGAGAGTTGCCAATTCGTGCTGATTTTGTAGGCAAAAACGTGCCCACAGCTAAAGACGAGCAGATAAGAGTCTATTTAGACGAAAAAGATAGGGATGATTGTGTCATACTCTATAAAAAATAAGTATTATTCAAAAACCTACTAAACGAAACATATTTTCAAAAATATCTGCTATGTTGTATTAATAATGATATAATAATTGTTAAACGGTTTTCTTGAGTCGTTTCTTGTAGATGGCTTTAAATTTCGTTGAAAATTCAAAGCTTGAGGGCGGTTGCCAAATTTGAATTTTACGGGTATAATGTTCATGCTATGGTCCAATTAGTTGATCTGGCCATGGTTTACCAGTCCAATTGTAATTGGACCTTATCATTTTATTAGATTTAAATAACTAGGAGGTTCATTTATGGATATTTTAGGTTCTATTGGTGAGTTTATCCGTAGTACCGGTTTTTTTGCTATGACCTGGCAGCATATCGTGATGATCGTGGTTGCTTGTATCTTGCTTTATTTGGCTGTTCGCAAAGGATACGAACCTCTCTTGCTAATTCCCATAGGTTTTGGCATGTTATTGGCCAACTTACCCGGTGCCGGCTTAATGGATGAAGGCGGTTTGATTTCCTATTTATATCAGGGAGTCAAATTAGGCATCTATCCACCTCTGATTTTCATGGGGGTAGGAGCCATGACCGACTTTGGTCCTTTAATCGCTAATCCCAGAACATTCCTTTTAGGAGCAGCAGCTCAATTTGGTATATTCGCCACCTTCATCGGTGCGCTTTTCTTAGGATTTACTCCTGCTCAAGCCGGTTCAATTGGAATCATCGGTGGAGCAGACGGTCCGACAGCCATCTATACGGCTTCAAAATTGGCTCCTGAGCTCTTAGGACCGATTGCAGTAGCAGCCTATTCCTATATGGCTTTGGTACCTATCATCCAGCCTCCCATCATGAAAGCTTTGACTTCGAAGGAAGAAAGATCCGTTGTGATGGATCAATTGAGAGAAGTAACTAAAACTGAAAAAGTTATTTTCCCCATCGCCGTCACCATCGTAGTCAGCTTGATTTTACCCAGCGCTGCCGCTTTAATCGGTATGTTGATGTTGGGTAACCTGTTTAAAGAATCTGGTGTGACGGATAGATTGTCCAAAACAGCTCAAAACGAATTGATGAATATTGTCACGATTTTCTTGGGAGTTTCAGTTGGTGCAACCGCCAATGGGGAAATCTTCCTAGCACCTCAAACCTTGTTCATCATCGCTTTAGGTTTGGTAGCTTTCGGCTTTGGTACGGCTAGTGGTGTCGTTTTAGGTAAAGTCATGTATCAATTGTCGGGTAAAAAAGTCAATCCTCTGATCGGTTCGGCCGGTGTTTCGGCAGTTCCCATGGCAGCTCGAGTTTCTCAGGTTGTCGGACAAGAGGAAAACCCAAGCAACTTCCTTTTGATGCATGCAATGGGACCAAACGTTGCAGGTGTCATCGGTTCAGCCGTAGCAGCCGGAGTTCTTTTGGCCTTATTCGGCTAGAAAATCATAAAATTTACAAGGTCTTAAGCCTAATTTAGCTTAAGACCTTTTTTTCCATGAAAGGGTGATTTATTTGGCTTTGGAAGGTTGGGCTATCAGAGCTGTTGCTGAGGAATTAAATGAGCAATTGATTGAATCGAGAATTGATCGAATCTACCAAAGGGAGAATGGAGATTTTACCTTTCATTTTCGCAAAAGAAACAGGAATTTCAAAGTCTTGATCTCTTTAAACCCAGAAACTGCTCGGGTTCATTTGAGCGAAGGCAATTTTAAAAATTTACCCAGGCCCCTTGGATTCACCCAATTATTGCGCAATCGTCTGCAAGGAGCCAGGTTTGTCAAGGTAGAACAGCCCGGAGTGGAACGATTGTTGGAATTTCAATTGGTCAATTTAGACGAATTTGGAGAATTAAAAAGATTCTATTTGGTGGCCGAGTTGATGGGCAGGCATAGCAATCTGATTTTGCTCAATCAGGAAAGGTGGATTGTTGATAGTTATAAGCATGTCCATTCCTGGCAGAACAGGTACAGAGAAATCCTGCCTAATTTGGAATACCTAGGACCACCGCCTCAGAACAAGCAGGATCTAGAAAATTTAAATTATGCAAGTTTAAATGAAAATTCAAAGCAATCACTAGCTCGCTGGTTACGTGATAATATCGACGGAATTGGCAGAACCAGTTCAGAAGCAATTATCAAAGCCTTGGAACTACCCTTGGATTTTCCGGTGGCAGCTCTGTCTGAAGCTAATAAAGCCGATTTAAAGTTTCTTTTAGCTCGAGCAGTAGAGATAAGAAAAAGAGGGCAACTCTTCTTAACAGAAGGTCAGATCATGCCCTTGGATTTTTCTGGTTCCAGCACTTCCTGGGATCAGGCCAGCCGAGTTTTAGACGCATACTACGAAAGCTTGGAGACTAAAAGAAAATATCAAAGCAAGAAGCATTCCTTGGAAACAATTGTCAACAACGCTTTGGCCAAAGCCAGAAGAAAACTTTTCGCTCTAGAAGAAGATTTAAGTGCCAGTATAGACTCGGAACATCTGCGAATTTGGGGTGAGCTCTTAAAAAACAGTGTGGAACCGGAGGTTCGTTCTAACGAAATAAGCGTCGTCAATTTTTACGACCCGGAATTGAAGCTGATCAATATACCCTTGGATATTCGCTTTAATCTCCAGCAAAATGCCCAAAATTATTTCCGTCGTTATAGTAAAGCTAAAAAGGGACAAAAGCTGATCGCCGAACAATTGGATCTGTCAAAAAAAGAGGTAGACTATTTAGATACTGTTTTAGTTGCAATTGCCATGGCTGAAGATTTGGAATTTTTAATGGAAATCGAAGAAGAACTGAAAAAGCAGAATCTAATTAAAAAAACAGAAGCCAAAAAATCCGGAAGCAAACAGACGAGAGGGAAGAGAAAAGAAGTAAAAACTAGCTTTGTTGCCCAGCCTCTGCAAATAACCCTTGAAGGCACCAGAGTTTCCATTGGCCGCAACAATACTCAAAATGATTATCTGATCATGCAATTGGCCCAGCCCAATGATTGGTGGTTTCATGTCAAGGACAGTGCCGGCTCCCATGTGGTAGTTCACCAAAAGGATTTATCCGAGACTCTCTTTGAGAAGGCAGCAGCAATCGCAGCTTTTTATAGCAAGGAAAGGGACAACTCCTATGTTTCTGTTGCTTATACTCAAAGGCGGCATCTGAAAAAGTATAAGGGAGCCAAGCCTGGAGCCGTCCATTATACGAATTTTCGAACCCTTTATGTAGCACCACGAGCTCCCGCTGATTTTGAAGTTGAGGAATAAAGTGTTAGGATTGAAAATCTAGGTAAGCTCACTCTTTTACAGAGCGAAAATTTATAAACTCTAGATAACACCTAGAGTAATCTAAAATTCAAACTTGAGGAATAAGTAGAAAAGCATAAATTTAACATTGAATTTCCTTATTTGATAAAGAGGCTGAGCTTAAAGGATTAGAGGAAAATAAGGTCCAACGGCGAAATGTAAGTAATCAAGGATTAAAATGTGCAAAGAGGGGTTTTATTATGCCAGTTTCCATGACCGGATTTGGTCGCAGCGAATTTTCCGATGAGAAATACAGAATTTTGGTGGAAATCAAAACTGTCAACAATCGCTATTTTGATTTCGTCATCCGTATGCCCAAGGAACTCAACGCACTGGAACAGAGAATCAGACAAGTGGTCAGTAAGTATATAATCAGAGGCCGAGCCGAGGTTTATATTCAGTATTATCACACCGCCGAGGAAGCCTACGAGGTCAGGGTCAACAAAGCCCTGGCTTTAGCCTATCAAAACAGCTTGGATGAATTGGCTGATACTTTG
This sequence comes from Bacillota bacterium, assembly GCA_012522585.1. Taxonomy (GTDB): domain Bacteria; phylum Bacillota; class JAAYKD01; order JAAYKD01; family JAAYKD01; genus JAAYKD01. The sequence continues at coordinate 29,200 of JAAYKD010000090.1, read as the reverse complement.
GAGCTCAAGGAATCAATGAGATTAGGCCATGTTTTGAATCTGCCTGATGTGATCAGTGTTCAAAATCAGATGGAAAGCCCAGATATAATTTGGCAGAATTTAGAACCATATCTAATCAAGGCTTTGAGCGATTTGAAGATCATGCGGCAAAACGAGGGTCAGCACCTGAAAGAGGATATTCTCTTCAGAATAACTGAGATTGAAAGGCTGCACGGTCAAATCGAACAAAGAGCACCTGAACTGGCTAAGCTGGAAGAGCAGAGGCTGAAAGAACGAATTTCAGAACTCATGGATAATCTTCAATTGGATGAAAATCGCTTGCTCATGGAAGTAGCGATTATGGCCAACCGCAGCGATATTACTGAAGAGCTGGTCCGTTTAGAAGGCCATATCAACGAATTGAAAAAGCTCTTAGATAAAGAAGATGAGAGCATCGGTCGTAAATTGGATTTCCTCTTACAGGAATTGAACAGAGAAATAAACACCATCGGTTCTAAATCCAACGATTTGGAGATAAGTAATCAGGTTGTTGAAATCAAGTCAGAATTGGAAAAAATCCGCGAGCAAGTACAGAATATCGAATAAGAGGTGCTTTATGTTACACAGCAGGCTTATCAACATCGGTTTTGGCAATTTCGTTGCCTCAGGTCGGATTATCAGCATTGTCAGTCCGGAAGCCAATCCAATCAAGCGCATCGTTCAAGAAGCTAAAGAAAAGGGTATTATTGTTGACGCTACACACGGTAGGAGGACCCGTTCGGTCATCGTCGCCGATAGTGGTCATATCATTTTGTCGGCAGTTCAGCCGGAAACAATAGCTGCCAGATGGTCGACTCGTGACGAAGTTGAGGAGGATGATTAAGGGATGAAACGAGGAGTTTTACTTATTCTTTCAGCCCCAGCCGGAGCTGGCAAGGACACAGTCTGTGAAGCTCTTTTGGAGAAGGTGCCAGATTTAAGTTATTCTGTTTCCACAACCACCAGACCCAAAAGGGATTATGAAATAGACGGGAAAAATTATTTTTTCTTGACTAAAGAAGAGTTTAAAGAAAGACTAAATGCCGGAGGCTTTTTAGAAAATGTCGTCTATGCAGGCCATTATTATGGCACTCCTAAAGCTTTTGTTGAGGAACAATTGGCCCAAGGAATATCGGTCATCTTAAAAATCGAAGTTCAAGGAGCCGCTCAGGTCAAAGCCTCAGGTATCGACGGAGTTTTTATCTTCTTAGTACCGCCTGAGTTCAAAGATTTACAGGATAGATTGATCGGCAGAGGCTCAGAATCTCAAGCAGAGATAGAAGAGCGAACAAGAATTGCTAAAAAAGAATTGGCAGTAGTCAATATGTATGATTATGTTGTAGTTAACGACACGGTTAGTGAAGCCGTCAATCAGATGGAAGCTATTTTGTTAGCGGAAAAACATAAAAGAGAGAGAATGCTGGATTTGGAAATTTTCCAACACATGGCAGAAACTGAAGAAGGAGAATAAAAAAGATGAGTAGAATCCCCTCAGATGAAATTTTTAAGCATGTCAACGATAAATATACCGGCGTTATAGTCACTGCCAAGAGAGCCCGAGAGATTTTAATCAATGGCGATAAGGATTTGAAGGAAAAACCTTTGATCATGGCCTACGATGAACTGATGGCAGGAAAGCTCAAGTTCAAGCGGATTAAAAGCAAAAGCAAAAAAAGCTAGGGATTAAAAACAGCATGGATAATAATCAAAAGAGATCAGGTGCCATCTAGATGAAATACGCTCTGGTAAAATTGGATAGAGTGATGGCTGCTTTGGAAAGCGGCTTGACTTATTCTGTACCTGAAGCTCTTAAAAGTAAAATTGGCATCGGCTCTTTAGTCGCTGTACCCTTGCAAAGGCGGGTGGTTAGAGGAATCGTAGTCGCCGAGATCAAAGAAAAACCTGATTTCCAGGTCAGGGATATCTTACAAATTTTGGACACTGACGGACCTTCCTTGAATCAAGAACAGCTGAACTTGATAGATTGGCTGAGCAAGCGCTACCTTTGCACTTGGTCTCAGGCTTTGCGAGCGATTTTACCGGCTTCGGTCAAGTCGCGCGTTTTAAGACGCTACCAATTAGTCGACGATTATGAAGAAGTTTTGGCTAAAGTGGAAGACCAAGAAGAATTAAAAGACGCCCTCTTTTGGTTGGAGCAAAGGCGTAGCCCCGTTGATGAAGGGGTTTTTGTTAATTTGTTCGGTCGCAAACTCCTCAACTCTTTAAAAGATTTAAAACTAATCGTTTTGACTGAGGGTTTTAGAGGCCCTGCTATCAGGGAATATCGCCCTTTAAAGGCAGAAAAAAGGGATGAAAAGCCTGGTCGGGGGGGCATCATGCTCCTTTGGCAGAGGATTCTGGATGCAGGAGAATTGATCGATGAAGCTGAGCTGAAAACTTGGCCGGAATATAGAAGTACTTATTTAAAAAAAATGAAGGATCAGGGTTTTTTAGTCTATGTTGAGCCAGAAAAAGATGCTCAGATTAGATCAAAGTTTGTTTTGACGGAAGAACAGGAAAAAGCCTTTAGGGTAATCAAGGATGCCTTAAATTCGTCCAATCCGAAACCGGTTTTGTTACACGGGATAACCGGCAGTGGTAAGACCGAATTATACTTTCAGGCGATTGCCAAAGTTTTGGAGAAAGGGCAGAGCGCCATCGTCTTAGTCCCGGAAATTTCCTTGACGGTGCAGATGGTCGAACGCTTTCGTCGTCGCTTTGGCGAAATGGTCTTGCTCTGGCACAGCGCTTTGAGCCATGGAGAACGAGCTCAAATCTGGCAACGTTTAAAGAAGGGCGAAAAGGCCATACTTTTAGGGGCCAGATCGGGAATTTTTGCCCCGGTTAAAAAAATTGGCATAATAATTTTAGATGAAGAGCACGAAAGTACTTATCAACAGGAAGAAGACCCTAAATACCATACCAGGGAAGTCGCCATAATTCGCTCCAGAGAGCATAAGGCCCTCTTGCTAATGGGCAGTGCTACCCCTTCCATTACGACCTATTATTTGGCCCAAGCCGGGACCTTTACCCTCCTGCATTTGAGTAAGCGAATCGGAGAGGCTACCTTACCCCAAACGAAGATCATCGATATGCGGGAAGAATTGCGCTTAGGAAATCGCAGCATTTTTAGTCAAGCCCTAGCAGAGAGCATCAACCTTAGCCTAGAAAAGGATCAGCAGGTTATAATTTTTCATAATCGCCGAGGCTTTCACAGGATGATCTTGTGCCGTTCTTGCGGCTTTGTCATGACCTGCCCCGATTGCGAACTTCCTTTGGTTCTCCACCGTGAACACCAGCAAGATGATTTACGCTGTCATTATTGTGGCTATAGCATCAGCTTGCCTAAGAATTGCCCCAGTTGTTCCTCTTCCTATTTTCGTTTTTTCGGTATCGGAACAGAGAAAATTGTGGAAGAATGTAAAAAACATTTTCCCGATGTCAAAGTCATGCGGATGGATGCCGATTCGACCAGAGTCAAAGGCAGACAAAGAGAAATTATCGAACAATTAGAAAAAAATCAAGCTGCAATTTTAGTCGGCACCCAGATGGTTGCCAAAGGTTTTGATTTCCCTAATGTCACCACAGTGGGAGTCATAGCGGCCGATACCCTGCTCTTCAATGAAGACCCTTTTGGAGCGGAGAGAGCCTTCTCCCTCTTGGTTCAAGTTGCAGGTCGAGCCGGCAGACAAGAAGAAAAAGGCAGAGTCTTTTTCCAAAGCTATGACCCAGAAAATCCAGTTTTACAGGCAGCCTTAAAACAAGATTACGTCAAGTTTTATCAAAGAGAAATAGAGTATAGAAAGAAGCTGAGATTGCCTCCTTTCGGTCATTTAGCTTTGATCGTAGCTGCCCATCAAGATGAAAATATTGCTGAAACCTTTCTTTTGAACTTTAAACAGAAATTCACCGATAAAATAGAAACATTCCCGGTGAAAAAAGCCAGAATATTTAAAGTTCAGGATAGATATCGTTTCAGTTTGATTATAAATGCACCCAATAGGGTCATCTTGGCCTCTGAAGTTTCCTTAATCAAAGAAGCTTTGGCCCGCCCAGATGGGCTTATTCTGAGTGTAATGCTAGACCCCATGTATCTTTAAGATTATTTACTAGATTAGGAGTTAGAGATGGCTATTAGATTTTTACGATATAACGATGCTGAGGTTTTAAGAAAACCGGCAGCGCCGATTAAAAAAATTACCGCAGGCACCTTGAGGCTTTTGGAGGATATGGTTGAAACCATGCACTATCATAATGGAGTGGGTTTAGCAGCTCCTCAGGTGGGCATCTCGAGAAAAGTCATCGTTGTGCAATGGCAGGACACCCTCTATCAATTGATCAACCCTGAAATTATGGAAAGAGAAGGGGAGATTGTCACTGAAGAGGGATGCTTGAGCTTCCCCGGCGTCTGGGGCGAAGTCAAAAGAAGCAAGATTATCAAAGTAAAGGCCTTGAACCCTCAAGGAGAAGAAGTAGCAATAGATGCTGAGGGGCGTTTGGCGGTTATTTTCCAACATGAAATTGACCATGTTAATGGAGAAGTATTTATCGATAAGATAATCAGATTTACTGACCCGGAAGCTGAAGAAGAAGAGTCTGTGAGCGACCAAGTGGCGCTTAAAGATTGAACTCAATTAAAGGGGGTAAAAACGGATGAAAAAGCACAGAGTTATATTCATGGGCACCCCTGATTTTGCTCTGCCTTGCCTAGAAGCTTTGGCGGCAGATCCAGAATATGAAGTTGTTTTGGTCATGTCGCAACCTGACCGACAAAGCGGAAGAGGGCTGAGAGTACAGGCTCCTCCGGTTAAAAAACTGGCTGAGAGCCTGGGTTTAAAAATGTTTCAACCTGAAAGCCTGCTTGAAGCAGAAATTCAAGAAGAAGTCCTCTCCTATCAACCAGATTTCATCATCACAGCAGCCTACGGACTGCTCTTGCCTCAGGAGATAATTCAAGGGGCTAAAATTGCTGCCTTCAATTTACACGCCTCCTTATTGCCCAAATATAGAGGCAGTGCTCCGATTCAAAGAGCGATCTTTGCCGGGGAAAAGAAAACCGGCATAACTTCCATGTTTATGATCGATGAATTGGATGGAGGAGACATTCTCCTGCAGGAGAGAATAGAGATTGGCGAATATGAAGATTATGGTTCTGTTTACGCTCGGTTAAAAGAGTTGGCAGCTCGAGTCATGCTACAAACTATGGAAGCTTTTATTCAAGGTAAAATCAGGCCTCAAGCTCAAGATGAAAAAATGGTCACCTACGCACCTCATATAGAGCGAACTGACCAAGAAATAGATTTCAATCATAGGGCCGAAGAACTAAAGGACCAGATCAGAGGATTGAGCCCCATGCCTGGAGCTATAGTTCATCTGGAGGGGAAATTGCTGAAAATCTGGCAAGTCAGAGTTATCGATGAAAATGCCAAAAAGGGCATTCCAGGTGAAATTATCAAAGCCGATCAGGATGGTTTGCACGTAGCCTGTGCTCAAGGTGTTTTAGCCTTGGAGAAAGTACAACCTGCCGGCAAGAGAGCAATGGATTATGATGTCTTTTTAAGAGGTAACCCCATTGCCCTGGGCACTCTTTTGACCAATAAATTAAAGGAAAACTAAGATGTCAAAATCTGTAAAGATGAATGCTCGTCAAGCAGCCTTTCAGGTGCTCTTACGAGTCGAAGAAGGTGCTTTTTTAAGCCCTTTAGTTCAGGAAATGATGAGAGAAAAGGGGCTTGCTCCAATTGAGCGTCCCTTGTTCAGTGAATTAGTCAATGGAGTTTTAAAGAACCGCCTTTACTTGGATTTTTTTCTGCAAAAATGGGTGAATAGACCTTTTAACAGCCTTTCCTTGAAAGTCCAGACTGCTTTGCGTCTAGGCTTGTATCAAATCCATTTTTTAGATGGAATTCCTCCCCATGCTGCCGTCATGGAAACTGTCGAACTGATCAAAAAGGAAGAAAGAAAAGCAACCGGTTTGACCAACGCTGTTTTGCGCCGGGCAGCAGCTCACGAGGGTTTTTCCATAAAAAGCAAAAAAGGCCTGACAGGCCATTTATCCATAGAATACTCCCATCCTCTTTGGATGATTCAGCGCTGGCTGAAAAGATATGGTCCCGAGACAACGGAAGCTTTTTTAAAGATCAATCAAGAACAGCCCAGAGTCTACGCTCGCCTCAATACTCTAAAAGTTACAGCCGCAGAATTGGAAGCAGAGCTGGAACAGAAGGGCTTGCTTTACGAAAAAAGTGAGCTCAATGAAACGGCCTATATCCTTTCGGGCAGTTTGTCTGATTTTAATAAATTTTTCCAATTGGGTTGGCTCAACTTGCAGGATCTAGGAACCATGCTGATAGTAGATATTATCAAACCCAAGCCAGATGAAAGGGTTTTGGATATGTGTGCAGCTCCGGGAGGAAAAACCAGCCATTTGGCTGCTCTCATGGGCTACCAAGGTGAAATTCATGCTCTTGAATTGCACCCCGGGCGTTTCAGAGCTTTAAAGAGAAATTTACAAACTCTGGGAGTAGAAAATACAAAACCTTACCTTCAAGATGCCACAAAATGGTTGGCAGAACCCTATGATAAAATTCTTTTGGATGCCCCCTGCAGCGGCACCGGTGTTTTAGGTCGCAAACCAGATGCCAGGTGGAAGAAATCCTACCAACAAATTCTAGAGCTGAGCCAATTGCAAAAAGAACTCTTAGAAAGTGGTTTTAAAAATTTAAAACCGGGAGGCCATCTGCTCTATAGCACTTGCTCCTTGGAGTGGGAAGAAAACGAAAAGAATATTCAATGGTTTTTAGAAAATGAACCCAAAGCCAAGCTATTGCCTTTTTCTGTGCCTACTCTTCAAGGCCTAGAAAAAAGTTCTGGTCAGTTTAATCTTTTGCCCAATTTAAGCGGCGGAGACGGCTTTTTTATGGCTTTGCTGACAAAGTTGAAATGAGGATAATATGACAGAAAATTTTAAGGATTGGCTGGAGCTGGATTTAGAGGAAATGGAAGCCACCATGGTTGCCTTAGGCGAATCAAAATTCAGAGCTCGACAATTAGCCGATTGGATCTACAAAAAAGGTGTCTTCGATTTTGCTGAGATGACTAATTTTTCCCTTGCTTTAAGGGAAAAGCTGGCTGAACAGACGAAAATCGGCATGCCTAATCTATATAGCCTGGCAGAATCAAAAAGAGATCCGGTTAAAAAAGCACTTTTGGAGCTTCAAGACGGAGAAATTATCGAAACGGTTTTAATGCAATATAGCTATGGCAATTCAGTCTGTGTTTCAACTCAGGTGGGTTGTAAAATGGGCTGCACCTTCTGTGCCACCGGTCAGGCAGGGTTTAAAAGGAATTTAACTGCCGGTGAGATGATGGCTCAGGTCTTACAATTGCGTGATCAAATTGACGGAACTAGAATCAGCCATCTGGTTTTAATGGGTATGGGAGAACCTTTGGATAATTATTCTGAAATGATTAAATTTATCAAAAGAGCCAATGCAGCTTGGGGTCTTGGTATCGGCTACAGACATATCAGTATTTCCACTTGTGGCCTGATTCCTCAAATACGCCTCTTGCAAAAAGAAGATTTACCCATCAATCTATCCATCAGCTTGCATGCTCCCAACGATAAATTGCGCAGCCAGATCATGCCCATCGCTAAACGCTATCCCATCGATGATTTGCTCAAAGCCTTGAGAGATTATACAGATCAGACTAGGAGACGGCTGACCTTTGAATACAATCTGATCGACGGAGTCAATGACAGAGAAAAAGATGCTCTGGAATTGGCCCAGAAAATCAAAGGTATGCTGGCCATGGTCAATTTAATTCCTTTGAACCCCATCGAAGGCAATAATTTGAGACGCAGTTCCAAGGAAAAGATAAATAAATTCGCTCAAATTTTAAATGATCAGGGTATTGAAACCACAATCAGAAGAGAAATGGGCACGGATATTGATGCTGCCTGCGGTCAGCTGAGAGGGAAATTCTTGTAGAAAGGGATTTGAAACTATGATTGTATTGAAATATGGTTCGTCCACCCACCGAGGTCAGGTACGAGCAAATAATCAGGATAGTTTTTATGCAGGTCGCCTAGAAAACAAAAATTCATTATATTTCCTGGCAGTAGCCGATGGCATCGGAGGTTATCTGGGTGGGGATACGGCCAGTAAAATGGCTATTCAGCTTTCGGTTGAATGGATTGAAGAAAAATTAGCTGAAGATTATCAGGATGATCTGCTCTTCTGGCCCCAGGCTTTAAAGGATTTGGCTTTTTATTTAAATGAGAAGATCTTGGATGCAGCTAGCCAGGATATCCGTTATGATTCCATGGGAACCACTTTAACGGCAGTTTTGGAAAAGGATCGCTTGCTCTTTATGCTGCATATTGGGGACAGTAGGTTTTATCATTATAACGGCGAAAACCTTTTTCAGATTTCCGGAGACCATTCCTGGGCCGGAGAACTTTTGCGCAGTGGTAAAATAAGCAAAGAAGAAGCTAAAACTCACCCTAACCGCAATATTTTAATCCAAAGCTTAGGTTATGATGCTAAGCTGGCACCGGAGCTGAAAATCTTGGAATTGACCCATGATTCGGTTTTACTTTTGTGCAGCGATGGTCTTTATAATTTAGTCGAGGACAGTGAACTTATAACTTATCTGGCAAATATGGAGGACCCACAAGAAACGGCTCAAGAGCTTGTTGATTTAGCTAATTCAAGAGGTGGCGAGGATAATATAACCGTTGTCCTGGCCAAATACGTCGAGGTGGGTGAACAAGCATGATAGGTCAAATTTTAAAAGAACGTTATGAAATTATTGAGCCGGTAGGCAGTGGCGGCATGTCCGTTGTTTATAAGGCTATGGATTTAAAATTAAATCGAGAAGTAGCAGTCAAGGTCTTGCGTGACGAATACGTCAATGACGAAGATTTTTTAAGGCGTTTTAGAAGAGAAGCTGAATCAGTCCAGCGCTTAAATCACCCAAATCTGGTCGCTACCTATGATGTTCAGGTCAATTATCCACCTTATTACATCATCATGGAGTTCGTCCACGGTCAGACCCTTGATTTGGTCATCGACCAAGGCCCCATGAGCTACGAGCAAGCGGTGGAATATGCTATTCAAATTACCAGAGCTTTAGTTCATGCTCATGGCCACGGGGTCATCCATCGGGATCTGAAGCCTCACAATATGATCATCAACGAAGAGGGCAAGCTCAAACTGACGGATTTTGGCATTGCTCTGACAGTCAACGATGATACCCTGATCCACACCAGAGCGATTGTCGGTTCGGTTCATTATTTTTCTCCGGAGCAAGCTCAAGGGGTTCAAATCAACGAGCAATCTGATCTATATTCTCTGGGAGCAGTCATCTACGAAATGTTGAGCGGCCAACCTCCTTTTAGCGGAGAAAACCCAGTTGAATTGGCCTTGAAACATATTCAAGAGGAACCGGATCCTATATTGGATTATTGTCCGGATCTGCCTCCTGAAATCGAAGCAATCATCGAAAAACTTTTGGAAAAAGCTCCTGAGGATCGCTATGAAAGCGCTGAACTCCTCTTGGAAGATTTAGAGAATATCCAAAAAGCAGGGATTTTCCCAGTGGAGAATCGACCCCGTAAAGTCAAGCCACTGACTTCTATAGAAAAAGCAGAGCTGAGACGAAAGAAGGTTATCTGGATGCGTCGAGGTGTTTTAGCTGCCTTCATTTTGTTGGTACTCTTACTGGCAGGCATTGGCATCAACCGTATTCTCTTTAGCAGTAGCGGAGATTCCGTTTTGGTGCCAGATTTGACCGGTAAATCTTTGAGCGACGCCGTCGCAATTTTAGATGAGCGCAATTTGAATTATCAAATACTGGAAAGCATTTACGACAAGGATAAAGCCGAAGGGATAATCTTAAAACAAACTCCCACCGCCAATTCAGAAGTCCGAGAAGGAAGAATCGTCAATTTGACGGTCAGCAGAGGCTTGGAAATGAAACAAGTACCCTTACTGGTTGGCAATAAGGAAAGAGAAGCTATTGCCCAATTGCAAAATGATGGTTTTGAGGTCAGGGTTGTCAAAGTCTTGAATTCCACGGTGGAGGAAGGTCAGGTGATCAGTCAAGAACCTGAATCCTATAAAAGAGTTCCTCTGGGCACTGAGATCACTCTGACAGTTTCAGCAGGCAAACAAAAGGTCAAGGTACCTGATGTCTTCGGTTTGAGCATAGAGGAAGCCCAAAAAGCCTTGGAAGCCAAAGGTCTTACCTTAGGTGAAATAGTTCCGACCAGCGATCTTTCCCTGCCGCAGAATACGGTAACTGCTCAGCAACCTGGAGCTGATTCGGAAGTTGATATTGGCACTTCTGTTTCCATAACCAGAAACGAAGGAGCTCAAACGGCTACAATTACAATTAGCTTTGATGATCATGAAGAGAGTTTGATTAAAGTTTTGGTCACTGATAAATATGCCACTTATCCAATCAGAGTAGTTTATGAAGGAACCCACCTCAAAGGAGAACAACCCTTGGAGTTAGAATTCCCCATTGTTTCTCCTGCCACGGTGGAAATCTACCGAAACGGAAGATTGGAAAGTTCCAGAAAATTTTAGGAGGTTTTATGAAAAAAGCCATAGTCACCAAGGGAATCGGAGGCCTTTATGAGCTCTTAAACAAAGAGGGCGAACATGTTACGGTACAAAGTAGAGGAAGGCATAAAGCCTCAGGTATTTTTGTTGGAGATTGGGTTAAGTACAGTCAAGAAAACGTTATTGAAGAAGTTTTACCAAGAAAGAACAGCTTGGTCAGACCTCCTTTAGCCAATGTAGAGCAACAGGTTTTGATCTTTACCTTGGTTTCGCCTCCCTTACATCGGGAGCTCTTAGAAAAGATGCTCTTGCAGGGTGAGCTTGAAAATATTGAAAACATCATAGTTTTACAGAAAATGGATTTGATTGACGAAAAATTAGGACAAGAACTGGCCGCTGAATACGAGCTAGCCGGTTATAAGACATTTCTCATCTCGGCTTTGGAGGGATTGGGCTTAGATGGTTTAAAAAGCCAGCTAAAAGGCAAAATCTCAGTCTTTGCCGGCCCTTCAGGAGTGGGGAAATCCAGTATTCTCAATGCTCTTTATAGTGAGTATGAACTGGAAACAGGGGAGCTCAGTGAAAAGATCCAAAGAGGCCGCCATACCACCAGACATACCCAGCTCTATGGAGACTGGGATCGGGGCTTGGTTGCCGATACGCCGGGCTTTTACCTCTTGGACACACCTAAGGTGGAGCCGATAGATTTGGCTCAGCATTTTCCCGAATTACGACCGGCTCTAAATAGATGTAAATTCACCTCTTGCCTGCACGAAGGCGAACCTGGATGTGCGGTCCAAGAATTGGTCGATGCTAAGAAAATCAGTCCAGCCAGATTCGAATTTTATCTCAGCTTTCTGGCTGATATGAAAGAATATAAACGGGGGCAATACTCATGACATTAATCGCACCTTCCATACTTTCAGCCGATTTTGGCTATCTTCTCAGAGATGTTAATAAAGTTGTAGAAGCCGGAGCCGACTGGATTCATTTCGATGTTATGGACGGCAATTTCGTTCCTAACATCAGTTTTGGCTTGCCCGTCTTAAAAGCCTTAAAAGGCAGGGTCAACAGGCCCTTGGATGTCCATTTGATGATTGAAAGACCTGAGCGTTATATCGAGGACTTTGCCCAGGCCGGAGCCGATATTTTGGTAGTTCATGCTGAAGGCCAAGCCCATTTGCAGCGAGTGATCGCTCAGATCAAGGGCTTGGGTTTGAAAGCTGGAGTAGCTTTAAACCCGCATTCCCCCTTAAGTCACCTTGATTACCTCTTGCCGGAATTGGATCAGGTCATGTTGATGTCAGTAAATCCTGGTTTTGGTGGGCAAAAGTTTATTCCCTCAACTCTCATAAAAATTGCCCAGCTCAAGGAAAAAATCGAGGCCAATAATCTCGATGTCTTAATTGAAGTAGATGGCGGGGTCAATATTGACAATGCTGCTGAAATTAGAAAAGCAGGAGCCGATGTTCTAGTCGCAGGCTCAGCCATCTTCAATTCTCAAAATTGGTCAGAGACGATCAATTTGCTGAAGGGAAAAGAATGAGGAGAATCTTTAGGTGCTGCTGAAATTAGAAAAGCAGGAGCTGATGTTCTAGTCGCAGGCTCAGCCATCTTCAATTCTCAAAATTGGTCAGAGACGATCAATTTGTTAAAGGGAAGAGCATAGAGAAAATTAAAAAATACCCAAGCTGCATTGCTCGGGTATTTTTTTGTATAATCTAAAGGCTATCAAGAAATAGTGTTGACAGCTAATATGGATTTGTGTTAAGATGTCAAGCAGAGCATTTGACTCTGATAAAGGGGTGGTTTACATGGAAGATATGTTGGCTAAAACTGAGAGAATCAACAATCTCATAGATTATTATTTACCTCTTTTCAATAAAAGACAGCAGGATATGCTGGTTTATTACTATCGGGAAGATTTAAGTCTGCAAGAAGTTGCCAATCATATGAAGATAACAAGACAAGGCGTCCATGATTCCTTACAGCGTAGCATCAATCAGATGGAGAAAACCGAGAAGGCTTTAAGACTAATTGAAAAAAATCAGAAGCACCGGACCATCATGACAGAGCTACAGGAAAAATTACGTCGGCTTTCAGCTTATCTGCCACCGACCATAACGGCGGAGATAACTCAAATTATGCAGAAGTTCGACGAGAATTAAAGACTTAAGGGTTGAGAATATGTTTGAAAATCTATCAGAAAAATTACAAAATACTTTTAAAAAGCTGCGAGGAAAAGGTAGATTAACTGAAAATGATATTAACGAAGCAATGCGGGAAGTGCGCTTGGCTCTTTTGGAAGCAGACGTTAATTTCAGAGTTACCCGAGATTTCATCAATAAAGTCAAAGAAAAGGCTTTAGGCAGCGATATTTTAGAATCTTTAACTCCGGGCCAGCAAGTGGTAAAAATAGTTTATGACGAATTAGTCGAGATGATCGGCGGCACCCAATCTAAGCTAACCGTTTCCTCAAAAATTCCTACAGTCATCATGTTGGTCGGCTTACAGGGTGCAGGTAAGACTACAGCCACGGGAAAACTGGCAAATTACCTGAGAAAAAGTGGTAAAAAGCCTCTCTTGGTAGCTTGCGACGTCTATCGCCCTGCTGCTATTGAGCAGCTCCATGTGGTGGGTCGTCAGCTCAATATACCAGTTTTCGACATGGGTCAGGGGGATCCGGCTGAAATAGCCTTAAAAGGCATCGATCAGGCCTTATCTCAAGGCAGAGACACGGTCTTATTGGATACTGCCGGGCGTTTGCATATTGACGACGAAATGATGTCTGAACTGATTGAAATCAAAGAAGAGGCTAAGCCTCATGAAATACTCCTGCTTGTTGACGCCATGACAGGTCAGGATGCTGTCAATGTAGCAGATAGCTTTAACAGCCAAATTGGTATTGATGGCATTATCCTAACGAAAATGGATGGTGATACAAGAGGCGGTGCAGCTTTGAGTATCAAAGCGGTTACCGGCAAACCGATCAAGTTCATCAGTGCCGGTGAAAAACTGGATACTCTAGAACCATTCTATCCCGATCGACTGGCGCAAAGAATTTTAGGCATGGGAGACGTCTTGACCTTGATTGAAAAAGCTCAGGAACATGTGGATTTGGAAGATGCCAAAACCCTTGAAGCTAAGATGCGACGCAATGAGCTTGATTTGGACGATTTCTTAAAAAATATGCAGCAGATCAAAAAAATGGGCCCTTTGAGTCAACTGGTCAAGATGATTCCGGGTATGCCGGATATTTCAGAAGATGATATTGATACAGACGGCATGAAACGCATGGAAGCAATCATTCAATCGATGACCATGCAGGAGAGAAGAAGGCCTGAAATACTCAACGCCAGCAGACGCCGGCGCATAGCCCAAGGCAGTGGCACCAGAGTTCAGGACGTAAACCGCCTGATCAAGGATTTTCAACAGACCAAGAAGCTGATGAAGCAGATGAGCGGAATGACTCAAAGAGGTCAATCTAGCAGGAAATCGCGCAATCTTTTCAGAGGAATAAAGTTTTAATTCCAATTTAAGAGAGCGTTTTCACATATCACTTATAAATTGAAAGGAGGGCGTATATTATGGCAACAAAAATCCGTTTACGTCGTATGGGGGCTAAAAAAGCACCTTTTTATAGAGTTGTAGTAGCAGATTCAAAATCCCCGCGCGATGGTCGCTTTATCGAGGAAATCGGTTATTATGATCCTACTACTGATCCCGTAACCGTAAAAATCAAAGAGGATAGGGCAAAAGAGTGGATGAGCAAAGGAGCTCAGTGTTCAGATCGAGTTAAAGCTATTTTTAAGCTGGCTGAAATCATCGACTGATTTAGGTAAACTAGGAGAAGGTAATGAAAGAATTCATTGAAGTAATGGCTAAAGCATTGGTGGAAAACCCCGATCAGGTCATCATAGAGGAGAGCGAAGTTGAAGATAGATTGGTCTATCGCTTGAATGTAGCTCCCGAAGATATGGGCCGAGTCATCGGTCATCAAGGCCGGATCGCCAAGGCTATGCGAACAATGTTAAAAGCTGCAGGCGGACGCACTAAAAAACGCATTCAGCTGGATATCGTTGATAGCATATAAAACAAAATCATTGGAACTCTAGAATTTGTCTCAAGATAAATGCTTTTGAGTTCCTTTTGTTATAAAAAGAGAGGTTAAATCATGGAAATACAAGTGCCAATTACCATTAAAATAGTGGTGACTGAGCTTTTTTTGCAAAACCTTTTCCGAGAAATTGAACAAAAGCTTAGGGATATAGAAAGCCAGCTCAATCGTCTCGACTATGAAGCAATGGTGATTAAAAAAGGTTTAGCCTTAAAATCCGGTGATTTTGTCGAAGGAAAATTAAAAGCAATTGAGCAAGAAATTGAGAATTTAGTCATGATGAAAGAGCATCTTCTGGCCAATCGGAAGGAAAGCGAAGGTTTTCAAATGGACAGCGAAATCGTTCATTCTCAAATCAACGGCTTGGTTAAAATTGAGCCGGGTGACAATTGGCAAGCTAAAACCAATCCTGAAATAATCATCGAGGATGGCATCATCAAGGAAATCAGAGGTTAACTTTATGGAAAAGGAAAAATATTTTTTAGTCGGTAAGATCATTTCCGGTCATGGTATCAGAGGTGAAGTCAAGGTAAAATCCTTGACAGATTTTCCTGAACGCTTTTCTTCTCCGGAGCCCATCTGGGTCAAAAACAAAAAAGGTGAAATGAAAATCTTACACCCGGAAAAATGCCGCTGGTTTAAAGGCCTGTGTATCATTAAATTCGCTGAATTTGCCAATTTAAACGAAGCCTTGCCCTATATTAGAGGAGATCTTTTGATTGCCGAAGAGCAATTGATGCCTTTGCCTGAAGGAAGATATTATTTCCATCAGATCATCGGTTTAGAAGTGGTGCTTGAGGACGGCCTTAAAATCGGTCAGGTAGTGGAGATTCTACAGCCCGGAGCCAACGATGTTTATGTGGTAAATTTAAATGCCAAAGGCCGGGAGCTCTTGCCTGATTGTAAGGGAGAGCTACTTCTACCTGTGATCGACCAAGTAATTCTGCAAACAGATTTAGAACAAGGCCACTTGTTGGTAAAATTGCTGGCTGGAATGTAGGTGCCAAAGATGAAAATTGAAGTGCTGACTCTTTTTCCGGAGATGTTCGACTCGGTTTTCGCCCAGAGCATCATCAAAAGAGCTGTGGACGAAAAAAAAGTTCAATTGATCTATCATAATCTGAGAGGCTACAGTTTGAATACTCACCGCCAGGTAGATGATTATCCCTTTGGCGGCGGGGCCGGCATGCTCATGCAAATCGAACCCTTTGCTGTGTTTTTTGAAAAAATGGGCTATCTAGGAGAAAATAAGCCCTATACCATCTATTTAAGCCCTAAGGGTCAACCCCTGAAGCAAAAGCATCTGAACGATCTAGCCGAAAAGAAAAATCATATTCTTTTAATCTGTGGCCACTACGAAGGCCTTGATCAAAGGATTATCGATAGCTTTGTAGATGCAGAAATCTCCATCGGTGATTATGTTTTAACCGGGGGAGAAATTCCTGCTATGGTGCTGATCGACGGTCTGATCAGATTGCTTCCTGATGCCTTAGGTGATAGTGAGTCCAGCCAGAAGGACAGTTTTATGGATGGGCTATTGGAGCATCCCCATTACACCAGGCCGGCGGAATTTAAGGGCGTCAAAGTTCCTGATGTTCTGCTTTCCGGTAATCACAAAGAAATAGAAAAATGGCGTCAGAAGGAGTCTCTGCGCTTGACTTATAGACTGCGGCCTGAATTGCTGAGAAAAAAGAATTTTGACAAGAAAGAAAGAGAACTTCTCAAAGAAGTTTTAAGCGAAGAGAGCAAAAAACGACAAAATTAATCTTTTATATACTTGTCAGTTTCAGTCTTTTGTGTTATAGTTCTAATGTTATAAACGGGTGGTCCGCTGTCGAGTTAAAACGAGTATGAACACCTAAGATGAAAGGGGAAATAATTATGCATCCCACAATTGTGGAATTGGAAAGAGAAATGTTGCGTGATGACCTGACTCCGTTTAAAGTCGGAGATACAATCAGAGTTCATGCTAAAGTTGTCGAAGGCGGAAAAGAAAGAATCCAGATCTTTGAAGGCCTGGTTATAGCTCGACAGGGCAGCGGTACCAGAGAATCCTTCACAGTCAGAAAGATTTCTTACGGAATTGGTGTAGAAAGAGTTTTTCCTCTGCACTCACCCCGCGTAGATAGAATTGAAGTTCTTCGTAGAGGTAAAGTCAGAAGAGCTCGTCTCTACTACATGCGCGACCGCATCGGTAGAGCAGCAACTCGAGTTAAAGAGTTACGCTAAAAAACAAACAAACCGCATTTCAAGCTTGAGATTTAAAAGCAATCTGCTCTTAAGTCAGTGAAAGTTTGCAGGCGGTTTTTGTTTTTTTGTAAAGATAGTTTGGGGAGGTGGGCAAAGTGGAAAAATCATTAAAACGGAATATCTTAGAATGGGTTGGAGTTTTAGCTCTGGCAGTTCTTTTCGCTCTGTTTTTGCGCAACTACGTGGTTGAATTTTTAGCCATCGACGGTTCTACTATGATGCCTACTTTGATCAACAGAGAACGCATTATTTCCTATAAATTAGGGGAAGTAAAACGCCATGACATCATCATTTTTTCCTTGTCCAGCGACCCTCGAAGAATCTTTGCCAAGCGCATTATTGGTTTGCCCGGTGAAGAAATAAGCATCGAGCAAGGTCGGGTTTTTATTGACGGCCAGGAATTGGAAGAAGAATATTTAGGATCTTTTTCCTTACAGCAATCGATGCCGGCAACAATTATTGAAAAAGACCATTATTTTGTCTTAGGTGATAACAGGGCGGTCAGTTTGGATAGCCGTGATAAAGTCATGGGCACAATACCAAAGGAGAATATTCGCGGGCGGGTCATAGCCGTGTTTTGGCCGATCAGTCGTTGGCGAGTTTTACAATAGAGAGGATTTGACAATGAATAGGTCACATATTAACTGGTATCCCGGCCATATGGAAAAGGGGAAGAGGCAGGTCGAAAACCAAATCGATATGGTTGATGTGGTTTTAGAATTAGTCGATGCTCGTCTTCCTTTGGCCAGTAGAAATCCTGAAATTGAAAAAATTACCAAGCAGAAGCCCCGACTGATACTCTTGAACAAAGCCGACCTGGCTGACCCAAGTGTGACTGATTTATGGTTGCAATGGTTTGCCAGTCAAGGAGAACAAGCCCTGGCCGTTTCCGGAACTACCGGAGCGGGTTTAAGAGCCTTGCCCCAATTGGTCAAACCCTTGGCCAGTGAAGCCTTAGAGAGGTGGCAGCGCCGAGGCAGAAGAGCCCGACCGGTCCGTTTGATGACGGTGGGAATACCCAATGTGGGCAAATCATCTTTGATAAATCGGTTGATCGGTCGTAAAAAAGCAGCTACTCAAGATAAACCTGGCCTGACCAGGAAGAGCCAATGGGTCAAAATCAGAGGTGATATGGATCTTTTGGATATGCCCGGAATTCTCATGCCCAAAATCCAAGATCAAAATGTAGGGAAAAAATTAGCCGCAACAGGAGCTATTTCCGATAGTGTTTTTGATCTGGAAGAAGTGGCCAGGTATTTGGCCCTTTGGCTGGGGGAAAATTACCCCTCAGCTTTAATCAATCGTTATGGCTTGAGCGAACCCTTGCCCAACAAGGGAGATAATTTGATTCTGACTATAGGTGAAAAGAGAGGCTTTTTGCTGACCGGCGAAAAAATAGATACTCTGCGCACCTCCCAGGTTCTCTTAGATGAATTCAGAGGTGGTCGCTTAGGCAAAATCAGCTTGGAAAAACCACCAAAAGGCGAATAGATCGAAATTCAGATTGATTAAAAAGGACATGCTCAGATGTTTTTAAATATTGAAAGAGAAAAAATCCAACTTGGTCATAGATATATAGCCGGCCTAGACGAAGCAGGTTCTGGTCCACTGGCAGGTCCTTGTGTGGCTGCTGCTGTGATCATTCCCCAAGAGCTCTGGGACCAGCCTGAAATCATGGAAGCTTGGGATGATTCCAAGAAAATCAGCCCGAAAAAGAGGCAGAAACTCTATGAAGAGATCACCAGTCAGACAATTTGGGCTGTAGCCAGCAGTACAGCTGCAGAAATAGACCGTTTGAATATACGTCAGGCAGTCTATCTGGCTATGGAAAGGGCGGTCAATAACTTAGCTATTAAGCCTGATCTGCTCTTGGTCGATGCTTGGCATCTTGACTTTTGGCAGGGCGAGCAAATGGCCATAGTCTCTGGAGATGCCAGAGTCAAATCGATAGCTGCAGCTTCAATTCTAGCCAAAGTTCACAGAGATAATTTAATGGTGGAATTGGATCAAGAGTATCCTGATTATGGTTTTGCCAGACACAAAGGCTATCCGACCAAAGCTCATTACCAGGCAATCTTCGAACATGGAATTTGCCCCCAACACCGACAAAAGTTTTTAAGAACTTTAAATAAACATAGAAATGACCGGTGAAAAAAATGAAAGACCGAAAGAGTTTGGGAAGATACGGCGAAAATGAAGCCATAAATTACTTGGAAAATAATGATTATATCATTCGAGAACGTAATTTTTTGACACCCATGGGAGAAATTGATATTATTGCTGAAAAGAATAATGAGATTGTCTTCGTAGAAGTCAAGGCTCGCAGCAGCTTCGCTTATGGTGAAGCTTATCTTTCGGTTGGAGCTAAAAAGAAGCAGAAGTATAGGCTGATGGCATTGTTCTATATCCAGAACAAATTCTATCAAGAGCCTGCTTATCGCTTCGATATCATTTCTATTTTACTGGATAAAAGAAAAGAAAGAGTCGTTTCTTTAGACCATTATAAAAATGCCTATGTCTAATTGATTTATAGAAGCAGGAGATATTATGTTAAAACAAATTATGATTGTTCACGATCTTTTGGATAGCGCTAAAATTACCGGCCAAGAGGTAATATGCTTTTTAGAAGCCCAAGGTTTAGAAAAGGGTTTAGGTTTTAGTAAAACTATTTTAGGTGAAAAAGGGCAGACCGATTTTGTTAAAATAGTGATTCCGGGAAGTCAAGGCAAAAGCAAAGGTGGCAAGGCAAAAACCCTAGGTCTGATTGGCAGACTGGGGGGCATTGGTGCCAGACCTGAAAGGATTGGCCTGGTTTCCGATGCTGATGGTGCCTTGACGGTTTTGGCTGTGGCCTTAAAGCTGATTCAAATGCAAAAGAAAGGCGACCAGCTTTTAGGTGATGTGATCATTACAACTCATATCGCTCCTAACGCTCCGACTAAACCCCATGACCCTGTGCCTTTTATGGGCTCGCCCGTGGACATGGCCACCATGAACCGATATGAAGTCGATGAAAACATGGATGCCATTCTTTCAGTCGATACAACCAAAGGCAATCGGGTTTTGAATCATAAAGGCTTTGCCATAACTGCCACAGTTTTAAACGGTTGGATTTTGCGGATCAGCGAAGACTTAATATCTCTAATGGAATGGACCAGCGGTAGGAGAGCCAGTGTCTTGCCTATAACCATGCAGGATATCACCCCTTATGGAAACGATATCTATCATGTCAACAGCATCATGCAGCCGGCAATCGCTGCAGATGTGCCGGTTGTTGGGGTAGCTATAACCACAGAAACAGCCGTCCCCGGCTGCGCCACCGGTGCCACTCATCAAATAGATTTAGAAGTAGCAGGCCGGTTCTGTTTGGAAGTAGCCAAGGCCTTCAGTGAAAACACCTGTAAATTTTATAATCGGGAAGAATACGATAAAATTTTGCATAGATACGGAAAGATGGAACATTTAAAGAATTTATAGGGATAAATTTCACCGACAGGTCTAACATACAGATTACAACTAAAACAAGCTAAAAATGAGTAGGAATTGTTCTTACGAGTGTGGAAATATTTGTAGTGTAAATCAATTTAGAAATGGAGCCTTGCTATGAGTCAAACAGATAAAAGATTAAAACAAAATAAGAAAGCAGAGCAAAATGACATTTACGATCAGTCATTTTTGCTTCAAGATACAATCTCTCCCAAGGAAGCAAACAGAGAAGTATTAAAATTGGCCGCCCCTGCTTTAGCCGAAAATGTAATGATGAGCTTGATTGGTATGGCCGACATGATCATGGTCGGACGAATTGGTTCGGCTGCAATTGCAGCAGTAGGTTTGAGTAACCAACCCATGATGTTCTCCATGGCTCTTTTTATGGCCCTGAACGTAGGAACTACAGCAGTGGTAGCTCGTCATATTGGCGCCACTGAGTATAAGGAAGCAAATGAGACAGCCAGACAAACCCTGGTCCTAGTCGGCTTGATGGGGATAATAACCTCAGCCATCCTGTTCTTTTTTGCTGAAGAGATATTATTGTTCATGGGGGCTGAGCAGGACACCATGGCTCATGCCATGGGCTATTTCAGAATAGTATCAATAAGTATGATCTTTAATACGATTCAGATGAGTGTTAACTCAATGGTCAGAGGTGCCGGCGATACAAAATCGCCTATGGCCAACAATATGGTGGTCAATATAGTCAACTTAGTAGGTAACTTCGTTTTGATCAACGGTATTTGGTTCTTCCCCAGGTTGGGAGTCACCGGTGCCGGTTTGGCTACAGCCTTTTCCCGTTTAGTCGGTGCAGTCTTAGCTTTAACCTTAGTTTTAGTGCCTGGCAAGCGCATTACAGTCAGCTTTAAAGAGCGTTTTCGCTTTAACTGGGATATTGCAGCCAGGGTGACTAGAGTCGGTATCCCTTCTGCCATCGAGCAATTCGTCATGCGAGCCGGTATGATGTTCTTTACCAGAACAGTTTCTGGTTTAGGTACAGTCACCTATGCAGCTCACCAAGTTGGTCTCAATATAACCAGCTTATCCTTTACGACGGGAATGGGTTTTGCCATGGCTGCCACATCCTTAGTCGGGCGAAGTCTAGGTGCTAAAAAGCCTGACCATGCTGAAGTTCTAGCTAACTCAGCCCATAAACTCGCCATGATGATCTCGGGTGTGGTCGCTTTCTTCCTATTCTTCTTCGGCAAACAGGTTTCATTGTTGTATTCAAACGAAATAGAAGTCTTAACTCAAGCAGCAATTGCTCTCAGAATTATAGCCCTTGTCCAACCGGCTCAATCGACTCAGTTCGTTTTAGCAGGGGCTCTAAGAGGAGCCGGAGACACAAAATGGCCTCTTTACTCAACTATCATAGGTGTTTGGGGCTTTAGAGTTTTGTTGTCTTATATCTTAGTTCAAAAAATGGGCTTTGGCTTAATCGGTGCTTGGATCGCTATGGCCATCGACCAAGTGGCTCGTTCTTCAATTATTTTATACCGCTTCAAAACCGGTAAATGGAAAGAGACAAAAATATAAAATCGATTTTACGACATTAAAAAGAATATTACTAACTACTCGGACTTACCTTTTTTGGAGTCCGAGTATTTTTTAATTTATGACCATGTTGCTCAAATTGCAGCTAGGGCTTATAATTAAAGAGGACCTGTTATATTAAGAACAATTATATTAAACAGAAAGGGATGTATAATTGACTGAACATATAGAAAACAATGGTGAAAAGGCAATACTGGTCGCTGTAGAAGCAGTGACAACAAAAAGGGATATTGATGAAAGCTTAAAAGAATTGACAGCTCTGGCCGAAACAGCCGGTGCTGAAGTTTTGAGTATTGTTAAACAAAAGCGAGTAAAACCCGATGTCGCCTTTTATTTGGGCAAAGGTAAAGCCGAAGAAGTAGCGATGCTAGCTGAAGAGCTGGAAGCCGACTTGATCGTCTTCGATGATTCTTTGACCCCTTCGCAAATGCGAAATTTAAGCGATTTGACGGATGCCAGAATTCTCGATAGAAACCAGCTGATCTTAGACATCTTTGCCGGCCGAGCCAGAAGTGCTGAAGGTAAGCTTCAGGTTGAATTGGCTCAGCTCAAATACAATTTGCCTCGATTGATGGGTATGGGTAAATTGCTCTCAAGATTGGGCGGAGGAATAGGAACCAGAGGCCCGGGTGAGAGCAAACTGGAAGCTGACAGAAGGGTAATAAGGACTCGAATCGCCTATTTGGAAAAAGAAATAGATCTGATCGGTAAGAAGAGAGAAGTAACAAAAGGAGCCAGAATCAGAAGTGGGCTGCCTTTGGTCTCTTTGGTTGGCTATACAAATGCAGGTAAAAGCAGTTTGCTCAATTGGCTTTGCGGTAGCGATGAATTGGCCGAAGATAAGCTCTTTGCCACTTTGGATTCGGTAACCAGAATGTTTAAAATAGACGAGAAAAGAGAAGTTCTTTTAAGCGATACTGTAGGCTTTATTCACGATTTACCACCGGCTTTAATTGCCGCTTTTAGGTCTACCTTAGCTGAGCTGGACGATGCCGATGTCTTGCTCCATGTAATCGACCTATCAGACGATAATTATCAGGAACATATTAAAACTACTGAAGAATTGCTCTATGAACTGAAATTGGAACAGCCGATTATCAAGGTCTTCAATAAAATAGATTTAGTCGAACCCAGCTTAGTCGAACGCATTTTAAATCTGCATGTAGGCTCAGTAGCGGTTTCAGTAGCAGAGCAATTGGGCAAAGAAGAATTGCTCGAGATTGTGACTGACATGTTGGCCATCGATGAAAAGATTTACAATATCTTTGTTCCTTACCAGAAAAGTGAACTCTTACCCTTTATTTATAAGCGGACCAGAGTTTTGGAAAGAGAAGAAGGGGAGAAGGGAACTAAATTTTTGCTGGAAAGCAAAAAGGCCTATTATCATTATCTGCAAAGAGAATTGGAGACGGAAGAGACTCGATGAAAAATATAGAAGAATTGATTGCCCAAAGTGAAGAAAGACTTTCAGCACTATTTAAAGGAATTGATCAAAACTCTCTTTTCAACCAGGAAAGGGTGCTCAATGCTTTTAGAGCCGAAAGAGTATCGGAATTGCATTTGCAAGCTTCCACAGGCTATGGTTACGCCAACCAAGGAAGGGATATTTTAGATAAAATATATGCCAAAGTGATGGGAACTGAGGCAGCACTGGTGCGCTCTCAGTTTATCTCAGGTACCCATGCCTTAGCCACAGCCCTGCGAGCGCTTTTGGACCCAGGCCAGACCCTTTTGAGCCTGACCGGAAGCCCCTATGATACTCTGCGTCAGGTCATAGGCATTGAGGGCACTGCTCCTAAAAACTTAGCTTCTCAAGGTGTTAAATATAAGGAGATAGATATCTTCAAAGCTCAAGACCGAGGTGCTTTAATAGAAGCAGCTTTAAAAGAGGATATTCAGGCTGTCTTCATTCAAAGGTCCAGAGGTTATGAGTGGAGAGATTCTTTAAATATAGTTGAAATGCAGGAAATAATTGAAAAGGTCAAAGAAATTAACCCAAAAGTTTTGGTCATGGTGGACAATTGCTACGGTGAATTTACCGAGACCCTGGAACCTGGCCATATTGGAGCAGACCTTTTAGCCGGCTCTCTGATCAAAAACCCCGGTGGCGGCTTGGCCAGCGGCGGTGGTTATATTGCCGGAATTGAAGAGTTAGTAGAAAATGCAGCTGCCATTATGACAGCCCCTGGCTTAGGCTTGGAAATGGGACCTGCTTTTGGCGACAGTCAGCGCCTAATGTTTCAGGGTTTGTTTTTAGCTCCTCATATAGTCAGCCAAAGCTTAAAGGGAATGCACCTGGTAGCAGCCGTGATGGCTCAACTGGGCTTTGAAGTCTCGCCGAAATTCGACGAAAGAAGAAGCGATGTCATTCAAGCCATTCGCTTTCAAGACTCTGAGACTTTAATCGAATTCTGTCGCAGCGTGCAGAGAGTTTCCCCCATAGATTCCCATTTACATTTGGAACCCTGGGCAATGCCCGGCTACGAACACCCGGTAATCATGGCAGCGGGAGCTTTTATTCAAGGGTCCTCTATTGAATTGAGCGCCGATGCCCCGATCAGAGAACCCTACACCGCTTATATTCAAGGTGGCTTGACTTACGAACATGTAAAATTGGCCTTAAAGGAGATTTTACAGAATTTGCCCCTAGAAATGTAAAGGAAAAGAAATATTTCTATCTGTTTTTCAGCAGGATTTAGACTTAATAATATGGAAATGACCAATGACAGTTATAATCGACACTAAAAAGACAGCTAATATTTGGGAGGTAGAACAGTATGAGTTCCATAAATAATCAGACTATGCGCTTTCGTGGCATGGATAAAGAGCCGGAAAGCATTCATCGCATACTGGCGGAAGTGACAGAGGCTCTCAAAGAAAGAAATTATAGCCCTATCGACCAAATTGTAGGCTATATTTTATCGGGTGATCCGGCTTATATAACCAGCCATAAGGGGGCCCGTAATTTGATTCGTACCGTCAACCGTGATGAAGTTTTGGAAGAATTGGTTCGCTATTATCTGAAATCGAAAGAAGAAGAAAGCCAAGAATGATGGAGTCAAAGAGAATAATTGGTCTTGATGTAGGCAGCCATACCATAGGTGTGGCTGTTTCTGACCCTCTGGGTTGGACAGCTACTGGGCTCAAGGTGATAAGGCGAAAAAGGCTGGAAGACGATTTAAAGCAATTGCTAGAACTATTTGACTATTATCAGGTAAAGAAAATAATCATTGGGCTGCCCAAGAACATGAACAATACTCTGGGCCCGCAAGCTCAGTACAGCTTAGACTTTGCCGAAATTTTAAAAGAACAATCTGGGCTTCCCATAATAATGTGGGATGAGCGTTTGAGCACAAAAAGTGCAGAAAGAGCCCTGATCGAAGGGGGCGCCAGAAGAAAGAAAAGGCGGCAGATCATCGATAAAATTGCTGCAGCTGTAATCTTGCAATCCTATTTGGATGCACAACAGGTTGGGAATAGCTTGAATGACCAGGAAGATGAAGCTTTAAATTCTTAAAATGTAGCAGCTAATTAATCTATAAAACTGCACTCACTTTTATCAAATAATCTCGATTATATACTCCTCATTTTTAACTAAACTCAATGAGAGGAAGAGTAAACAATTCACTGAAAAACATAGCCTTAGCCAATAAAGACCTACACAGACCTTGAATTTTGGAGGAGTAGAAATTGAGCAAGCAAAAAGATGGTAATAATAAAAACCTTGGCACTTTTATGGCTATAGGTCTAGCTTTAGGGACATCTTTGGGAATAGTCTTTGACAATATATCTCTGGGCATAAGCTTAGGCTTGATTTGGGGAGTTGCTATTGGCAGCATCCTCGATAGAAAGAACAAATCTTGAAGGTTCTCCCAAAATCAAAAGAATTTATGCTCAATAAAACCCAAACTCTCTTCGATTAAAATGCTGAAAAATATAGCATTTCTCAAGAGGGTTTTATTTTTTTGTTTAAACTGAATTTAACCCTGCCTTGAGCATTTTTCAATTGACTAAAAGAAACTGGCGTGTTATAATTTCTTCATTCGATTTGATAATCGAATTTATGCTATGATAGTGAAAGGTGCTGAAAGAAATGCCAGAAAAAAATACACATGACCATGAGTTTGAAGATCTTGACATTGAAGTTGTAACTCTAGTCGATGACGACGGTGAAGAACACGAATTTGAATTGATCGAAATTTTAGAAGTTGAAGAAAAGGAATATGCAGTTTTATTCCCATTAGACGGTGACGAAGAAGACGAAGCCATCATCTTGCGTATTGAAACCGACGAAAACGACGAAGACGTTTTGGTCGACATCATCGACGAAGATGAGTGGAATGCCGTCGTTGCTGCTTGGGAAGAATTAGTCGAAGAAGAAGACGACGAAGAAGAAATAGACGAATAATTTTTTAGCATAGACCCTGTTAAGAGTCCGATTTGATAGACAAATCGGACTTCTTTAATATCCAAGACCAAGAAGAAAAAGGGAAAGGAGCTGCTATGAAAAAATTACTCATTCTAATTATTTTGATTATCTTCATCTTAAGCGGAGTTTTTCTGGTCTCTAACCAAGGCCAATTGGAAGAGGAAGCCAGTTTTGAAGTTGTATCAGGCATGAGCTTTAAGGAAATTGGCAGTGAGCTGGAAGAGCAAGGTATGATCAAATCGAGTTTAATTTGGCAGTTAATAGGAATGGCCACAGGCAAGAGCAACAATTATTATTCCGGCCATTATAGATTTGAACCGGGCCAGAGCATGATGAGCATCTTGGAAGATATCTATACCGGGCAAATTTCTTTAAACTATTTGCCCTTGACCATACCCGAAGGCTCGACTGCCGAACATATTGCTGAATATGTGGAAGATACAGGCTTGATGAGCAAGGCTGAGTTTTTGCAAGCTTTGCAGGAATATAACGACCAGGATATGGCAGAAGGGGTTGAGTATAAGCTGGAAGGCTATCTCTTTCCGGAAACCTATTATCTCGATTTCGATATGGAAGCCGATGCTATAATAGGAATGCTATTGAATCAATTTGACCTGATTTACAACCAATTGGAAATACCTTCTGATTTCCCCTACAGCCAAGAAGAACACGTGATTTTGGCTTCTATAGTGGAAAAGGAATCGCAGCTGGACCATGAAATAAATTTGGTGGCAGGGGTGTTTTTAAACCGCTTGAATATAGATATGGCTCTGCAATCTTGTGCAACCGTTAATTATGTGTTAAAACAAGACAAACTAGTGTTGAGTTTAGAGGATATAGCCCTAGATTCACCTTATAACACTTACATGCACAATGGTTTGCCACCGGGCCCGGTCAGCAACCCAGGCCAAGCAGCTTTAGAGGCTGTTATTTACCCTGAGCAGAGCGATTATTTTTATTTTGTGGCAGCCCCAGACGGCACCCACAAGTTTAGTGAGACCTATGAAGAACACGAATACTGGTCAAATCTGTTTTATGGAGAGTAAAAAATGAAAAAACCTGAACTATTAGCCCCAGCCGGAGATTTAGAAAAACTAAAATATGCTTTGACTTATGGCGCTGACGCTGTCTATGCCGGCGGTATGCGCTATGGCTTGAGAGAACGAGCCGGTAACTTCAGTGAAGATGAACTGAAAGAAGGTATAGCCTTTGCCCATGAGCGAGGTAAAAAAGTTTATATAACGGTCAATGCTATGCCCCATAACGATGGTTTGGAAGGCTTGCCCGAGTATTTGCAAGCCTTAAACGAACTGAAGCCCGATGCCCTGATAATTTCTGACCCTGGCGTTTTAGTCTTGGCCAAAGAACATGCTCCTGATTTGGAATACCATTTGAGCACCCAAGCCAATACAGTAAACTATATTTCCGCTAACTTTTGGCAGGAGCAAGGCATCAGCCGCTTGATTTTAGCCAGAGAACTGAGCTTAGAAGAGCTGAAAGATTTTAGAAAACACAGCACAGCCGAGTTGGAAGTATTTATCCACGGAGCTATGTGTATGGCTTACTCGGGACGCTGCCTGATCTCTAACTTTATGACCGGACGCAATGCTAACCAAGGGGACTGTGCTCAAGTTTGCCGTTGGCCCTTTGCTGTAGCCGAAAGAAGAAGAGAAGGGGAATACTTCCCTATGGAGGAGACCCAAGAGGGCACTTACATCTTTTACTCGAAAGACTTGTCGATGATAGAACATATGCCTGAAGTGCTGGAATTGGGCTTAGACGGCCTTAAAATAGAAGGTAGGATGAAGAGCCTACACTATGTGGCAACTGTTGTAGCGGCCTATAGAAAAGCTATAGACAGCTACTTTGCCGACCCAGCTGACTTTGAATTTGACTCAAGATGGCTAGAAGAAATTAAAAAAGCCGGCACCAGAGAGCTGAGCACCGGTTTTTATTTTGGTAAGCCCGGTGAAGAAATAATGGACTATAGCGGTAAAGCCACCAGCCGAGAAATTGAATTTGTCGGGATAGTCGAAGACTATAAAGACAATATGCTCTACATTCAACAGCGCAACAATTTTAAAGTTGGCGACAAATTGGAAATACTGAGCCCAGGCTTTGAACTATATCACTTTGAAGTAAAAGAGATGTATAACCAAGAAGGAGAAGCGATAGAAGTAGCTCCCCACCCCTTGATGAAGGTGCAAATACCCTTAGCCAAGCCAATAAAACAACACAGCTTGCTTAGAAAGCTGACTACCTAAATCAAACTGACCTGCTTAAAAACAAACCAAATAGAACTATGTTGTCGATTAACCTAATTGCGCTTCTGCTTGTCAAAAATTGTGTTTTCTATTGCTGAGTACGATAAAAATGCTGCCTGCTTAAAAACAAACTAAATAAAACTGTGTTGACAATTAACCTAATTGCACTTCTGCTTGCCAAAAATTATGGTTTTCTATTGCTGAGCACAAAGAAAATGCTGCCTGTTTAGCAGCCAACATAATAGTACAACTGGATATTAAACATAAAAAAGCCCCTGCAATTTTTCAGCAGGGGCTTTTTTTATGGTTTTAAAACTGGTTACTTATGAAAATTATAATCAGGATGGCTCTAGATATTAATTATATGTTTTTGTAGACTCAAATTTGTGCTACTTACTTATCTGCATTTGTTGTGCCCATACATCTGCCTTAACAACTAGATCTTTACTTGAATTTGACCCACCCAACTAGCCATTATTTGTCAGACAACTCATGTTAATCAGTGTCA
>JAAYKD010000089.1 GCA_012522585.1 Bacillota bacterium | reverse complement strand
GGTATTTACGGCTATCCTAAAAAAGAAGCTTTGAGAGTTGCTCAAAGAGCGATTGCTGATTTTTTAAGAGAGCAGGATATGGATGTTTATTTAGTTGTTTTTGACAAAAGCTCTTTTGAACTGGGTTCAGAGCTTTTAGGCAGTGTTCAAGCTTTTATCGATGATAAGTATGCCGAGGAAAGGGTCTATGAGCGCAAAGCTTTTCGAGTGCGGCCAAAGCTCTCTCGGGCAGTAGAAGGAGACTATCGAGAGGCTCCCTTGCCTGCGGTACCTATAGACGGAAGTCTCAGCGATGTCATAGATAATTTAGATGAAAGCTTTGCAGACACCCTTTTTCGTTTAATTGATAGTAAAGATCTGGACGATGTCACTGTCTATAAAAAGGCTAATATCGATCGCAAATTATTTTCTAAAATACGCTCGGTCAAAAATTATATGCCTAGTAAGCGCACTATTATCTCTTTGGCCATAGCCATAGAATTGGATTTGCAAGAGACGAATAGCTTGCTCAAACGAGCGGGCTTCACCCTTTCCCGCAGTCAGAAATTTGATGTCATCATAGAATATTTTATCACCAATGAAATCTACAACATTTTCGAAATCAACGAAGTCTTATTCTTTTACGATCAAGCTCTTTTAGGCGGTAGTTAATAAGAGGGTTGAATCGGTGGTTGAGCTTTTGTTTTGAAGTTTTCTGATGACAAGGAAGTATTTCGAAGACTAACTAATAGGGCATCCAACAAACTAGCTCAAATCAATTTGGTCCTGATGTTTTAATGTTAGAAACACTTTAGGAAGTGAATTTTTTGTATTAGAGAATTAAGTTGAAGCGCAGTAAGAAAAGTTGCTGAATTTAGCTAAGAATCAAAGTTTCAATGCTGGAAGCAATGTGGGAAAAAATCATTTGCTATCAGAAAAATAAAGAAAAAACCATCCAACAAACTAGATCAAATCAATTTGAATCTGAGAGTTTATTGCTGAAGACTGTGCAGGAAACAACTCTTAACGTTGGAGAAGCAAGTTGAAGCGCAGTAAGAAAAGTTGCTGAATTTAGCTAAGAATCAAAGTTTCAATGCTGGAAGCAGCGGAAGAAGCAACTCTTCTAAGGCTAGAGAAACAGATGAGAATTTTCCAAACATAATAAAAGCCCCCTATGCTTTAGTTGCAACAAAGCACAGGGGGCTAATTTTAAAATTCTGTTTATTTTAAATTGAGAATCACTGATTAAAAATTATCGAGGCAGAATTTTACTTCTGATTTTTTCGGCAAGTTTTGTTTTCCAAGATTTTTCGGCAAATTTTCTCAGCCAATTTAAGTTTTTGCTGAAATTGTCTATTGTTTCAGTTTTATTGTTTGGCTTCTTCTTGGGTTACTATGCTTAAAATCGTTACGATCAGCATGATGATCGTGATGCCGACAAAGATTCCGGCCATTCCCTGGGCCATTAAAATCAAAGATTTTTCTAAATCTATCATTATTTCAGGACTAAACATAATTTATCTTCCTTTCTCTT
>JAAYKD010000088.1 GCA_012522585.1 Bacillota bacterium | reverse complement strand
TTAATTGAGTTTTTGCAACAATTTCAGCACCGTTGCCATCATCACCTGAGCGCCTTTTTCTATGTGCTCGGGTTTTGTATATTCCAAAGGACTGTGACTGCGCCCGTCCTTGCTGGGCACAAAGATCATTCCGGTAGGGCAGAGGTCTGCAAAGAGTTCTGCATCATGACCGGCTCCGCTGCCCATAAAATGATAGGAAGCTTCAAGCTCCTGGGCAGCTGCTTCGATTGTGCTGATTATTTCATAGCTCATGGGTGTGGGCTCTTCTTGTTGCAGAGTTTTCAAATTTTTGATTTCTACATTATAATCAATGCCACAATACTCTTTTAGTTTTTGTAAAATAAGTTGGGAAGTTTTACTGGCGCCACTCTTTTCTAAAGAGCGGACATCTAAAGTAAATTCTATGCTATTGGCTACCACATTGGAAGCACCCGGCTTGGTGACGATGGAACCGACGGTGGCAACGGCATCATCATCTTCAATTTTAGCCAAGGCTGGCAGTTCTGCCCAGAGTTTGGCACAGGGTTGCAATGGATCAAGACGCATATTCATGGGCGTAGTGCCGGCATGATCAGCTCGACCTGTAACTCTGATGGAATAACGACAGGAGCCGACTATACCGGTCACGATGCCTATTTCCTTACTTAAATTTTCTAAAACAGGCCCTTGCTCAATATGCAATTCCAAATAACCTAGAATCTCTTCTTTATTTCTAATAGCATCTTTATAAGCTTGAGGGTCGAAGCCGGCTTTTTCCATAGCCTGAGCTAATGATATTCCCTTGGCATCGATGCTATTATCGAGGTCATCTTGGGTTAAAAGACCGGTAAAGGCCTTGCTGCCGCTAAAGCCGGTGCCAAAGCGAGAGCCTTCTTCGTCGTTAAAAGCCACCAACTCAATGGGATATTTCAATTCAATGGTGTTTTCGGCTAAAACTCTGAGGATTTCCAAACCAGAAACCACACCCAGGATACCATCATAAGCACCTCCGTTGATCTCACTGTCGTAATGGGAGGCTAGGATTAGGGTTTTCTTTTCTTGGCTCTTGCCTTTGTAGCCGATGATGATATTGCTGAGAGCATCGACCCTGCCTTGCAACCCATATTGAGCGGCTTGCTTCAATAAATATTCACGGGCCAGTTTGTCGGGTCCGGCAAAGGGCTGACGGCTGACTCCGCCTTGGGGGGTCCGGCCAAATTGCCTCAAGTTCTCCAGATCTTCCAGCATTCTCTTTAAGTTTATTTTTTTATCCACATGACTTACCTGCCTTTTTCTTTGATTATTTATAAATTCTAAACAATTTTTCGATTTCCCTTTATATTTCAATGCTTTTATGGTAGAATTCTTGACAATGATGCTTGAAGATCAAGATTTAAGACAATTATAACTTTTAGGAGGACCATGATGAGTAAAAAGCTTTTCACCGGTTTGAAAATCAAGAATAAAGAGATTAAAAACAGAATATTTGTTCCCCCAATGATTACCCCTTTTGCCCCTCAAGACAGTGGCTATGTGGTAGAAAAGACTGTGGACAGCTATCGCCGGATGGCCCAAGGGCAAAATGGTCTGATTATCGTGGAAGCGACCTGTGTCAACTTTCATGGTCGTTTAGGTCGAAGGCAGTTGGGCCTTTGGGAAGACGAACAGATTGCCGGACACAAGCAAATCGTGGAAGCTGTTCAGCAAGAAGGCTCTGTTGTTTTTGTGCAGATTCATCATGCCGGAGTAGTTGGTATTGCTGACGACGCTCTTTGCCCTTCAGAATACACCCATGTCAAAGCAGACGGCAGCGAAAAAATTGGTCGCCCCATGACTGCAGAGGATATAAAAAACGTGCAGGATGCCTTTGTTTCTGCTTCTCTTAGGGCTTATCAAGCAGGCTACGATGGCATTGAGCTGCACGGTTGTCACAACTATTTAATTTGTCAATTTTTAAATAAAAAAGTCAATCAGCGACAAGATCAATATGGTCTCAAGAGAACTCTCTTCGTTGAAGAAATTATTGCCAGAATCAGAGAAAAAGTGGATGATGACTTCATCATCGGAATTCGCTTAGGTGGCTTTGAACCCACTTTAGAAGATGCAGCTACTAACGCTGTTCAATTGGAAAAAGCAGGCATCGATTTTTTTGATATCTCCTATGGCTTTAGAAGAGAGCAGGAAGTTGAGATGCCAGAAAATTACCCCTTCTGGGACATTATTTACGCTGCTGAGTATATAAAAACAAAGGTCAATGTGCCTGTTTTTGCTGCTAATTTTATCATGGACCCTGATACTGCTGAGGCTATCTTAACCAAGGCAAAGGTGGATATGGTAGGTGTAGCCAGAGGCGTCATGGTCAATTACGATTGGGCCAAGGAAGCTCAAGCCGGCTTGGATGTAGGCCGCTGTTTGCGCTGTGCAGTTTGTATGCTCTATAGCGATCCGGAAAAATGCCCGGGACGAATTTTACACAAGAGAAACAGAGAAAAGGCTTTAACTTAAATTTTTACTCTTTTGCTTAAATTTAAAGCTAGCTCTATTTTAATCAGATCGGGAATGATAAAGGGAATGATGGTCAGCATAATTGCTTTGCCAAAGCCAAACTTTAGCTCTTTCTGTCGATAAAACCACATGAAGAATATAGAAAATGCCTTAGCTTAAACTTTTACTCTTTTGCTTAAATTTAAAGCTAGCTCTATTTTAATCAGATCGGGAATGATAAAGGGGAGGATGGTCAGCATAATTACTTTGCCAAAGCCAAACTTTCCTCCTTGTTGCAGATAAAACCAGGAGCTGCCTAAAGCGTAGCAAATCGCTAAAGCCAGATAGGGCAACACCCTTTTGTTTAAGCCAGCCAAGGCTTTTGATTTTTTCAGCCAGTGGAGAGCATAGGCAGCAGCTAAAAACCCCCAGAGATAGCCTCCTGTAGGGCCTAAGAGTTGACCTATACCTGAAGTGAAGCCGGAAAAGACGGGCAAACCCACCAGACCCAATAAAAGATAGAGTCCGATAGCATAGGTGCTCTGTTTTGAGTTTAAGACCCCGAATGTAAAAAATACGGCAAATGTTTGGAGGGTAAAAGGCACCAGCCCCGGTATGACGACTAATGAGCAGATTGAGATAAAGGCCGCCATTAAGGCGATCCTGGTTAAATCGGCTGTTTTCACTCTTGATAAACCCACCTTAAATTTAGTCTGATGCTATCTTAAAACTGACGCTCCAGATTGTCAAGCAAAATTTTATTTCAATTGACAATTGTTTCAACAAGGGAGAGAATCAAAATGGTTATAGAAATCTTACAGGCTTTACGAGACTGTAAAGATTATATTTCAGGTGAAGCTTTGAGCGATACTCTCAAAGTCAGCAGAGCAGCCATTCATCAAAGCATTAACAACTTAAGAAAAGAAGGGTATGAGATAGAAGCTAAGCAGAACCGAGGCTATAAATTGATTTCCAGCCCCGATTTCATCGATAAAAAGGAATTATCTGCCTTTTTGTCAAAGGAAAGAATGGAAAATATTGAAACTCACGATGAATTGACTTCTACCAACACCTATTTAAATGCTTTAGCTCATCAAGGAAATACCCAGGTGCAAGTAGTTTTAGCCGATTTTCAAAGTCAGGGCAAAGGGCGCTTAGGCAGGAGCTTTTTGACCTTACCTGGTAAAGGTGTTTATCTTTCCTATCTTTTTAAGCCCCAAACTAAACCACAAGACACAGCTATGGTGACCGCCTGGGTTGCAGTTGCCGTTTATAGAGTTTTAAAAAGGCTTTATCAAATCGATTTAGAAATCAAATGGGTAAACGATTTGATCTTCCAAGGCAAAAAAATCGGGGGTATTTTAACCGAAATGGCCGTTGAAAGCGAAAGCGGATTGATTCAACACATCATCATCGGGGTTGGCTTAAATATAGGTCAAGAAGAACAGGATTTCCCTGATGATTTAAAAGAAAAAGCAGGCTCCCTTTTTATGGAAACAGGTAAAAGAATTAAGAGAGCAGAAATAGCCGCCGCTTTGATCACTGAATTGGATCTTTTAGCTGAAGATTGGCCTCAAGAAAACGAGCAATATTTAAAAATCTATAAAGAGCATTGCCTGAATATTGGCCAAGAGCTCTATGTATTCAGAAATGAGCAGACAATATCCGCCCAAGCCCTCGATTGGGATGAACAATTCGGACTGATCGTTCAGTATCCGAACGGCGTAAAAGAAACCTTACGC
This sequence comes from Bacillota bacterium, assembly GCA_012522585.1. Lineage (GTDB taxonomy): Bacteria > Bacillota > JAAYKD01 > JAAYKD01 > JAAYKD01 > JAAYKD01. The sequence continues at coordinate 678 of JAAYKD010000088.1, read as the reverse complement.
AGTGGAGAAGTGCAAGTCAGAGGCAAAAGCGGATATATTTTATAAAATTTTAACTCTAAATAAAGAAAGGATAATTTTTAATGGAAGCAAGATTTGTTTACGACATTCCCACCAAAGTCTATTTCGGCCAAGATCATCTGGAAAATTTAGTTCCGGAAATCAACCGTTTTGGCAAAAGAGTTCTTTTAGTCTATGGTAAAGGCTCGGTTAAAAGAAGCGGGCTCTATGACAAGGTTATGGCTCAATTGAACCCGAGTGATATTGAGGTTTTCGAATATAGCGGTATTGACCCCAATCCTCGCCATACTTCCGTCAATGAAGCTGCTGAGCTCTGCCGCAAGGAAAATATCGAAGTAATCTTGGCTGTAGGTGGAGGTTCCACCATAGATGCTGCCAAGATCATCGGCACAGCAACCTTTTATGAAGGAGATAGCTGGGATATTGTAACTCGTAAGGTTCCGCCCACCAATACTCTGCCCATCATCAGCATTTTGACCTTGTCTGCAACCGGCTCTGAAATGAACGGTGGCGGCGTCATCTCCAACATGGACACAAAGGAAAAGATTGGCTTTGGATACCCAGGTCAAAGACCTAAGGTTTCTTTTTTAGACCCGACTAACACTTACTCGGTCAGCAAATTCCAAACAGCCAGTGGCACTGCCGATATTCTATCCCATG
>JAAYKD010000087.1 GCA_012522585.1 Bacillota bacterium | reverse complement strand
GGGAGAAGAATTCTTAAAACCTGGATTGCCCTGCCGGTAATCCAATGATACAGAAATGGATTGTGTTGTATTTGCCATCCAATAGCTACAGTCTCAGGGGTATCTTTGGGCAAACCGAGCGTGGTTGAAAAATACTTGGCGAAAGCAAAGTGAGCAGCCTCATCCGGTGCGATACCCTCTCGTAAATTGATCGCAATTAGAGTGCTAGTAATAATAAATACCACTAGTAAAGCGATAAATGGCAAATTGTCAAACTTTTGATTACTTTTATTGTTTAAAACTGTCTTTTTTCTGTTTTTTCCATGGACATTCACGGGGTTCGATTGATCAACATACAACAAATCATCTGAACAACTTCCTCGTTTACCATTTTTTTCATCCGTTTCTTCTGATTCTGAATGTGCAGAGAGTTTTGATTTAACTAGGTTCATGATGTCCTTCCCCAAAAAGGAGTTCCAATATGTTATAAGCGCATCGCTCAGGATACAGCCTTGACACGTCGTTAATCCCAGCTATTTGCATCGATTTTCGCAATTCGTGGTTTTCAACCATTTCCGATAATGCTTTAAAGGACTTCTCATAATTGGTTGTGTCTACTACAAAACCGTTTTTACGATGGTTAACAAATTCAACTGCGCCACCATTCTCAGGAACTATCACTGTTGCCCCGGATGCCATTGCTTCCAATGCCGATAATCCCATAGCCTGGTGTGAAGAAAAATCTGTGAAAATGTCTAAATTTGACATCAAATCAGCCACTTGAAGTTGGGTAAGCTTTCCAGGTTTTCGGTATTCAAAATCTAAAAGATGAGCTGGAACAATTTCATTTACATCGTTTGCCCCAAACAAAGTAATCTCTACCTCAGAGCCAAATTTTTTCTTTGTTTCCATTAATACTCTAGCAGTAAATTCAGGATTTCGGTATGGAGAGGCAGGTCGTATCATGGCCGCGATATGTATAGGTTTTGCACCAAGCGGTCGATTTAGTCGCGGTCTAAACAAGTCAATATTGACACTTATTCCGATAACCTCGGGGGCAGAATGCGCAAAACGATTGATCTGTTCTTTGGTCCATCTGGTCTTTGTAAAACCAATCATCCCATCGATCAATGTATAAGACTCAATTGCCACCTTAGCTTCAGGTGAACCTTCAGGATAAATCAGCGCTTCAAAACCTTGAATATAGTAACCGAGTTTTGTTTTTGGCTGTAGTGATTCCAAGGGCTTGAACCAAGGCACAGAATAATGTGCAGAGGCAATTACTGCGTCGTAATTCTTGGCTACATCAGCAAGCTTTTGAGCACTCTCAAACACAAATGGAATGGAGCTGTGTTTGTAACTTTGAAGGAAACCATCTTTATATTCAGGCAAATTGAAGACGTGCAAATCAACTCCCATTTTTTGCATGCACAACGCTTCATCCAAAATAACGTTTGCCCCTCCCCCAGCATCCATGACTGGCAAGACGAACAATACCTTTTTGCCTTGAAAAGCTGATTTTCCACGTTCGATTGTATCACTCCGATCAAACATGACACTTGCTCTAGATCGGATACCTTCAAAAAGCCGACTAGGATGCATTGTGCTTACTGCTGATTCTATCGTTTCTAGTCCATGCTTTTTCTTCAGTTTATCGCCGCTTATCGCGGAAAGACGCATCCTTTTTTCAGATGAATAGCTTTTGGATTGGGCATGATAGATGTAAGTATCGTCTGCTACGACCTTTTTTAAACCTGCATATCCAACTCTCAGGTTAAAATCATCTTCTTCGCCATACCCTTGCCCAAAAGTCTTTTCATCAAATAATCCGACCTTGTCTATTGCATCACGACGGATCATCATACAGAAACCATTCAAGAGTGGGACTTCAGGAAAAAGATATCCTGAGTATTCTGCAACCAAATCAGCCATTTTTTCAACAGTCACCCCCTCAGGAAGAGGATTATCTGCCCAATCCCCATTATTAGACAACCGAGGTATGGATTGCCATGATGCCGTGTTAGCCAATGGGCCAACAACAGCGATCGAGTTGTCAAGTTGCATAGCACGATAAAGACGATCGACCCAACCCCGGGTGACCTGGGTATCGCTGTTCAGTAGAATTAAAAAGGGAGCAGTCGATTTGCGCATCCCAATATTTGCAGCAAATGTGTATCCCTTAGCCTCGTCATTTCTAATTAAGACTAGATCTGGATGTTTCGCTTTAATTTCCTTTAGAAAGACCTCCGTAGGTGAATCGCTGCCATCATCAACCAGAATAATTCGGTAAGGAGGTGTCGTGTATTCTAGGATTGAATGCAGGCATCGATCGACATGTTCTAATGCGTTGTGTACACATATAATAATATCAATTGGGTCCTTGTGTTGCGGCACAGGGTCTGAATAAGAAATATGATGTTTTACTATTCTGATATCCTTTAGATCGCCGAATTGCTTTCTGCTACCAAGTCTACGTTTCTGGCCAACAACAAAATAATACATTTTTCTTGCCAACTTAGCTTGCCTGGAGTTTGGAGGCACAAGTTTCATTCTTGTCTTCCGAAGAAGCATCGCAACTTTCCACGTCTTACTCGATTTAATTTGGTTTAATTCCCAGTTTGTCTCTTGAAGTTGCTGATTAAGATCTGC
>JAAYKD010000086.1 GCA_012522585.1 Bacillota bacterium | reverse complement strand
GTTTAAAGACAGGGCTCACCTAGTAACATAAAGATAGAACTCAAGGTTGATTCTTCATTATCTTAATAATATAGTAATCAAAAAAATCTAATCTTTAGGTTTGAAAGACTAATGATACTTATTACAGAGCTGAAAAAATACATGCATATCTTATTTCACGAACAGTTGTAATACTTAACTGACCTAACTATTATAAATCAAATTTTATATTTTCGTTTAGCTTCTCATAAATATCTATTTTTTGTTCAATATCTATTTGATTAACCAACCATCCATTTAAATAACAACTTCTCACAAACTCATCAATTCTATTAATACCATTAATCTCTTTTAATGTAACAACAACTCCAAAACGTACACCCACACCATCTTTAGGGTCTAATCGATTATTAGTTTTAATTTCCATACCCCAGTTTTTATTGTCATATGATTTTTTGGGCTGATTTCTATTTTTAGGCCTTTCAGCAATATATTTCACATTATCCCATTTTCTAAACTTGAGTCTTGCCTCACCTTCTAAAAGATAGTGCTTCTCGCTAAACAAATCATCGTCTTGATTCTGTTTATCATCATTTATTTGATACATCTTACCATCATTTTTTATCCTACCAAAATGGAGATTTAATTCTGTGTTAGTGTAATCTACGCCTTGTGCTCTATTACAAAGTGGAAAATAACACATAGTGGCTCTTGCGATATACGGATACCTATCATTTTTAAGTGGAACTGGAAAATCATACGAGTATGTGTTCCATTTTTCACTTACATCAGAAACCAAAAACTTTATTTCGTCATCTTTTGTTTGAACAATCTCCTCTATTCGAATAGGTACTATGCCATGACCGTAAAGTGCAACCTCTTCCGGAGTTGGCTTTTCATTCCAACCCCTTGCAGCATCTATAATTAAAGCTTTTGCAACTTCCCTACTCAACCCTAAAATATCAATTAAGTATGAAAGTTTGCGGGCAATCCACGGAGCAGCAAATGAAGTCCCGGCAACATGTGCTTCACCTAAAGGCTCACACACTCGAATGTATTGTTCCTCACTTCCACCATAGTAGCTGACATCAGGCTTTGCATAAAAAGATAATGCAAGACCTTTTCTCGAATACTTTGTCGACAATCCATTTTTAGTCACAGAATTAACTACAACGCTGTTAATAGAATCAGCTGGAGAACCGATTTTAACGATGTTTTCGCTTGGCTTATTGGTTCCTGCTATAACAAAAATAATATCATTTTCGTATTGTATTTGATCTAAAACAGCAGCTTCTGCTGAAATGAAATTATCGTTTATCTCTTGATCACTTCCAAATGAAATATTCCAGACCCTTATATCTTTATTCTTACTTATAATAGCTTTTATCTGTTTTATAATCGTGAAAGATGAGAAAGTCGAACCAATAGCAACTCCAAAATGACGAACTCTAAACCTACCACAGCCATCGTCCAACCATGAGTTTAACCTAGCACCATCCACAATTATTGAGGAAACTGCTGTGCCATGCCGATAATCTTTTGGAATTTTAGGAATATTTTTATCCACCATATCGTGATATTCTACCCATTCACTAAAATAGACTTGTTCATCAAACAAAGTATCTATAACACCAATAGTAGGCTCAATACTCGGAGAAGGAATTGTCAATAAACTTTCGTCATGTTTTTCTATAAAATCTGTGGGAGATAATTCCGATAAATCCTCAGTTGCTGTTGAAACCAGGTAAGGGGCTTTTTCAAACAGTATCTTCAATTGATTTTCATCTAAAAAAACTGTTTGATTATCTAATATCCTGCTTGCTAAAACATCTATTCCCAAATTCTCGAATAGTATTTTTGTATCAGTTCTCGTGTTATACAAGGAAATTATACTTTGATTTAATGGTAAGCTTGCTATATCAACCTCGAAACGATCAATGTAGGAGATGTCCGCTATTACTTGTTTAAAAGCTGTTTTACTCATAGAATATTTACCAAATGAAATTCTATCAATTATATTATTATCATCGAAAATCACTTTGCTTATTTTCCCTTGAAACTGATTCTTGAGAATAACACCCGCCTTTAAAAGCAAATCTAAACTTTTATTTAAATCACCAATATCTAAGAAATAGGTAATTATATGCTTGTTTTTTTCATTATTAAATCTAGCACCGACAATCGCCGAATTTGATTTAATCCCTTTAAACAAACCTTTTATCCGATTACTTTTAGCTGCAATTTTATTGTAATAAACACTAATTAAGATACCCTCAAAAGGTCTTTCCTCTTTTCTCCAGAATTTCTCGATCTGTATTAATTGTTCACTTAATCTTTCCAGTTTTTCAAGTGAAACACAAACTCTGCCATTCATATAAATACTGCCCCCGCCTTGAGCCCGAGAAGCTTGAACAAAGCGTTTACCTTTCAATTCTAATACATTGTTCACTTTAATCCCCCTCCTTGCTCAATTTCCTAGCGATACTACTTTTAGATTCTCCTTTTAATTTTTCTATTTCACGCACGGTAAAACCGTTTAAATGTAATTGGTGAATCTCAGTTTGTTCAAGATTCCCGATTATATTGTTATAAAGCCTTCTCAAATAATCGAATTCAAAATCTGTATCACTAAAAGCTAAGGATGATTTTATAATATTTTTTAGTTCACCCGGATATGGCAGTTTTTCTGCTGATCTAAGTATTTTTTTAAACAGCCTTGTATCTTTTGAGATACCCCGAAAATTCTTTATAAAGGAAGAAAAATAGTATTCAGCAACTTCGATTAGATCTTCTTGACTATAACGATTGAAATTAATTATTGCATCAAACCGCCTAGAGAATGCTTTATCAAAAAACGGGTACAAATTTGTTGTTGCAATTATAACAATATCTTTATTCAAATCAGTTAATCTATCAAGTTCCCGAAAAATCATAGAAGTCGCCCTACCCATTTCGCGTACGTCATTTGTATTTATTCTATCTAATGCAATAACATCTATCTCGTCAAACAAAACAACCACCTTATTTGAATAAGGAAGCCTATTTATTTCAGTAAAAACTTCTGAAATGTTTTTATTAGTCTGACCTAACCTACTATCAATTATATTTTCAAAATCAACATAGAATAATGTTCTATTAAGTAAGCGTGCGACATGTTTGGCCGCTTCCGTTTTCCCACTTCCCGGTAAGCCTTCAAAGAGAAATTTGTTAATTCCTACATTGTGATTTACAGCATTAATAATCCCTTTTAGATCTTTTGAAATTTCTAAAGGTAAGTTTAAGGGTTCTGGGTTTTTAATATCTAATTGCTTTAAAAATTCACTTTCAAAATCACTACTTTGTGGAGTATATAAGTTTGATTCAGAAATCATACTCATAATGTATTCAGCTAACTGTTCATCGCCAACACTATCAAAATACCTTGCTATACTTATAGCTTCGTTCCTAAAAGCGTTTTCGTTTCTTTCAACATGGTACTTAATTAAGTTAATAACATTTTGTTTTTTCACAACAGTTCACCTCCTATAATCATATTTATTATATCACACTCCGGGACAGATGTCTATCTTTTGGGACAAATTTGCTTTGTTTAGCCCACTAATATGCTTGCAAATTTAGTAATCACTTATTAAAGTATTTCTCTACTAAAAACACCCTACTGCTAGGGCTTTTTATAGAAATCTTTTCTTTGTCTTTTTCCAATTATCAATGTCTTTATTTCAGTATCATCTATTTTGACAATTACTCTATAATTGCCAACCCTTTGTTTCCAATAATCTTCGAGATTACCCTTTAAAAGCTTATCCGATAATCAAGGATCTTGGCTATTTACTAAATTTCTATCTGTCCAATTTGCAATAATCCGTTGTTGAGTTAAATCCAATTTTTCTAATTCTTTAGCTACATTCTTATCTAAAAAACTCTTTACTTTTAATCAAATTTCAAGCCTTTTCTTTATTTCTTCGAAGCTAATATATTCGGGCTCTTTGTTCTTAAATCTTTCTTCATAGGTTAATATCTCTCTTAAATCAATTTCATTTTCCATCTTTTCTTTTAGCGCTTCTTTCATCAAAATTGGAAAGGAACATTTTTAAATCTAGCATATTCTTGGAAGATCTCTTTTTCCTCATTATTCAACGTTACTCTAAACATACTCATAGCAATACCTTTTTTCCCAAATTCATTACAAGAAATTGAAAAAAAATGCAAAACCGGGACTGTCCCCGATTTGCAAAGCTTCTATAGAAGGTATGCAAAAGGGGGACTGTCCCGGTTTTGCACGGCGGTCTCATTGTAGCCTAGTCCTTGATTCTTATTCGTATTTTTGCTTTTTCTCGCGGAGGTATTGGGGGATTTTTTCGTTGAGCAGATACATGGTGTGGGCCAGTTGATTTCCGGCTTCTTGGTTTTCTGCTTTGCTAAAGTCTATGCTTTCTTGGATCTCGTCTACATAGGGTATAACATTTCGCCTATTGGGGTCGTATTGTTCCAATGCTTTCGCCAACACTCTGACATCTAAGCCCCAGTTTTGAGCAAATTCGTTTAATCCTTTGTAAATCTTGGCCTGTTTCCAGTTTTCAAAGTCCTGGTCAAACTCCAATTCATCGCTGATTCGCCCAGTCAAGAGCTCTGTATCAACAAACTCTTTGACCAATTTCGCTTGCTCTGCCTGACCCAGATCCCTGAGCTCTTGTATTTCTTCATAAATCAGCCTGAGGGTTTCAGCGTCTACAGTTTTGATTCCCTTTTCCCTTTTTATTTTCGAGCCAATCAAGCTTAAGATATGTTTATCGTCAATAAACTGAGTCGCTGCCAGTTTTGTCTGCCCTCTTAAGGGAATAGCGGGAATTTCTATTTGCTCTACCTCAGCATAGGTCAAATTCTTATAAGCACCGACATATCTTTTCCAAGTGTGCTCATCTATATGGAAACGCTCATCGTCCCAAGCATACTCATAATACTGCATAACTATCCCCAACTGGTTGGCTGCTTCAGTAAAAGTACTAATGAAAGATGTCTCTGCTTCTGTATCTGTTTTTAAAGTCTCCCAAGCGGTAGGTTCGGGCAGTGTATTTATCATTTCGCCTATCAAATTTGCCAGTTTTGCCACGGCAGTTGGGTAATTATCCACTATAACTCTCGAACTCGTGCCGCCGCTACCATAGAGTTTTAAGGCTATGTCCACTTGTTCCTCAGTGATTTTAGGATACATGAAATTGACAATAGAGCCAAACTCCTTATCCCGATTATGAATTCTATTGGTCCTTGAATAAGCCTGAATCAAACCATGGAGTGCCAGCCCTCTATCCACATAAAGTGTATTCAAGTATTTGGCATCGTAGCCGGTCAAAAGCTGGTCGGCCACTATAATCAGGTCAATATTTTTAGAATTTCGGCCACTACCCCCTCTGGTTCCTCGAGCCGCTAAATCTTCAAAATAGGCATCTTCGCCTCTTCTGGCATCGCCCCAAGCAAACTCTATACCGGTAAACTCAGCATAGTCCTTGAACATCATCTCTATTATTTCTAAGGGAACAATCTCTTTCTCGCCATCTAAGCCAAAGCTAAAGGTCAAAGCAATATTGATTTGGTCTTCGACGCCCTTTAACTGCTTCTTAAACTCCTTATAATAGGCTATGGCTCGTTTCTTCAAAGCAACTGTTAAAATACCATTGAAAACTCTGCCTTTTGATTGCACATCCCAATTTTCTAAAATGCGCTCGACAACCCTAGGAATATGGGTTTCGTCGTGATAGACCAGCAGCCCTCTTTTAACTGCTTCTTTTTCCACTTCCAGCTCCGACCAACCATAGACCAAACGTTCTAGTTCCTGCTTAGCCAGGTCAGGCTTTTCCAATTCTATTTCCTGGTATATTTTCTCCCGCAATTCGTCGTAACTAACAAACTCGCCGGTGTTTAAATAATCTACATTGAAACCCAGCACATTGCCATCGGCAATAGCTTGGTCAATCGTGTATTTATGCAATTCCGGCCCGAATAGTTTTTCCGTAGTGTCGATCAATTCACTCTTCTGATTGACCATGCCCCTAGCTGGGTTTTCGTCGAACAAAGGTGTGCCCGTATAGCCATAGAAAAGTCCGTTTTTCTTAAAATAAGTCTTTATGTTGACCATCATGCTGCCCATGGTTGTGCGGTGAGCTTCGTCAATAATGAAGACTATTTTTTTGTCTGCAAGCCCGTTATCTTCAGCCTCCATCAGTTCTTTGACCAGAATATTCAGTTTAAAGGTGGTGGTTACCACTATGCCCCGCTTACTGGAAAAGAGCTGTCGCTTCAGCTGAGAAGTATGGGCAGTATCGTCAACAGAAACCGCTTCATAAGCCGCATAAGCTTTAAAACTCTCGCTAGTTTTACTGTCCAGCTCTCGCCTATCCACCAGAAAAATCACTTTGTCAAAACCGCCACGTGTCGATAAAAACAAGGCTGTTTTAAAACTGGTGATGGTTTTACCCGAACCAGTGGTATGCCAAACATAGCCACCATGGGGGATTCTATCTTCGTTATCCAAGCCAAAAGCCGCTAATTCCACCGCTTGCAAGGCGTAAACTTGATAGGGGCGCATAATCATATGCCTGCGGTTTTCTTCGTCAGCCGCTTCATCGATGATCAGATAATCGCCAACCAGCTGATGGGCCATAGGTATTTTCAAAAGAGTAGCAACTATTTCCCGCCAATCGTTGATTGGTTTATTGTCTTTATCTGCCCAGCCAAAAACAAATTTCAAATTAAAATCGCCAATAGTCTTGGGTGTAGCAAAGTATCTTGTTGCCACTTCCGAGGTTATGACCATCATTTGGGAAAAGGCCATGAAATTATTGGTGTATTCTCCAGCAAAATAATATCTTTTAAACTGATTGAATGCTTCTGTTAGGCTTTTATCCGCTCGTTTTTGCTCGATATTGATTAAAGGCAAGCCGTTGATCAGCATAATAATATCGAAGCGATTGCCATTAGCTGTGCTGACTTCACGAGCAATGGTATAGCTCGAGTCACCGCCGCTAACCTGAGCCTTTTTAAAAATGGTCAGGGTTATTTGTTGGCGGCTGACTTGTGGGTTGTCATCTCGGTAAATGCCATCTATTTTGCCAATGGAACCTTCCATAGCCAGCACCTTAGCAGCTTCGAAGCTGTTAGCTATTTGGTTGACCTTAACCATGACTTGCCCGAACTCTGTATCTGTTAAAGGAACACCTTCTAGCATGTCGCTGTTGATTCGGTTTAGCTCGTGTCGCCAGTTGTTGATTAAATCATCTACGGTGACTCTTTGGATGTTGCCGTTTAATTCGTCCGGTGCCACCCAGCGATATTTTTCTAATTCGCGAACGAATCTCTCTTGGAAATTTCGTTCAGACACATTTTTATTGCTGTTAGACATATATACGCCTCCTTTCCTATGGAATTTAAACGAACATCTCTGCTAAATAAGCTTGCTTTAGAGCTTTTAATTTTTCTAATTTGTTTTGTTGAGCGGATATCAGTGAATCGAGATTGGAGAAGAAATTACCGATTTTTCTGATTTCCTTATAATTGATTTTCTCTTTGCCATTAATTGTAGGGACCATTATATCTAGTTCTAAAACCACAGGGCCGCTAAATTTCACTGACCAATCAAATCCTGAAGTTAGTCTTCTTAATATTTCCAAGAAAAATAAATAATCATAGCTGTTTAGAGAGGGATTATTTAATACTCTCATTATATTTGATGCAAAAAAAGATTTTTCTTGTAAAAAAATAGCTTCAGGATTATCAATAGAAAAAGTTATACTTGGTACTTTAAATAGTTTCATTTCGTTACCATGGTAATCCAATGTTTCTTTATCTATTTCCATTAAAACTCCATTGTTCTCAACAGTTGCTATAACATATGGAATTTCACCCTTTTCTACTAAAACCTTTGGGAGCCTATTTCCACTTTGAATTACTGGGAAAATATCTTTCATTTTTTTCTCCTCCCACGGTTCTGTAAAACCTGGAAATCTGCGTTTCGGGTAAAGCTCACCTTCACGAGGAAACATTTCTGACAAGTAGGCTGACTTTGTAGCTTTCAATTTGTCCAACTTTTGTTGGTTGAGGCTAATTAGGTTGTCTAAATTGGAAAAGAAATTACCGATTTTTATTTGTTCTTCTAAATTTGGGACAAGTATTTCATAACCCAATAGTTCCGCTATTGTAATGTTTGCTTGATTTGCGTTGCCTCTTTCTATTGTTCCAATAAATTCGGAATACTTTTTTCTTAGTAAATTGTGATAAACAAAATAGCTATTGCTATCTCTATTAGTTGAAATTTTTACTAAGTTTTGATTAAGCAATCCTATGTTATCATCATTAACAAATATAGCTCTACCAACAGCTGAATCCTTCATCTCTGATTTGGATCCTACAGTTGTAACAATTATTTCTCCTTTATTCAATTTGTAGTCCTTGAAATTTTCTAGTAATTGCTCATCTATGTATATATTGTTACTATTTACTTCAATATCACTAGCCAACAAATCTGAGGATCTGATAATACGCACTCCCTCATCCCTATAATCCTGAGACTTAAAAGCAAATCCTTTTAAATAACTAGTTACTTCCCCTAACTTTCTCTCTTCCCACTCACCACTAAACCCCGCAAATCTCCTTTTTGGCACTAATGTTCTCATTCCCTCACCACCAGTTCAGCTAACATACTTTCAAACTCTGCTTCCAGCTCTTTATACTCTTTATCCAAATCTTCAAGGGTAGTGCCATAGCGCTCATCTAGCAGTTTTAGTATATCAAGCTCAGCTTCTAATGGTTTTTTGATTAGTCTAACCATGTCATCTAACAAAGCACCAAACCATTTTTCATAGACTAACAAATCTATTTGTTCTTCGGTCAAATTGGGTATTATGTTTTCAACTTGTTCCGTTAGTGCTTTTTCGGCTTCTCTTATTTCTTTGGCATATTTTGATTTATCATCTAAAAGTCTTTCCACTTTTTTAATCAGTTCAAATTCAGCCGTGGCTTTTTTAACTTTTTTAAGCTCATCTTTTACTTGTTTAGCTGTAAAGGAATTGCCGGGTTCATCATCTTTATTTTTTGCTATGCACTCAAACAAAACATCGTATTCTTCCGAGTCTTCAATTTTAGCTGCTTCGACTAGTTCGCTTAGCTCTGAATCTGTTTCGGCAAGATCTTGCTTGAGCTGCTCGATTTTTTGGGCTTCACTTGCGAATATATGTTTAATTATGAGCTCGTTAGGGATCAGGCTGCTTAACCAACCTTCTTGGACTTCACGCCTATTTGCACCGGAACCTCTTGTTATAAATTTGGGCATTTTAGTTCGAGCCACAGTGTAAAATTCACTTTGGCTGATCAGTTCTATATCTTCCAGCAAAAAGTTTTGCCAAATTTCTGCAATTACCTGGTAGCCGTCATATTCACTGACGAAATCGAAGCCAGACAAAAGCTCTTTGATGCTGACTAGCATTTCGTCCATCAATTCTCTTATATTAGTTTTAGAGTTTGCCTCGACGATTATAGGCCAGTATTGCTTGATATAATTTTCTGTTGCTTCTGTGACTTGGTTGGCCAATGAAGTAATTTTGTTGCTGGCGAGAATTTCTTCTTTCAATGCTTCAATGTCTTTGGTCAGTTCTAAATAGTTAGGCCTTTTTGTTTTTAAATTAGCATTGAGAATATCCTTAGCCATTTTATTTAGTATTGTAAGTTCTTCAATGTTTTTGCTGGGGATACCGCCTAAAAGATGGGCGTCAACATCGTGTTCGATATTTTCTGACTTGGGCATAACGTATCTGGGGATGTTTAGATTATATTCGTTGGCTAAAATTTCTTCCCTGGTTGCTAAGGCGCTATAACCTGCCTGGGCTTTTTTCTCTAAGTAAGTATCTACTATTCTGGCAATGTGTTTTTCTTGTAGCACATTTTGCTTGCCTTCTTTTTTAAACTCGTTGGATGCATCTATAATCAGAACAGGCTCATTCATTTGCCTGTCCTTTTTTAAGATTAAAACTGTAACAGGAATGCCTGTATTGGTGAAAAGGTTGCTGGGTAAGCCTAGCACCGCGTCGATATGGTTGCGGTCAATCAGTCTTTTGCGGATCTCCCCTTCGGCTCCGCCTCTAAACAAGACCCCGTGGGGTAAGACGATGGCCATGGTGCCGCCTTTTCTTAAGTGGTAGAGCCCGTGCAAAAGGAAAGCGAAATCGCCTTTAGAATCGGGGGGCAGTATGCCTGCTATTTCAAAGCGGGGGTCACTGACTTTGAGCTCGCTTCTGTTCCAGTTTTTCAATGAATATGGGGGGTTCATGACCACCGAGTCAAATAATACGCCTTCGTTTGGCCGTTCTGGGTCTTCCGGCCAGTCGTGAGCTAGGGTGTCGGCGTTGCGCATGGTCATTTTCTCTGGCCTAATGCCATGAAGTAGCAAATTCATGCGAGCTAGGTTATAGGTTGCGGTATTCTTCTCTTGACCGTAGTAGTGGAGGGTCTTTTGGTCATCACCGTCTAAATGTTTGCCCACAGTTAAGAGGAGTGAACCGGAGCCCACTGTTGGGTCGTAGATTTGGGTTATTTTAGATGATTTGGCGACTATCTGGGCCATAACTTCGCTGACTTGATGAGGGGTATAGAACTCCCCGGCTTTTTTCCCTGATTCCATAGCAAATTGACCTATGAGATATTCATAGGCGTCACCGAGTATATCGCTCTTTTGCAAAGCCACCATGTTCAAGTCGGCAAAGAGCATAATAAGCGCTTGAATATTGCGGCTGCGTTCGTTTAAATTGCTGCCTAGGGCTGTGTCTGTCAAATCGATCGTGGAGCTGGCAAAGAGGCCTTTGAAGTCGCTGGTGCCCTCTTCAACTGAGATTGAACGTTCGAATTCGTGGAGGCTGTCGGTAACTTTTTGCACTTCAAAATTACCAGAGTTGATATCCTCTATCCAAACTTGATAGAGATACTTTGGCTTTACATAATAGCCCAAAACGGTTTGGATTGATTGAACTAAGCTAGCACCATACTCTTGATGGGCTTCTTTGTAGGCTAAGAGCAAATCTTTTTCGTTGTTTTGGTTTAAGCGGGCAAGGGCTCGAAAGGTCTCGAGGGTTTTATCGCTCAAAAACTTATAGAACATGAGCCCCAGCATATAGTCTTTGTATCTGCTGGCGTCCATCGAGCCTCTTAGCTCGTTAGCACCATCCCACAAACGCTTTTTAATGCTTTCAGAAGTTATCATAATGGCCTCCGTCTTTGAATATATTTTACAAGATTTAAATTAGGATCGAATGTTTTATATTTCAGTGGTGTTTTTGTTACAATACACCTTATTTGATTATTACCACATAAGTTGTTGTTTTTCCTTTAAAATAAGACAAAAAACAAGAGGTTAGTTAGTGGATGGAGCACACTGGGGGTAGGAGATAGGAAGCGTTGTGGATAGAGAGCGGAAAATAATTAAACGGCATCGAACGCGTGATACGTTCAATGCCGTTTAAGTTTGATGCAAAACCGGGACAGTCCCCGATTTGCATCGGTAGTTGCACTCGCTGTGTGTTATCAATATTTTTGTTTTTTCTCTACATAGTCCATGGCTTTTTCACTTAACTCTCTAACTGTTAAACCTTCAAATAAGCTCTCATGCCATTTTGTATAATCAAAAGGTTCTTTTATAATTAAGGATATAAATCTTTCGGCATCGACTTTTCCTAATTTTTCAATTAAGGCTTCCATGCCTTCCTGTCTCACAACCGCATCCATTTTCATATTTATCCCTCCGTATCATTTATAAATTTTATAGGGCTACAAATCTTTATATCATCGAGTTTTAAATTTAATAATTTTTTGTCTGTTGTAATAAAATACTCACTTTTACCATAAACTGCGCTTGCTATATGAAGTGCATCCTTTGCCTTTACACCTATTTTATTTAAGCCCTCAGCATATTCAACAATTTCTTGGTTTGACTGAATTTTAATAGTGGCTAAATCTCTCCACTTTAAGACAGTGTGTCGTCTAATTTCATATGGATTTTTGGAATTTTCAAACTCGAGAATAAATGACCATACCAAATCATATTTTTTTAATGTTATCTGCTTTTGTATAAATAATTTAGCCTGAGATTCAAGGTTAATTTTTAGTTGAGTTTGATCATCAAATGGTCTATTAAAACTACAGTTATCTAAATATATATTCATTCAATAGTTCAATCCTTTTTTTAAGACTTTTCATTATACCTACTTTTAGGTGATTTTAGGGCATTTTATAAACATCTTTTCTGTGTCCTATTCCGATTATCAGAATCTTTATTTCCGCATCATTAATCTCAGCAATTATTCTATAATTGCCTACCCTATATCTCCAATATTCTTTGAGATTGCCCTTTAAAGGTCTGCCCAACAAACGAGGATCTTCACTCCTAACTAGGTTTTTATCTATCCAATTGACAATAATTCTTTGCTGAGTGTTATCCAATTTTCTTAAATCTTTATCCGCGTTCTTTTCAAAGAAAACATTATATTTCATTTAAACTTCTAGCCTTTTCTTTATTTCTTCAAAACTAATATATTCGACCTCTTTGTTCTCAAGTCTTTCTTCATAGGCTAAAATTGCTTTTAAATCAATTTCATTTTCTATCTTCTCTTCTAAGGCTTCTTTCATCAAAGTTGATAGAGGGCTATTTTTAAATCTTGCATATTCTTGAAAAATCTTCTTTTCCTCATTGTTTAACCTAACAGTTATAGTGCTCATAAAAATACCTCCTTTCTCAAATTGATTGTAACACATTGTATCACATTGCGCAAGCCTTATCTCGAAGTCGCATTGCAGCCGTTTTAATATGGGTAAGGCGAGCTGATACGTGGGGACAGACTTGACGAATGCATAGCATTCGCTACATCACCACTAAAGCAAGAATGATGGTTCAGTCCTTGGAGATTGCAAGCAATCTCTACATTCCATCTCGCCTATGCAAAAGAGAGACTGTCTATAAGGAACTTAGGCACAACGTGCCGGTTCCGCAACTCCGGCTTGTGCCAAAGGCACCAAGCTGGAGCATATATAGTCAGCTCGATGCAAATCGGGGACTGTCCCCGATTTGCACG
>JAAYKD010000085.1 GCA_012522585.1 Bacillota bacterium | reverse complement strand
TATATAGTCTATTTGGATAAAAGTGGCTTGAGCAAGATGAATCCCTTTCGCTTTAGCTTTTACAATGCTCTCTTTTGCTCCGTCTTGGTTTTAGTTTATGCCTTACTGACTAAGAGTTTTACCTATAATCTGACCCCAATGGCTTGGCTTTTATCCATTATCTTTTCTCTATCTTTAACGGTAGGGGCTGTTATCTTGTTCCAACAGGGGGTGCAGTTTATCGGTCCTCAAAACACGGCCCTGCTCAGCACCTTCGAACCTTTGACCAGCATTTTCTGGGGCGTTTTAGTCTTTAAAGAGAGCTTTAATTTTAAGACAATTTTAGGTACAATCTTGATTTTAGCGGCGGCGGGTATCTTGACTTTAGCCGAAGTTAAGGATATAAACCGTCAGGAAATTGAAATATCTTAAAATAAAGCTATAAAACTAATCTAGTTTTGCAAAAAAAGAGAAAAGGAGGGTAGGGATGGAAGTTTTAAAAGTCTTTTTCTATTTGGTCGTCTACTATATTGCAGCATTGGCCTTTTTTGCTCTGTTGGCCAAGCTGTTTAAACTACCTTCGGAAGTAGTTCGTAAAGCTTTTCATCTGACCTTTGCTTTTTCGGTCTATGTTATCATCAATTTGAGTCAAAATTGGCAGATAGCAGTCGGGGTTTCCACATTGTTCATCGCGATTGCTTATCTTGCCTTGAGCTTTCTGGAAAGATTCAATATCTATCAAGGCTTTTTGGCTGAAAGATCAGATGGTGAGATTAAGAATAGTTTGTTTTTAGCAAATTTTATGATGATTGCCTTGTTTATAGTCTTTTGGGGTCTTCTAGGCCAAAAATGGAAGGTCATTACCCCAATTGCCTTGATGGCCTGGGGGTTTGGTGATGCTGCTGCCGCCTTAGTGGGCAAAAGCATTGGCAAAAGAAAGCTTAATTTACCCGGGGTCGATAAGAATAAAACATTAGAAGGCACGTTGGCCATGATAATTACCACAGCTTTGGCAGTTTTTTTAACTTCCCTTATTTATAAGGCTCTATCGTGGCAATTTTCTCTTGTTTTAGCCCTGATTGTGGCTCCAGTGGCAGCCGGGGTAGAACTCATATCTCACAAAGGCATTGATACAGTGACTGTTCCTTTGAGCACGGCGGCTTCAGCCTTCTTGGTCATATTTTTGATGGGTTTATTTGGAGGTTAAAGTGGATAAACTGACTAAAAAAGAAGCCAAGGCCGAAAAAACACTTCTTTCGGCCTTGTTATTGAGCTCACCGGGGCCTTTCATCACTGGTTTTTCCGCTTTGAAGAGCAGGAATTTGACCCAGTTTGCTGATTTTCTCAGACGGACCACCGAGCTTTTAGCAGTATTCATTTCTTATTGGGTCTATCGTAAATTAAAAAAAGAGGAAGTAACTTTACTCGATCAGGAAAAATTAGAGAACCTTAGTCGTAAAGCAGTTAAAAAAGCAATGATTTTCTCTGGGGTAGTATTGTTTTTCTTAGGCTTCTATCAATTTTTTAATTATCGGCCCGGAGGAGATGTGCGCATTGGCTTGGTCATTGCTATCTTAGGCTTTTTGGTCAATGGTTATTTTTGGCTGAAATATCGTTCCATGTCTGAGGACAGTTTTGCTACTGTGGTCAAAGCTCAGGCGATTTTGTATCGAGCCAAAACAGCAATTGACTTTATAGTAGTCCTAGCTTTAGCAGCAGTCTGGTTAGCACCTTTACATAATTTGACTAAGCTAGTGGATTTAGGTGGCTCTTTATTTATCTCAGTCTATTTGATCTACCAAGGTTATAAGACTTAGCAGTAAAGCTAGTGCCTTTACACGCTTTGACTAAGCTAGTGGATTTAGGTGGCTCTTTATTTATCTCAGTCTATTTGATCTACCTTGGTTATAAGACTTAGCAGTAAAGTAAGTGCCTTTACACGCTTTGACTAAGCTAGTGGATTTAGGCGGCTCCTTATTCATCTCAATCTATTTGATCTACCTTGGTTATAGAATTTAATTGAGTTTTTGCAACAATTTCAGCACCGTTGCCATCATCACCTGAGCGCCTTTTTCTATGTGCTCGGGTTTTGTATATTCCAAAGGACTGTGACTGCGCCCGTCCTTGCTGGGCACAAAGATC
>JAAYKD010000084.1 GCA_012522585.1 Bacillota bacterium | reverse complement strand
TTTATTGTTATTTCAGAAATTTGTTTTTTCAGCAATTCGAAAATTCTAAGTTTAAGCTAGCACCTAAAGAGTGTATTAATAAAAGTAGCTTAGTAGATAAAGTTTAAGCGCTAATACTTCTGATTTTACCGAGATGGCTTTAAAACACGACCTGCTTTAGCTCCTGTGTGCTCGCCCCGCCAGACGCTCAAAACTCCATTGACCCAGACACCTTCTATACCTTTGGCATATTGACGAGGATCGATATAATCAGCCGGGCCTTCCACAGTATCAGGGTTGAACAAAACCAAGTCGGCTTTATAGCCCACTTTGAGCATGCCCCTGTCCTTCAAGCCTAAACGGTTAGCAGCAGCCGTGCTCATCTTGTAAATAGCTTCTTCCAAACTGAACAATTTCTTTTCTCTGACGAATTTACCTAAAATGGATGCAAAGCTGCCAAATGCTCTGGGGTGAGGTTTACCCGGTGCCGGCAAGCCGCTGACTGCTCCTGTGTCGGAACCAACCATTTGTAAGGGATGAACCATAATCCGTTCCAAATCCTCTTCACCCATGGCAAAGTAGACTATGCTGACTCGGTTGCCCTGATTGGCGATGATCAACTCAGAACAGGTATCCCAAGGGTCTTGGCCCTTTTCCTCAGCGATTTCGGCAATCATCTTGCCTTCCAAGGAATGGTCGGGAGCAAATCCGGTGATCATGATATTATCCCAGCCCACTCCTTTATAGATGCTAATCCATTCCCCCGTTCCTTCTTCGGCCAGAATATTTTCAAGCATTTTAGCCTTCAATTCTGGATCTTGTAAACGCTTGACCATTTCAGCCTTGCCACCCACACTGGCCCAAGGAGGTAAAATTGCATCGAGGCCACAAGCCGCTGCCAAATAAGGATACTGGTCGAAGGTGACATCTACGCCTTCTTCTCTAGCTTGCTCAATCAATTTCAAAATCTCTTTGGATGAGCCCCACATATGGCGTCCCATGGCTTTCAAATGGGAGATCTGCACAGCAATTTTGGCACGACGACCAATTTCCAATGCTTCTTCCACAGCTTGGATGACCGTATCGTTTTCGCCACGAATATGAGTGAAATAGAGGCCGTCATATTCAGCAACAACTCTAGCCAATTCGACAATCTCATCTATTTCCGCGTAAACACTGGGAGTATAAATCAAGCCGGTAGAAAAACCGAAAGAACCTTCCTCCATGCTCCGACGGATGATAGCTTTCATCTCCTCTAATTGTTCCGGATTTGCCGGGCCGTCAGTATAATCCATGACCATCTGGCGGGCATTGCCCTGACCTGTGATGAAAACGGCGTTGAGGGAAACTCCTCTTTGGTCTAGCTCAGCCAAATACTCTTCTGTAGTCAAACCCATGAAGGGTTCTGAGTGAGGAGCCATGCGCATCTGCATAGCTTTGGCCTGTTCAGCCATCTTTTCATTGCGAGGCACAATGGAGCCACCGCACTGGCCTAAAACCTCAGTGGTTACTCCCTGTTGAATATGAGATTGGCCTCGGTAATCAGCCAGGAGGGCCGTGTCTGAATGGGTATGGATATCAATGAAGCCAGGAGCTAAGGCTAAGCCTTGGCCATTGAAAACCTGTTTAGCTTTTTCATCTTTTAAATCGCCAATAGCAGCGATTTCGTCACCTTTGACGCCTAAATCCGCTACAAAAGCTGATTCTTTAGAGCCGTCTAAAATTTTAACCTGGCGAATAATAAAATCGTACATTTTTTCCTCCCGATTATTTTTTCAAGTAATCCAAGGCAATTTGACTCAAGGCTGCCATGCCGATAGGAATTGCATCTTCGTCGAAATTGTATTTGGGATGATGACCCGGATAATCGCAATTCTTTTCTGCATTCTCTGCACCCAATTGGAACATAACTCCGGGAGCTGCCTGGGCAAAATAGCAGAAATCTTCACCGCCCATGGAAGGACGATTTTTTATGATAACATTTTCTTTGCCCAAGAAAGAAGAAATCGATTCCTGAGCCAAATCTACCATACTTTGGTCATTGATCACGGAAGGAATGCCCTCAGGTATATCCAATTCGTAAGTGCAACGAAAAGCCTCGCAAACTCCAGCCACTATACGCTCGATTTGACCGGGGATGGCCTGACGCACGCCCGGTTCCAAAGTCCTGATAGTGCCGGTCATTTCAACCCGATCAGCAATGACATTGCCTCGATAACCGCCTTCAATAGTCCCGATAGTCACAACCAAGGCATCTAGGGGGTCTCTTTCTCTGCTGACGATGCTCTGTAGAGCTGTGACCACATGGGCTGCCGCCACAATGGAGTCAACCGATTTATGAGGATGAGCTCCATGACCGCCCCTGCCCTTAATAGCTATATTCAAACCTTGAGCTCCTCCGGTGGAGGGGCCTGCCATCATGGCGACCTGACCGGTAGGCAGATCTACTGTAGCAATATGCAAGGCAATAACTGCATCAACCTTGGGGTCTTCCATGGCTCCTTCTTCGATCATGATCTTAGCTCCACCCGGGCCTTCTTCAGCTGGTTGGAAGAAAAGCTTAACTTTTCCCGGAATGCTATCTTTCATTTCACTGAGCAGCTCAGCCACTCCCATCAGAATTGCAGTATGCCCATCGTGACCACAGGCATGCATGCGTCCTTCTATCTTGGAGGCATACTCAACACCTGTTTGCTCTAAAATCGGCAAGCAATCCATATCGGCTCTGATACCGATGCACTTATCTCCCGGTTGGCCTCCTTCGATCAAGCCAACGATAGCTGTCGTGCCAATGCGTTTATAAGCTATACCCAACTTCTCCAAATGTTCAACTACTGTGGCTGCCGTTTCAAATTCTTCCCAACCGGGTTCCGGATGCATATGAAATTGACGACGATAGCCTACATATTTATCCTGCAGACTCTTAGCTTTTGCGTATAAATCCATTATCTTCTTCCTCCTTTTAAAGCTCTAAAATTTATTTCGTTTCAGCAAAGAGTTTTTCCTTTAAAGGAAAATTAAACCTTTTGAATTTTGGAGAAAAAAGAAGGAAACAGTATTGAAAGGAAAGAATTAAATTATAGGAATACTTAAGAGTCATAGACTTTGATGCATATCCTCATAGTAACTAAAAAGGAGGGACAGCAATGAAATTAATTGTTGCAATTATTCAAGATCAAGACTATCGCAATTTAGGCGACGCTCTCAGGGACAAGAACTTTCGTTCGACGCGAATCTCCAGCACCGGTGGCTTTTTAAGCACCGGCAACTCAACCCTTTTAATCGGTGTCGAAGACGAACAAGTGGACACAGTCATCGATCTAATCAAAAACCATTGCCATGCGCGCACCCAGCTGATGAATGCCACACCAACCATAGGCGGTTTGGTTGGCGCTATTCCCAATTATCCCGTGGAAGTCGTGGTTGGCGGAGCCATCATCTTTGTTCTAGATACCGAAAAGATCAACCTAACCAGACTCCAAGAAGAATGCGCAGAATAAGCGGCAAATCAATGAAAACTGTTTTGAGCAGTCTATAAGAAAATTGAAATCACTGTAAGAGAATTGAAGATGTAGACTAAATCGGAATACAAAGTGGCTCTGAAGAATAACCAACAAGCAGATAAAAACAATCTTTCCAGAATACAGGTGGAATTGTAAAACTTGCTTTTGATCTATAGAGAAATTCGAATAGGAAAAGTAAGCGAAGAGCTAAGGGCAACAATTCAAATTATCTAAACCACAAATAGAAATGGAATCCAACCGACATGCTCGTAAGGAAAAATCAAATTTAATCGATTTAATCAGACTAGGAAAAGGAACCGAAGAGCAAACAGCAACAAATAAAACTATCCAAACTACAAGTAGAAATTGAACAGATCAGACCACAAAAAGGAACTGAAGAACTAGCAGCAACAAATCAACGAAAATTAGTCTATTCAAACCATAAAAAGGAATTGAAAAATCAAACACTAGCATCTATTAAATCTAATCTGCAAGTCCACAAAAAAATATTTATCGTAAGCCAATTTTATTTGAGTCTCACATTCTCTTTCGTTCTCTCTTTAATTGATCTCTGAAAGCCGCAAGCTAACTTGCGGCTTTTTTTTACGGAAGCAAGACTTGTCAAGAAGTCGTAAATCATCTGAGTGCAGTGGCTAAAAAATATAATCTTTAAATCGCATTGCTTCAAAGCTACATTCTAATGGGCCTAAGTGGAATCTCTGTGGGCTAAATCGAATCTCTTTGGTAAATCTTATCATCAAGTTGATCGGCTCAGACCAAAACAAAAAGACGTCAGGTCAACTTAATCATAGATTGAAGTTCGCCCAGCTATCAATAAAAAACGATCTCACTTGACGCAAATTTCCATAAAGAAAGTTTTGGATTTGTGCTGGGTGCGGCCAACTTACAGCTTCAATGAAGATTTAATTCAACGGAACATTTTTTGACAATTTCCGTCTATTTATTTAAGATGAAGAGAGCAAAATTAAAATTGGAAACCAAAATCTAATTCGATTATTATCAATATGAAGAGAGCAAAGGAAGGCAAGGCTAATGAAAGAACGGTTGAAAAACATAACTTCTCTGGTTAAAAGCAGAATAGAGATTGAAGATAGCTACACAGATTTTCAGGGGGATTTAAATGACGATGGGCTAAAAGCTCTTTGGCAATTAGTTTGGGATTCAGAAAAAGAGAACTTGAATATCACAGCGGGCTCAGACGGCAAAATCTACCAGTATAATCGCTATTTTAAGGAAGAGGGGCCAACACCCTACTCCCCCTATTTCGAACCGGTTTTTCCTAAACACAGCAGAAAGCAAGCCCAAGCAGTTGCCCAAAAATTTCTAGAGAATATAATGGGCAAAAACGAAAAAGCTTTTTTACAAGAAGAAAATACTGGCCAGACCATACTGTCCAAGAATTACAATTTTACTGGTCAGATTTTTCTCAATGGCCTGAAGAGTGATTTAACATTTAATCTCAGCGTCTCGGCAGAGAAGCTCTTGATCAAATCCTTTAATCGCAGCGACACCTACACCAAGCTTATACCGGATATTCCCGACAACAGCCCCAGCTTGACCTCTGAGAAAGCTCAAGCCATTCTCAAGGAAAAGAACTTATTAAAATTAGAGTATGTTCTGATTGAACAAAATAACCATTCCGCGAATAAAAGCAAGAGCCAAAGTGCAAAGCACTACAAGGGAGTTCTGCGCTATCTAGCGGAAACGGAAAGCAATTGGATTGTCGACGGAAAGACCGGCGAACTTTTAGACACCAACCAACTCTATCAAGACCTCAAGCAAAGCTCCATGGCTATGTCTGCAATGAAAACCGGAGCCAGAATGCTAGACCATAATCTAACCGAAACTGAACTAGCCGGAGCAGAAAAACTGGAAGGAGCTTTGAGCATAGAAGTTCTAGAGGCTAAGGTCAGAGCTCTGGCCAAATTAAAAATAGATGAGGAATTTGACCTAAACCAATTTTCCTACGACTTGAATAAAGATTCGGGGGAATTGAAAGCCTTTTTAAACTTTACCAAACCTTCTGCTTTGGCTCCCAATCAATTCTTCCGTAAAAACCTGACCTTAGATGGCAAGAGCGGAGCCCTAATTGCTTTAAGCACTTTCTATCCTCCCCTTAACCAAGGTAAATACCCAATTAATATCAGCGAAGAAGAAGCCGAAAACTTAGCTAAAAGCTTTCTGGAAGAAATTGCCGGTGAAAAGGTTCCTGATAAGGAGCTTTATAAGAGAAAATCTCCTGCTAAGCCAGAGCATATAGCTCCTGTTTTTTTCCATAGATATGTTCAAAAGATCAATGGCATACCTGTGCCTGCCAACACTTTCCACATAGAGATCAACGGCGAAACTGGATCAGTCGATAATTTTAACTATAACTGGCAGGCAAATGTGGTTTTTGATCAGGCCGAAGACCTTATTTCCATGGATAGAGCTTTAGAGATTTATAATGAGGCCCAGCAAATAAACTTACAGTATCAGCAATTACCGGCAGCCCTCGACCCCGGTTCTCCTTTTTATCCCATATTGAGAAGCCAGGGCTACATCAATGAGCTGAGACTCCTTTATCGCTTGGATACAAGGAAACCAATAAAAAACATCGATGCTAAAAGCGGCGAGATCAATCCGGATCAAAAAAACCAGGAAAGATTGACCTTCGAATATTCTGATATCGAAGGGCATTTCGCAGCAAAACAGATAAAAGCCTTAGGGGAGTTTTCTATAGGTTGGCCCGGCGTGAGATTCTTCCCCGACCGCCTTTTAAATCAAAAGGAAATGCTGATCTTCTTGCTCTCGGCTCGCACTCCCCTAGCCGATCTTTTAGACAATGAAGAGCTACTCTATAGCCAGGCAATGCAATTAGGTCTGCTTGAGAAGAACGAAAAAGACGCCTCAGCTATAGTCAGCAAAACTCAGGTTGTAAAAAGTATTTTAAATATGGCTGGCTACAAAAAAGCAGCTCAGCTTCAAGGCATCTTTAAGGTCAGTTTTGCCGACAAAGAGAATATTAAGCTTAAAGACTTTGGCTATATTGCTCTGGCTCAAGGATTAAAACTCATAGCAGAAGATGAGAATAATAAATTCAATCCGGAGGCCAAAGCCACTCGTGCTATCTTGGCTCAAACCTATTACAATTTCCTCAACCGCGAGCTTATCTAAACCTTCTTGACTTCAAGAGGATTTTATTGTATGCTTAGACAGCAATTTCATATTATATCTTCGGGGCGGGGTGAAATTCCCCACCGGCGGTGATGGAAACAATCAGTTTCACGAGTCCGCGAGCCAAAAGCTGAACCGGTTAAAATCCGGTACCGACGGTAGAGTCCGGATGAAAGAAGATTATGTCAGCGAATTTATTTAACTATGCATAGTTGGATTTTTAGATTTTAGCTGCCCCGATTTTATAATTTGGGGCAGCTATTTTTTAGAAATGAGGAAAATACGTGAAAAACAATTCTTTGCAAAATATGGTGCGGACAGCTCTTTTAGCAGCCCTCTCCTTAGTCTTGATGAATATAGAAACTCCGCCCCTTTTTGGCACACCCTTTTTGAAATTGGATTTAGCCGATGTGCCGGCAGCTTTAGCAGGTTTAGCCTATGGACCGATCAGCGGTCTCTTAGTCGTCTTGATAAAAAACATGACACACCTTCTCTTTACTACCAGTGCCGGTATTGGTCAATTGGCCAATCTGCTCTACGGCAGCATCCTAGTTCTCTCCATCTCACTTTCGGCTAGAATTAAATTGTTAAAGAAGCCTACTTTGAACAGTATCATTACAGGGGCCTTTGGTACAATCATCATGACTATAGCTGCCTATTTCATCAATCTTCATGTGATTTTCCCCATGTATACATTATTTATGCCCATGGAAACCCTTTTAGCTTTTTTGCCGGCTGTCATAGTCTTCAATATGACCAAGGGTTTAATCGTCACGTTTATCTCAGTTTTGCTCTATAATCGTTTGAAAAATTTTCTCAATGGCTAGAAAACAAAAAAACATCCCCATCAGTTTACTTAAACTGATGGGGATGTTTTTTTATCTATGAGCAATTAGATATTCTAAAATTTGAACAGCATTTAAAGCCGCTCCTTTTAAGACGTTATCGGCCACCGACCAAAGATAAATTCCTTTCTCCTGGGAGATGTCGCGACGTAGCCTGCCGACGAAAGCTGAATCTTGACCGGCTGTGTGCAATGAAAGGGACACCTTCTATCTCTGAGTAATTAGATATTCTAAAATTTGAACAGCATTTAAAGCCGCTCCTTTTAAGACGTTATCGGCCACCGACCAGAGATGAATTCCTTTCTCCTGGGAGATGTCGCGACGTAGCCTGCCGACGAAAACTGGGTCCTGACCGGCTACTTCTAAGGGAGTCGGGTAGATATTTTCACCTGGTGCATCCAGCAAATTCAAACCAGTACCTTTTTCCAAGGCTTTTCTGACTTCATCTAAAGCAAATTCTTGAGTAAACTCAATATTCATTTCGACGCAATGGCCATAGCGCACAGGCACTCTGACTGCTGTGGCCGTCGCTTTTAATTCCGGTAAATCTAAAATTTTGCGGCTTTCCTCGATCATCTTGATCTCTTCTTTGCTATATCCGTTGGCTAAAAAGCTGTCGATATGGGGAAGGACATTGAAAGCTATAGGGTGAGGATAGAATTCATTTTCTTGACCCTTTAGACCTCGTTCCAAATCTTCTAAACCGCCACGCCCAGAACCGGAAACAGCCTGATAGGTTGTATAGGCAACACGTTTGAGGCCGAATTGACGCAAAGGGGCTAAAGCCACCACACTCTGGATGGTTGAGCAATTGGGGTTTGCTATGATGCCGTGATAGTCTTTGATCAACTCGGCATTGACTTCGGGCACGACTAAAGGAATATTTTCGTCCATACGAAAGGCCGAAGAGTTATCTATTACAGTGCAACCGGAGCTCACTGCCAAGGGAGCAAACTTTGCCGACAGATGAGATTCAACAGCAAACAAAGCTATATCCAAGGAACCATCAAAAACTTCTTCTGTTAATTCCTCGATGACAATGTCTTCTGAGTTTACGGTGACGACCCGTCCTGCCGAACTTTTTGAAGCAAAGAGCCTCAATGATTTATAGGCTATGTCTCTTTTTTCTATCTGCTCGATGATCGTTTGACCAACCAAGCCGGTTGCACCGAGGACTGCTAAATTTAACAAACTCATAAAAACTCAAACCTTTCTTTCCTTGCTGACTAAGGTGCCGTCACTTAAAGGATTATTGGTATTCTTGATGATGATGGGAATACCTACTTCCATCAAAGGAGAGATGGCATCAGGATGGTAGACTTGAGATCCGCCTTGGGCCATCAGCATCAACTCTTCGTAAGTCATGCTGTTTATTTTCTCCGCATCTTGGAATATCGATGGATCAGCAGTCATAACACCATCCACATCAGTCCAGTTCTCGTAAACTTCAGCGTTGAGAGCCCCAGCGATGATGGAGCCGGTAATATCCGAGCCACCTCGAGCAAATGTTTTAATTCTGCCCAAATGATCACTGCCATAAAAGCCGGGAACTACCGCTTTGCTCAAATCACCCAACCGAGCTTGAATCGCCTCGTAGGTTTTCAAAGTGTCGATTTCTCCATTTTCATCGAAGAAAATAAAGTCTTTAGCATCGACAAAAGTGTAACCTAAATATTCAGCCATCAACAAGGCATTTAAATACTCGCCACGGGAAAGGATTTTATCTCTGTCGACCTCATCCAACATGCTGGCCATGACATCGTCGATTTTCTGTTTTACATGAAAATCTAAAAACAAATCGGAAACTATTTCATGATAGCGATTGGCAATAACCTGAAAGACAGAATCCCTCTGGAAGACGTATTCCTCATATTTCTCTTCGCTCATCTCCTCCACCAAGTCTTCATCTAAAAGGATATTTTGCAAGCGATGAAATTCGATGAGCAAATCGGTAACTTTATTATCCTCTTCAAAACGCTTGCCCGGAGCAGAGACTACGATAATGCGGCTATCTGCCGCCGAAAAGACGATGTCTTTGACTTTGCTGAACTGCTGAGCGGAAGATAAAGAGGTGCCACCGAATTTGGCTACTTTCTTGCGCGACAAGAGGTTTAAATCGTAAGGGGTTTCCTGATAGACACAATAGTTCAGCCAGTTGGAGTAAAAGAGATTTGCCGTAGCCAGCCAACGAACTCTAACACCTTTGGCTGGGTCGTCTTCTTTAAAATAATTGACCGGCAAATTTGGGTTTAGACCTTTAGCCAGGTCTCTTTCGTATTCTCGCAGAAGGGTTTCAGGTTCATATTCAAAATGCCCGGAGATGAAAATCAAACGGTTATCCTTAGAAGTGACAACATTGACACCGGTCTCAGGGTGATCGGCCCAGACTTCTAAATCCGGAATCTTCTCCACATCTTCTCTAAAGAGGGTGGAATATCTCGATTGAGGCACCCAAAAGGTATCATCGAAACCCTTGAAGAGAACTCTTTTTTTCTTGATTTCATACTCATAAACGCCGAAAATCTTTTCCTCTAGATTGGTTTTATCCAACCCATAGTAGTGATAGAGGGCAGCTTGAGCAGCCCAACAGATAAAGATGGTGGAATAGACATTGCGTCTGGCAAAATCCAAGATCTGTCTGAGCTCTTGCCAATACAAAACTTCTTCGTAAGCCAATTTTTCCACCGGAGCACCGGTAACAATCATAGCATCGTAGCGCTTATCTTTGATATCATCATAAGTCTTATAGAATTTTTCCAAATAAGATTGTTCTGTGTGCTTGCCCAGATAACTGGCTGTTCTAATCAAATCAAAGCGAACTTGCAGGGGCGTATTGGATAACATGCGCAATAATTGAATTTCGGTTTCTTCTTTATTTGGCATCAGGTTGACAATAGCAATTTCCAAAGGCCGAATATCCTGATGGACCGCCCTTTGCTCGCTCATAGTAAAAATTTGTTCTTTTTCCAATACAGCTTTAGCTGGCAATCCTTGGGGTAAAATAATGGGCATGTTTTACCTCCTATGTTTCCATTGCAGTGAGCAGGTCGTCGATGATATCATCAATATTTTCGATGCCCACTGAGAGTCTGATCATATTTTCCTTGATACCGGCACGGGCCAAGGCTTGAGGCGACAATTGGCGGTGGGTCATACTGGCAGGGTGCAAGACATGGGTACGTAGATCTCCCACATGCACGACCAAAGTAGCCAATTTAAGGCGATTGATAAATTCTTTGCCCCTTTGCCAATCTCCTTTGAGGCCAAAGGAAATTATTCCACTGGCTCCCAGAGGCAAATATTTCTTTGCCAAGGAGTAGGAAGGGTTGGATTCCAGCAAGGGATAATTGACCCATTCAACATGAGGGCTCTGCTCTAAGGCTTGAGCAACAGCCAAAGCGTTTTCGGAATGACGCTGCATGCGCAGATGCAGGGTTTCCATACCTAAATTTATCAGGAAGGCATTGAAGGGGCTCATGGTAGTGCCAAAGTCGCGTAAAAAAACTGCCCTGGCCTTAGTAATAAAAGCCTTCTCTTTAAAGCTCTCCGTATAGGATAAACCATGATAGTTTGGATCCGGATCAGTTAAATGGGGGAATTTTCCGTTATTCCAATCGAACTTGCCGCTATCGACAATGAAACCTCCTAAGCTGGTAGCATGGCCGTCTAAAAACTTGGTGGCAGAATGTAAAACAATGTCGGCACCAAAATCTATGGGTCGGCAAAGATAGGGTGTACCGAAAGTGTTATCGATGAAAAGAGGAACCCCAGCTGCATGAGCCAACTTAGCTGCTCTTTCAATATCCAAGACTTCTACACCAGGGTTGCCGATAGTCTCTCCTAAAAGCAATTTAGTGTTGGGCTGGAAAGCTTCTCTAACTTCTTGGTCGGAGGCAGTGAAAGGAACTAAAGTGCTCTCGATGCCAAGTTTTTTCAAAGTGGAAGTGAGAAGTGTATAGGTGCCACCATAGAGATTATTGAAAGCGACCACATGCTCACCTTGGTTGCAGATGGTCAAAATGGATAAAAGTGTGGCAGCTTGTCCGGAAGAGGTAGCAAGAGCGCCGACTCCACCTTCTAAAATAGCCAATTTCTTTTCCACAGCCTCAACGGTCGGATTGGAAATGCGACTATACATATGGCCTTCTTTACTCAGATCAAATAAAGCAGCCACCTCGTCTGCCGATTCATATTTATATGTGGTAGATTGGACGATAGGCATCACTCGAGCTTCTCCATTCTTAGGGTCATAGCCGGCTTGCACCATCAGAGTTTCGGGTTTGTATACGGGCATATTACTACCTCCTTCAATTTAATTAAATTCACAAATTTTAAGTTTAAGTTAGCACCCCAGAATAAAAAAAGTCCTTTCGTAAAAACGAAAGGACGACTAAATCGTGGTACCACCTTAATTCGTTCAAAGATTTTTCCTTGAACCTCAGGCGAGTCAAACTCACCTTCAGCTATAACGGGCTTTCCCGTGATAGCCTAAGATATAAAAATCCTCAGCTATCCCCTTATACAGGCCATCTTCACCATGGGCAAGCACGCCTTTTCTCAGCTCTTAAGGCTCTCTGTGGGCTTAAAGCATGGTTACTCTTCTGCTCATTAGGTTTATTTATTGTTATCTTAATATACTGTAAAACTAGTTCAGCGTCAAGTCTAAAAAAATTCTATCTATAATTTTGAGCCAAACGCCAATAGCCTTCAGCATGTTCTTTACGTTCAGCAATGGATTCCTCGGGCAGAGTTCTGACAACCTTGCCAGGCGTTCCTAAAACTAAGGAAAAAGGCGGGATTACAGTGTTTTTAGTAACTACCGCGCCGGCTCCGACTATAGAGCCTTTGCCAATGACAGCACCGTCTAAAACGATTGCTCCCATACCGATCAGAGCGTAATCCTCGATAGTGCAGGCGTGGAGTATGCAACCATGGCCTACTGTTACGTAATCGCCAATAATTGTTGGTGAACCCTTTTCATTTTGCCCTACTTCAGGACTTTCAACGTGAACGACTGAATTATCTTGAATATTGCTAAAACGACCGATTCGAATATAATTAACATCTGCTCTGACGGTACAGTTATACCAAACATTTGCACCCTCTGCCAATTTTAAATCGCCGATTAAAACAGCGTTGGCAGCAACAAAGCTTTCAGGGTGAATTGACGGCTTCTTTTCTTTAAAACTCAGTATTTTAGGCATCTTCTTCCTCCGTTATTTTGCTATATAAAAAAGCTCCTTCTTCAAAGGCTAAAAAATCTTTAAGAAGGAGCTTATATGATTTTCTAGGCCATAATTGGGTTTTCAGATGGAGCCGGAGCCTTGATGACTATAAGTTCCAAGACATCTTCGCCACCGTTGCGAGCATCCATTTTGACCATATAAGGCAATTGTAAAATGGAGCCGGAAGGATAAATTTTAAATTCACCATCGGCTAAGCTGATGGAAAGGGTACCTTTGTTCACCGTCATATAGACAACAGCATTGGTAAAATGAACAGGTAAGCCTGTGCCTTTAGGTAAAACCATGTGCATGTAATGCAGGTTTTCATCTTTAATAATGGGCTTTATAACTCTTTCGGCACCATCGCGACCGCTCAATTCAAAAACTTTAATATCCATTGTCAACCTCCTTGCAAGCAAATTCGCTCCCTGTATTATATAACGAGACAAGGAACAAAGCAAGAGCACTAAAAAAGCCTTGCAGCTTTGGGGCTGCAAGGCTCTTCATGATAAAATTTTCTAGAGTCCTAATAGATCAGTCAGCAAGAATTGTAAACGACCGATCAGAATCGATGCTCGACCCATTACAGTAGTACCGAAAGAAGCACCAAAAGCGATCATCAGAACGATACGTCCTAAACGAGTCAGCCAGCCTAATTTGAATTTTTCGATCACCTTAGTCGTTCTGCCTGTGAGGAAGAAGAAAGCAATGACCGCAATCAAGCCAACAAACATGATTATATTATCTAAAGAATTCAAAGGTACGATTCCTGCTCTGATTTGGCTTACAAACTGAGCCTGGACCGTATTGGCCAAACCCAGACCCGCACCACCACTGACTAAAACAGCGACGGGATAACGAGCCACCCAGTTTAAACCGGGAATGAAGCGGATGATCAAAAGGGAACCTAGAATTACCGGTATGATTATATTGTAATTGCCATTGGACAGAGGGGTAACCACCTGGTTTTTAATATTACCATAGCCAACGACCACAGTAACACCGGCTGCAACACCTAAATATGCACTTTGCACATATTTGTAAAAGGGGCTGTCATTCCAGAAAACAAAGGAAATAATTGATATAGTGACAAATGCACCTAACCAAATAATCGGATCTGTACTAAGTTGCATGCCTACACCTCCTGAACTTTTTTATCTTTTTCTCGCTTGCGCTCGACAAAGAAACCGATGTTGCCCCAGACTATCATCAGGATGATGACTAAGTGGGCCAAGGATTGGGCATCCATGGCTGCTGAAGCTGCACCCGGAGATTGAATCAGGGTTTCGTATTCAGCGGCACCGGTACTGCCAACCAAGACGGAAACGGCCTGTCCACTTTGAACATAAGGAACGTTGGCCGGACCCATAACAGCGTTGACCGAGAAAACAATGGGCATACCAAATTTTGTATGAGCCTGACGGATAAAGGGAATCGTTCCCGAAGAGGTGGCAGCATACATCAAATCGATATCAGGCAACTTGACTACATCTTGGAAGATAGGCAAGGTGGTTAAACTGGTTCCGTGAATATCTGTTTTGAAAACATCGATGATACTATCGCCCATAGCACCTACGGCAGATTCTGTTCCGGCAAAGTAGCCTAGATCAACATAGTCTGTACCGTAAACTTTTTCGGAAGCTCCGTAGGTATCTTCTAACATTTGAGACAAAGCAGTTGCCATTTCAGGAACCTGAGTGGCTGCAAAAAGCTTGAAGTTCAAACTGTCATAATGCTTTAAGAGTGCCAGAGCTTGCGGAGCCATTTCGGCTGTAAAACCCATACTGTAGTCGACGATTAAAATTACACTGGAACCTTCGGGCAATGTTTCGGCATAATCATAGGCCAACAGAGCATTGCCGCTCGGTTTGATTGCAATTCCCAAAGGATTGACCAAAGGGAAAATCATGACTATAAGCAACAACAAATAAGTAATTCTTCTGTCGGGGTTAAAGATTGATTGTTTCATTTTTTACCCCTCCCTTAATCTCGGCCGCCCAGCCACTGGGTGCTGAGGCCTAAAATATTTCTCAAGTTAATGGTGACAAAAGCCAAAGAGCTTGTAATAATTAGACCTCTTTGAGCAGTTGCGTTAGGTACATTTGTGAACCAAGCACCTAAAACAGGTATTTTCTCACTAATAGCGCTACCAATGGTCACATTACCCAACATCAAAAGTATTGCTGTTAATAAAAGCAAGGTTGATTCCAAGTTTCTGGCTCTAAATGTTCTAACAGCAGCCGAAGCGATGAAAAAGGCCAGAAGTGAGTTAACCGAAGTACTGGCTGGATTTAAAATTCCGTCATAAAGGAAATTGTAAATGGAATTACCAGTACCAAAGCCGATTCCCACTACAATAGTGACAATCATAAAGGTCATCAGGACTAAACTTTGAATCCATTCTCCTTGTCTTCTTCTGATTCGAGGTATATGAACCAAGATCAAGTTTAAAGAAGCGACTAAAACTGAGAACAGAGCTATAATAACCAGCCAAGATCGCAAGGATACTGAAACTGTATTCAGAGGCTCGAAAAGTATAAAGCTATCAAAGGTCAGGGTCAGACCGACTATCATCGAAATAATAATTGGAATAGTTCGTTTCATTTTCGCACCTCCTACCAGCTAAGCATTTTGACGAAAGCCGAGCTGCCAAATGTTGCCAATAATGAACCGGCAATCAACATAACAACTGCTACGACTTTGCCATAGTCTTGAGCGATTAAGGAACCGTAAACGTCTCGGTTGTTACTTAAAACAGCACCGGCGGCAAACAATTCCTCAGCAATCAGGGTATAGTCACAAGTTACAATAAAGAAAGGCAATTGGTAAGCGTTTGTATCTCCGCTTATCTGAATTGCTCCGAGAGTACTGCCGGCTTCTGCTAAGAGTAAGCTTTCTGCTCCGTAACTTCCGATCAGGACGTTGGAAGCAACTTCTTCTCTTTGCATGATGCGGACTGCCCCCATGGCGAAAGCCATCTGGTTATTGGACAAAAATTGGGCAGCTTCTTCCCGGAAGTTTTCCGGTCGCCCTGCTTGCACGTAACCATTGCGCACAACTTCTCTTGCTATCGCATAGCTGGAAGGTGAAGAGTGAGTGGTAATCAAGCGAGTATCGTAGCGGGCACATTGTAAACTGAGCCAGCCCAATACTTCCATACCCCCCAAGACACGAGCCCCTGTACTGGCTCCTTCAATCGAACCAATACCTGGGTTGTAGTGAATAGGTCTGCCAGTTTCGGTAGCTCGACCTACGACTTCGTCCAAAGCATCTAGACCCGCCAGTCGTCTGGTTTGAACAGGTTCGTCGCTTTTTCTCATATAAAAAATGAGATAAACGGTAACGGCAGATAAAACAAGCATGGTGATAAAAGAAAATATCTTACCTTCAACCAAACCCATAAGATCATTCCTCCATTTTTAAAAATTTATGATGATGACAAACAAAGTGAAATCAGACTCTATTGACTGAATCCCTCCTTATTTCTTTTAGCTTTCTAAAGCTTTTATTTATAACGCTGCTGGCGACAGCGCTCTATAAACCAGGAAAAGAGTTGGTCGGATGATTTTGCTTCAGGTGGATTGGGAAAATCCCCTCGGGTTCTTTCCGGATGCCATTGGGTTCCAACGATAGGCAGACCGACATGCTCAATGGCTTCGGGAATGCCTTCCGGTGAAAACATGGTTATCGTCAAGCCTTCGCCTAATTTATCCAGTTTAAAACCATGATAGCTATTGATCACAGTCTTCTCACCGTAAATCTGAGCCATTAAACTACCTTCAGTACAAGTAACTTCGTGGGTCGTTCCTAAATGATGCTCAATTCCGGTTTCCTTGCGGAAGTCAAGAATCAAATCTCCGCCTTCTTCACAGTTGATTTTTTGACAGCCGGCACAAATACCTAAAATCGGTTTGCCCGTCTTTCGGAAAGCCTGGTAGAGCTCACTTTCAAAATCTGACTGTCGGGAATAACGCTCCAATTTTAAAGAGTTAGCTAATTCAGGCCGGGGCACATAGCCCATACCGCCGGGCAAAAGTATGCCATCGGCAAGTTTCACATAGTCTTCAATATTGTTTTGAGCCAAAGGCATCAAAGGAATTCCACCGGCCGCCGTTATGGCGGCCACGTAGGATTTACTCAACATATTGCCGTGGGCGCTGAATGCATTATCCAAACAGGAACCCCACATAATCAATATAATCGGTTTAATCATAACAATCACTCATTCCTTTAGCGGCGGCAAGCGCTGATAAAGTCGATGAAAAGAGGATCTGCATCCGGACCTTCCGGTGGATTGGGGAAATCTCCACGCATCCGTTCGGGATGGAACTGAGCTCCATAAATGGGCAATTTTTGATGCTCTATAAACTCAGGAATGCCCTCTTCGGAAAAAGCGGTGATACGAATATCTTTGCCGATTTTAGCCAGCTTAAAACCATGATAGCTATTGATGGCAAAATCTGTACCCCATAATTTATTAACCCAGCTACCGGGTAGAGTTTCTATATTGTGAGTAACACCTTGATGGTGCTCAATACCAAACATGGTTCTGAAATCCAAATGCAGATTTCCGCCCTCTTCACAATTTATTTTTTGACAGCCGGCGCAAATACCTAAAATAGGTTTACCCGTCTTCTTAAAAGCATGATATAATTCGCTTTCAAAATGAGACTGTCTGGAATAACGTTCCAAAGCTTGGCTGCGAGCAATTTCAGGTCTGGGTACATAACCCATGGCACCAGGCAAAATTAAACCGTCGCCCAAAGCCACGTAATCTTCAATATCGTTTTGCACTAAGGGTAAAATTGGAATGCCGCCGCCGGCTGTGACTGCTGCCACATAAGATTTACTCAACATCTGACCATGAGCAGTGAAGGCATTGTCTAAACAAGAGCCCCACATGATTAGTATTACCGGCTTTCTCATACTAATTACCTCCTTTACGCACTAGGTTGAGGAAATAATTGAAAATAGGATTGTCGGTGGGTATTTCCAAATCGGCATCGGTAACGATACCTGGAACAGGTTTTTTAATCGCAATGGCTTTTTCTTGAAGCTCAACTTCGACAGGATCGGCTTCTTCCGGTGGTTCTAAAATTGTCAGATGGTGGTGATATAGCTCTTCATCATCGGTTTTATAAGTTTCCGGATGCCATTGAACACCAAAGACAGGAAGGATTTCGTGCTCGATAGCTTCAATAATTCCATCCTCGGCCACAGCCGTTGCTCTCAAACCTTCGCCTAAATCCTTGATGGCTTGATGATGATAGCTGTTCACTGTCATTTCTTCTCCATAGAGACGGTGAATTATGCTGTCTTCAGCAATCTCAACTTTATGATCTTGGCCTACAGGATGATCCAATTCCATAACAAGTTCGATATCCTGATAGAGACTTCCACCAAAGACCACGTTGATCACTTGCATACCACGGCCTATGCCGAAGATTGGTTTACCAGCTTTCAAAAAGGCTTTGCACAAAAGGAAGTCCATGGAGTCGCGGGTGACGCTGATTACATAAGGTGCCGGTTGCCCACTATTGGGGTCGTAGTCCATAAATACGTCCTGATAACGTCCGGGATGGATGTCAACGCCACCGGTCAGAAGCAGACCGTCAGCCATTGCCACATAGTCGTCGACTAATCTGGGCTCTAAAGCCAAGACTGCAAGTCCACCTGCTCCGGAAACTGCGTTACCATAGCTGCGCTTGACAAAGTGAAAAGGATTGGGTGATCTCATATCCACTCCGTCTTCACCGGTTAAAAGAATTAACGGTTTCAATATAATTCCTCCTCATTTTACATTTTTAAAAAAATAGTTACTTACCTATTTAATTAGTCCTAAATTCGATTTTGGTTCGAGCTTTCCTTCTTTTTTCTTCAAAATCCACACCATTCCTTTTAAATGCAATGCAATGGGCCTTTAAATTCAACTTTGTTCTTTTCTGTATTTTTGTAGGGTATTGTATAAATTAATCCACAAATACCTTTCGAGTGTCGAATATTTCTGTTTTAGTTAAGAAATGGCTTTTTAATAAAATTGATAAACTCGAATTTCTCCTGCTGATTCATACAAAAAGTGTTATAAAGGTACAAATAAGAACCGGATTTAAAATCAATACAAATCAATTCGCAATTAATATTTTACCTTGAAAAAACCAAAAAGCTCTCTTCTAATCAACAGAAAAGAGCTTTTTGATTAGATTCCCATAAAGGCAGTGGCAAATCTAAAATATATAATCAATGAAAAAGCGTCTACCACAGTGGTAATCAAAGGACCCGAAACAACAGCTGGGTCCATCCGCAGATAATTGGCTAGTAAAGGCAAAACGCTTCCGCCAATTTTTGCTGAGACTACAGTTGCAATCAAAGTTAAAGCAACCGTTAGGGCTACAGCCACAGCCAGCTTATCCAATAAAACCAGCTTTAAAAAAGTGAGAACTCCCATGGTCACACCGGCGAAGAAACCTACTTTTATTTCCTTCCAGATAATCTTAAAAAAATCAGCAAAGGCTATTTCCTCTAGGGAAAGACCGCGAATGATAGTGGAGGAGGATTGGCTGCCTGCGTTGCCGGCTGTATCCATCAACATGGGAATAAAAGCCGTCAAAACAACGTGGACTGCCAAAGCATCTTCGTATCTATTGATGATCATGCCGGTAAAAGTGGCTGAGACCATCAGAACCATCAACCAGGGTATTCTATTGCGCCACAATGTATAAGTGGACTCTTTTAAATAGGGCTTATAGCTGGGAACAATAGCGGCCATTTTAGCAATATCTTCTGTTGTTTCTTCAGTCAAAACATCCATGGCATCGTCAACGGTGACAATACCTACCAAGCGGTTTTCCGCATCAACAACAGGCATAGAAGTGAAGTGATAACGCTCAAACATCCGAGCAACGTCTTCTTGATCTTCTAAAGTTTTAACAGAGATAATGTTTTTCTCCATAAAATCGACAATCAGATCGTCGTCATCAGCTAAAATCACTGCTCTAATACTGACGACTCCTATCAGATGACGATGATAATCGGTAACATAGCATGTGTCGATCGTTTCTTTATCGACACCCGTTCTTCTAATCCTCTTAATAGCGTCCGCAGCTGTCATCCGAGGATTCAAATTGACAAACTCAGTGGTCATGATGCTGCCGGCACTGCCCTCAGGATATTGTAAAAGTTCATTTATAATATCTCTGGTTTCATTGTCGGCTTGCCTCAAAATACGATTGACAATCATGGCCGGCATTTCTTCGACTAAGTCTGTTGCATCGTCCATAAACAGTTCTTCGACTACTTCTTTTAATTCGCTGTCAGTCAATTCATGAATCAGACGCTCCTGCATATCAGTGTCCATTTCAATGAAAGTGTCTGCAGCCAAATCCTTGTTGAGCAAACGAAATATAATCGGCACATAATTTTCGGGAAGCTCCTCGAAAGCTTCCACTAAATCGATGGGATTAAAATAACATACTATTCTTTTAATTTCACGATAATTTTTTGCTTCTAAAAGAGGAAGCAATGTTTGGTAAATATAATCTTCCATGGTTATCAAACCCTCCTTTATCTTTGTTGGCGGCTTATTAGCCGGTTCAAAGACAGGAGTAGGGGCATAACACAGAACGAATTAAAAATCAGCTGATGTGCTAGAAATGTCGCTGCACCATCGAGGCCGTTCTCGTTTTCCGTCTTCTGATATGCCCGTACTACTGCCAGCATCCATTCCTATCACCTCTCCTTATTGGTAACTACCTTACTTAATTTATAACTAATTAGGCCGTTTGTCAACTGTTTTTTGCTTTTTAACAGCTCTAAAAGCTTTAATCAGCTGAAATCAACGGTTTTTATCGAATCTTGTATTTTCATTCTGGCAAAGGCAAACTTTCATAATCCAAGCTCACCTTTACTTTAAAGAAATCAACCGCTTTTCGAATTTAAAAGCAAAGGGCAATTACTATAATAAAACTTGGCTAAAGGTTTTTTCAACCGGCTTGATGAAAATAAGAAAGAAGAAAAAACTATAATGAGAGGAGATACTATGGATATAAATCTTTTGAATTTACATGAGTTGGCTACAAAAATCAAAAAAAGAGAGTTAAGCTCCTATGAGGTCTGTAAGTATTATCTTGACAGAATAGGTCAATACGATAAAAAAGGACCGAAGATAAATTCCATCTTGGAGCTGAACCCACAATGGGAATTTTTGAGCAGAGCCAAAGATCGAGAGATTGAGCTAAACAAAAAGGTTGGAGCTCTACACGGAGTGCCCATTCTATTGAAGGACAATATCGACACCGGTGATATGATGCATACCTCGGCAGGCTCCTTGGCTTTGAAGGATAATTATGCTCAGGAAGATTCCTTCGTGGCCAAAAAATTAAAGGAAGCCGGAGCCATCATCTTGGGCAAAACGAATATGACTGAATGGGCGAATTTCATGACCCAGAACATGCCCAATGGCTACAGCTCAAGAGGCGGTCAAGTCCTTAACCCCTATGGCCCCTTTGATGTAGGCGGTTCCAGCTCCGGATCCGGCGCTGCCGTTGCTGCCGGGTTTGCTCCGGCTGCTATTGGCACCGAGACAAGCGGCTCCATCATGAACCCTTGCAATCAAAACAGCTTAGTCGGAATCAAACCCACGGTCGGCTTGATCAGCAGAACCGGGGTAATTCCCATCATGTTCAGCCAAGACACGACCGGCCCCATGACCAAAAATCTTTACGACTCAGCCTTTTTACTCAATGTCCTAGCAGGCCGCGACGACAAAGACCCGGCAACCTGGGTCGCCGAAGGTTTAATCGAAGAGGATTACATAAAATTCATCAATGCTGAAGGGCTTAAAGGAAAAAAATTAGGCCTGGTCATGCAGTTTCAAGATCGCCTCAACAAAGAAAGAATAAAACTCTACGCCAAAGCTAAAGAAGATCTGATCAAAGCCGGAGCTCAAGTCATTGAAATTGAAGAGATTCCGGGAATAACAAAATTACGCCAACGCTCTTGGAATGCGGGTCAAGCCATGAGCTACGAATTCAAACCTGCTTTGAACAATTATTTAAAAAAACTAGCACCACATCTGCCCGTTCACTCCATGGAAGATGTGATCAATTATAACCAAAAGCATAAAGAGAGCTGCCTGCGTTATGGCCAAACTCAATTCATCACTTCCGATGCTAAGAGCGCTTCTCTAAGTGAAAAAGAATATATAGAAGACAGAAAAGAAGATTTATTATTCTCACAAGATTTAGGCATCGACTGGGCCTTAAAAGAATATGAATTGGATGCCCTTGTCTTCCCTGCTTCAACAGTATCAATGTTAGCTGCCCGTTCTGGCTACCCTTCGATCAGCGTGCCAGCCGGTTATTTACAAAACGGAAAACCCTTTGGCATTTCCTTTACAGCCAGCGCTTGGCAAGAAGGTCTACTAATAGAAATAGCCTCGAGCTATGAAGCCAAGACAAAACACCGCAAAGAACCTGTATTAAAAAGTTAGAAGAGAAAAACTAAAAGCCAAAATTGATTTACTACCTTTGAAATTTCAGAAATCCTTAAAACAAAGGTAAGACGCAAGAAACAATTTACATCCTTTGAAACCTTATACATCTCTAAAATAAAAGAGAAAAGAGAAAAGAGAAAAATAAAAAAGCAACGCCTTGATATCATAAACAAGGCGTTGCTTTTTTTCCTCTCGTAAGGGTATGAGTTGCAATAAAAGCTGAAAGATTCGATACGAACAGAAAGGCACTTTCGTCCCCCGCAGGGGCGCGAGTTGCAATCTAGATCCGAAGATAGCAAAGAAACAATGCCTAGTTCTCCTTAACCTATCATAAATTGCAATCTAAAGAAAATTCTTCTCATTGCCAGATATGAGTTTACATGCTTAAATATCTGGATAGGAAAGCTTATCACTTGTATTTTACATAAAGAGCTAAGTTTTTTTATAATCGGTTTTATTAAAAACCAAATATAGTATCCTCTACTTCAGCCATAAAGTTTTTTTGTTACATTGGGCAAAGACAATTATTATGCCTCCAAGAGATCTGGGCTTTCTAGAAAATAACAGCATATAGCTATATAACCTGAAGTTGCCGAGAATGTGATGTTTCTTTACCAGGTAAATAATATTTTATCGATCAAATATTAACGCCCGGTAAAGCTCAAACTATCTCAACCTTGAAAATGTCGCTTTGAAAGCGACCTGCATCCAGATAATTCATAGTATATTTAATCTGTTGGCAGAATTAAATGTTATTTTCAAAATCGCTTTAAGCTTACTTCATACCGAAACAAATAATCAGAGGAGGAAAAACAAATGAAAAAGAATTTGACTGAACTTGTTTTCATTTTAGACCGCAGCGGCTCCATGCAAGGGTTGGAAAGTGACACCATCGGTGGTTTCAATTCAACTCTGCAAAGCCAGAGAGCAGAAGAAGGTGAATGTATAATCACCACTGTTTTGTTCGATAACCTTTATGAGTTGCTCCATGACCGCATTCCCATCAAAGGAGTCGAGCCTTTAACGGATAAAGATTATTACGTGCGAGGTTCAACCGCTCTTCACGATGCCGTAGGCATAACCCTAGCTAAAATCGATAATGTGCAAAAGAATACTGCAAAAAGCGAACGAGCAGATAAGGTCATTTTCGTCATCATAACAGATGGCCAAGAAAATTCCAGTCGCGAATATACAGGTGCTCAGGTGCATAATATGCTTTCAGCTAAAAAGGAAGAAGGCTGGGAGTTCCTATTCCTAGGTGCCAATATTGATGCCAAAGAAACAGCCGCCAAATTGGGCATTGATGCAGCCAGAGCGGCCGACTTTGTCCCTGATGCCTTAGGAACTCAAACCCTCTACAACAGCGTCAGTGAGGGAATCAAAAGTTTACGAGCTCGCCGACCCTTGGAAGCCAATTGGAAAAAAGAGATAGAAGCAGATTATAAAAAGAGAGGCAAAAAAGAATAAGCCCAGGGGCGATCGTCGAGAAGCTAATTTAGCAGAACTTTGGCAGACTAAAGAAAAACTAAAAGGGAAGATTTTATAATCAAGTTAGCCGGTCGCGGCTAAAATAAAAAGACGCCACGTGAATTTCATGGTATATTGAAGTTAGCACAACTATCAATAAAGGATGATTTCACATGACGCAAATTAATAAT
>JAAYKD010000083.1 GCA_012522585.1 Bacillota bacterium | reverse complement strand
ATTCCAGCTATTTTGGTCATTGAATAGCCTTCTTGCTTTAAAACTGCAATTTGGCAACGTTCAGCGTAATTTAGGTGTTTTCCTTTTCGTGAATTTGTGTTATTATTCATTTGCGTCATGTGAAATCATCCTTTATTTATAGTTGTGCTAACTTCAATATACCATGAAATTCACGTGGCGTGTGTTTATTTTAGCCGCGACCGGCTAACTTGATTATAAAATCTTCCAAGTTTATTTGATAAAAATAATATGATACAATGTGGATAATTAAGGAATTAACCTGGTGATGTTTTAGCTTACCACAAAAGAAATTATTGTAGATAGCATAAGAAATACTAATTTAAATTCCAGTTATAATATCCCTAGTAGATGGTAACCTTGAAAAATGAGACTGGAGTTTAGAAAAGTCTTTATTTAAGTAAATACAATCACCCAATTGATAATTTTGGTTTAGAGAGGAGGGTAGATAATGTTAAGTGACTTTGAGGATAAATACTTAAAACTCTATAGAGAATTGAAAGTACAACAATGGAGTAACTATTTTGAAGAAGGTGATCATGACTTAAATATAATTGACGAAAGAATATATAAATTAGTCAGTGAGTATACAAATAAGATAGAAGCTTTAGATAGTGAGGGCATGATAACGAACCTTATAATTGCAAAAGACAAAGTAGACAAGGACCCAAATGTTTCAAAATTAAGAAACTATATTGATAATCTTGAAAACTATAATGTAAATATTTCTAAGGAAGTTAAAGAAGATAATTATAAATACCAATTGGTTATGGCAAATAAAATGAAAAAAGATGTATTGAAGCTTATGGAAATTAGGAACCACTTAGCTATGGAAAACGGGTATG
Source organism: Bacillota bacterium (assembly GCA_012522585.1). Lineage (GTDB taxonomy): Bacteria > Bacillota > JAAYKD01 > JAAYKD01 > JAAYKD01 > JAAYKD01. Next base: position 12,598 of record JAAYKD010000083.1, on the reverse strand, counting down.
ATTCCTATATAGATTTAGTGTTTAAAACTAATGGTATCAATAGTTAAGAGTTAAATACCCTATTAAATAATTATTTAGAAAAAAATCTTAATGAGGCAAGAAGAATAATAAAAAAATATAATATTAGCTTTGAAAATTGGTTTGAGGATTTATACAGAATTGGTGGAAAATATAATAATTTTTCTTCTAATATCATAGTTGAAAAACTGCTGAATTTATTAGGGTATTCAGAAATAAAGAAAAATCTAGAAATAAAGTATATTGATGATGGATTTTCTGGATATGCAACAGAATTGGATTCTAATGATATAAGAATAGCGGTAGCGCCTATAAACTCTCTTGATGATTTAAGAACTCTATTTCATGAGTTAGGACATGCTATAAGTTATAGCTTGAATAATGAAGAAGGACTTTTTAGAATTCTACCATCTAGTTTAGATGAATCAATGGCTGTTATTTTTGAATATCTTGCATCTGTTTTGATATTAAATGAAGAAGACAAAATAAGAATAAAAGAATTAATGATATTGGAATACACTAGATGCGCAATTAGTGCTCTTTATGAGTTTGATTTATGGAAAGATCCAAATAGAGCAGAAGAACTATTTGAATATCATTATAATAAATTGGGATTAAAAATAAATGATCCTAGTATTTGGGCATATGATTCTTTTAGAAGTATAGATCCAGTATATATACATAATTATGTAATAGGTGCTAGTATAGCTGAGAACTTAATAGAACATCTTGACACATTATATTCAACTGATTATGAATCTTGGGGAAAATGGCTATACTATAATATTTATTTTGATGGATGGAGAAGGGATATTAAGGATAAGTTTTTATTAATTTAAATCATATATTTCTTTTAAAAATGATATTGAAGCCTATCCAAACATTATATTCTAGGATAATTCTCCTATAATAAAATAATTTAAAGAATTTTTTATTGTTAGAAACGTTAAGGTTCAATAGGGTATAATAATATTAAGAGCAAAGAATGGAGGGATTGTCATGGATGTTGTAAGGATAGAATTAGAAGTACCTCAAGTACTTGCGGAGTATGCTGATATAAATAGCGAAAGTTATAAGAAAAAGATCAATCAGATAATGCTATATGAACTTGTTAAAAATGAAAAAATATCTATAGGTAAAGCTGCTGAAGCAATGGGTATGAGAAAAATTGACTTTATAACTGATCTAGGTAAAATGGATATTCCGTACTTTGATTTTAGTATGGAGGAGCTTATGGAAGATGTTCAGAATGCACATTTAGAAAGTGAAGATTCAGAATGATTGTCATTTCAGATACCACCCCATTAATTTCTTTAATGAAAATTGAATCCTTAGATATAATAGAAAAGATGTACAAGGAAATTATTATACCAAAGGCAGTTTATGATGAATTAATTATTAATATGGACTATCAAAGTGAGATAGATATTATTCGAAAATGTACATTTCTTCAAATAAAAATAGTAGAAGAAAATTTATCGGTTTCACTTTTACAAAAACAATTGAAATTAGATCTAGGTTAAAGCGAAGCAATAGTTTTAGCAAATAGCATTGATGCAGACTTAATTATTATAGATGAGAGAAAGGCAAGAAGAATAGCTAAAGATATAGGGCTAAATGTAACTGGTACTCTAGGAATATTAGTTGAAGCAAAGCAGCGTGGGTTAGTCAAGGAATTAAAACCCTTATTAGATAAACTTATAAAAAATGAGATTAGAATTAGCAAAAAATTATACCAGGATATTTTAGAACTAGCAAATGAATAGTTGGTTTTTGATTGTATAGTTTTCATTATTTTACAAAAAACATGATTGAATAAATTGTAATAAGCAGAGCCTTCAAGATACAAGCGTATTTGAAGGTTTTGTTGTTTATAATTTTGGAATATACCCTTCCACCAAGGGGTTACTATCTACCTATGTCATCTTTATTGACCTCTCAAGGCATACGGAAGTAATTTGTAAATTAGAAAAAAACTAATAGAGGAGGTGTTTTAAATGCTTAGTCTTGAGCGAATCCAAGATAAGGCAATACAATTACTATCTAAAATTCCAGAATTGGATAAATCAAAAATCGAAGCGGATATTAAGGACTATTTTGTGGACAAAAAGTCTTATTATTTCTACTCATTTATTCAAATTGAAGATAATGCTTACCACTATCGTGCTTTTGAAAGAGGGCAATGTGTAGAACACCGGCAAACTAGGTCCGACAATGAAGCTTTAAATTGGATACTTCAAGGTTATATTTCAGGTTATTCCGGCGCCTTTGAACTTAAACACCGAGTAAGATACAATGATTCTCGTAGAATTGCTTATGAAAAGAGCATGGAGCTGTTTGCATTCATTGGCGAACCCTTTGAGCAAATCAATATTGACAGAATCAATAAGATTTTAGCACGTTTCCCCTATGATGACAGCCCTGGTCGTGCCTCTGATTTAGTTGAAGACTTTGAAAAGCTTTCCTTGGGCTTAAAAAACACGAATACAGTCAATTCTATTATCCATGAAAATCTAGATTATTTTATTGATAAACCCTATCGCAGCCGATATGGTGGTATTGATGATTTTGAAAATGTTTTCAAGGACATGCTGCAAAAAATCCGGCTTATTGTTAATGAGTCAGAGAAAATTCATTTATCACAAGAAAGTCATCAATTAATTTCGAAAATGAAGGATGCGGTAAGCCTAGCGGCTACAGTTGATTTTCAATATCTTAAAGAATAAGAAAAGGAGAAGTGATATGGGTTTATTCAATAAGAAGCAAGATTCGCAACCATCCATGCAAAATAATTCAGATATTATTGATGGGATTTCCTTGCTTGATAAGCATGAAAATGGTTATATTGATGACAAGTCTTTTCTTAGTTCTTTCGGTAAAGCGGATGTTTTTTTACTCGACGCCTTTTGGAGACCATAAAATTGATACTTCTGTTTTGCTGGTGTATGGGGTAGCCGATTTGGCATTTTTGGGCTGGGTAAATGGCGAGGTAAATGTTTTGAGATTTGGCAGATTTGTGTGAAAAATAAAACAAATGTAAGGAGTATGAAAATGAGCTCTGAAATTATCATATATCAAGCAGAGGACGGCCTAACTAAAATAGAAACTACTTTTGATGGCGACACAGTCTGGCTATCTCTGGAACAAATGGCAGAGTTGTTTCAAAGAGATAAGTCTACAATCTCTCGACACATTAAAAATATATATGATGAAAGAGAATTAGTGCGTGAGTCAACTGTTGCAAAATTTGCAACAGTTCAAAAGGAAGGAAACAGACAGGTTGAAAGAGCTATTGAATACTATAATTTAGATGTGATTATTTCTGTTGGTTATCGTGTTAAGTCTATTCAAGGTACTAGATTTCGCCAATGGGCAACTGAGCGTTTAAAAGAATATATTACCAAGGGTTTCACAATGGATGATGATCGATTGAAAGGAAACGCAGGGGGTAATTATTGGAAGGAACTGCTTGATCGAATTAGGGATATTCGTTCTTCGGAAAAAGTATTTAAAGAAAAAATAGTTTGATTTAACGATGGAAACGATACCAAATTGCATAAAGGTACTGTTAGACTAGAAAATGTGGGGTTAATTCTTCGGTGTTTCAGAGCGCAAGATGGTGGCATCAGGGGTATACAACAGCATCTCTAGTCCGGCTCGTTAAATTTTTCTTTGAAGAAGTAGGAGTAAATCGTATTGAATTCCGTCACGATTCGCCGCGTAACCCAAACAGCGGCAAAGTGATGCTTAAAAAAGGAGAAAGCAATCATGGATATTTCGATAATAAATATTCCTAAAATATCGGCCATATATTTTGCTCTTTTGCAATCTGGTTATGATTTTTATGCTGTCGAAAAAGACGATGACCTTGTTCAATCATTGGAAAGGTTTCAATTTAAGCACGGCATCTTTGATAGCTCATTCTTTTCTAAGACTAAGCAAAATACTTGCGAGGTCTATCCATATTGGCCGCGTGCTGCTTTGCTAGAAACTGCCACATTTTTCATAGATAGTAATAGTCGATTTGTAAATTTTGACGCTTATCATTTTAAAGTTATGAATGCTGGAAATATCTCTGACGAAGAGAGAAATGTTACCTTTTGGCAATGGCTAAGGGAATTTCCTTCTGCCCTTGGCAAGGTGCTTTCTAATCAAGACTTCCAATCTTATTTAGTCTGGGAAAACGAATGGATTGAACAACAAAAACGCCTTTTAGAAAATGATTTGCTCGATCTTCAAAAAGTTTTATCCACTTGTTCAAATCGTTTCGGTTCTCCCATAGAAAAAGTGACTCTTGTTCTCAATCCGATCAAGTGCGCATATTCTGCAGATTATCATATAACTGAAAATCAGTTGTTATTTTGTTTCGGTCGTTTCCAAAAAGAAGCTGTCATACATGAGTTTTTACACCCCATTGTTCATCCCTTTATAGGGGAGTATAAGGATATAATCCTTCAGCACGGTGGCAATTTTCCTGATATCGATCCATCCTATTACCTTAGGGGTAATGAACTTGGCAGATTAAATGCTTTTGAAGAACATCTGGTGCGCAAATTAACCGCCCTTGCAGTTGCTGAAAACCTACCGCTTGAAATTGGGAAATTCATCAAAGAAATTCTAGCAAATTAGCTTTTTCATGAAAGTTAGATAGTGTAACAATGTTTGGATATGTTCACTAGATAAAGCAGATAAAGTATATATTATTGCCGAAGAGAATTCAGTATCTTATCCATTTGATGAAGAAATATTTGAATTTGTGTCATATGGTGGTTCTATAGTTAAAGTAGATAATTTCTTTGAGGCGTTATTTAAAGCCTACAGCACTAAATTAACTAAAATTGATATGAATATTAAATATACTAAAGGTGAATCCACACTTGCCATTGCAGATGTATATAAATCTAATGAAAATTCAGGAGAATATATCTTATATCTGAACAATGTTTATTGGAGAACACATTCAAAACTTGCAGATTTATTAGATTTAGTAGAATAACTCATAGATCATATAATTAAGAATTAATACAGAAAAATAGCATTTCATGATTTAATAAGCCTAGAATAGATGTGGCCTGAGGTGAGCAGATGGAGATGGATATTGATGTGAATCTGTTCTCATCTACGGTAATCGTTTGGCCCAGCAATAAATTTATCAATTGCTTTCAAAATTAAAGCAGGATTATCTTCTTTTTATACTGAATACTTTTAATGTAAGTAAAGGAAAGCAATTGATATTTTGAGCTAATTGTAGAGGTTGAACTAAAAAAAGGAGCAAATACTATGTCTAAGCAAATAATGACGGTTTTGGGCCCGATTGCACCCGAGGAGCTCGGCTTGACCAGCATGCACGACCACATCTTTATGGACGGAGGCTGGGTGCTGCGCAAAAGAAGAGAAGAGTTAGGAACCATGCCGCCGAAAAACCCTTTTTATTCAGCGGATGACCCTGTCACTCTAGAAAACATCGGCTTGATTCGCAAAAATATGACTTCTAACTGGGATGCTTTGAGTTTAGAAGACGAAGAAATGATGTTAGGCGAAGTGCAAGATTTTATGCTTTCAGGAGGAAAAGGCTTAGTTGAAATGAGCGTTCCTGGCATTCGCCACAAAGTGCCTGCGATTAAGAAAATTGCCGAAGCGACCGGTTTAAACATCGTAATATGCACCGGGCTCTATACGGCAGATTCTTGGTCAGATAAATATCTTTCCATGTCAGAAAAAGAATTGATCAAGTTCATGCTGGATGAGATCAAATACGGAGTAGAAGACACAGGAATTCTGCCTGGACACATAAAAATTGCCATTCATGATATGAACGTTTATGAAGAAAGAGTTTTAAGAGCGGCAGCTAAAGTGGCTAATCAAACCGGTTTTTCCATGACTATTCACTGCGGCAGCACTATCGGTGGTGACGGCAGGAGAGTAGCCCGTATTTTGAAAGAAGAAGAGATGGATCTTTCCAGGGCAGTAATTGCTCACGCGGCAGGCAGCTTAAGAACGGTCAGGGATTTAAAAACTCAAGTCTTACATCCCGAATTAGTGCAGCTCAGTTTAGATTATTGCAAAGAATTGATGGATTTTGGCATCAATATCAGCCTGGAGTTCTATAACGGGCCATCTTCAGTTCATTGGGTTGTATTAGCAGGTATCGTTGCATTATTAAAACAAGGTTACTCCCATCAAATAGTCAGCGGTTGCGACGTTTGTGCCAAAGTGCATACCCGCCGGGGCGGTGCCGGAGGCTACAACATGTTGACCGACTTTGCCATGCCCACCTTGCGGCAATGTGGTGTCTCCGATTATGACCTCCGCATGATGGCGGTTGAAAATCCAGCTAGAATTTTGGCTTACGACAAATAAAAGATAATAAAAACACAAGGGCAACCAAGCCAATCACGGCAGGGTTGCCCTTAAAAGATTAATAAAGAAAAACGATTCAGTTTTTGACTTGAGCAATAGATAAAAGCTTGTAGGGGAATCGGTTCTCATAGATGAATCTCGCTTAGTATGAAAATATTATCATCCAGGCCATTGCGTTATCGTCCGAATAGCGATATAATTGGACGATGATACGGATGTTGGACGAAAGGACTTTCATATGAGAAAATTTGATTACACTAGTTTAGCAGATAGTAGCTGGGATACTGATATTTTAAATATGGTAGCTAAAATACACGAATACAAAGGGCGCCAAGATCTATACAGCAAACAAAAACAGGTTGAACTTAATCGACTTGTCGAGATTGCTATGATTCGGAGCACTGAAGGCTCCAATAAAATTGAAGGCATTGTCACTACCAGTACCCGTATGAAACAATTGTTTGCCCAAAAAACTTCTCCAAGAAACCGTGATGAAGATGAGATTATGGGCTATAGAGATGTGCTTAATACGATTCATGAAAGCTATGAGCATATTCCAATTAGACCAACTTATATTCTGCAGTTACACAGAGACCTTCTAAAAAGAGCGGGCCTTACGTTTGCTGGCAGTTTTAAGAATGTACAAAACTATATCAATCAAGCAAGCTTAGATGGAACAGAAATTACCAGATTTACGCCATTAGCTCCCTATGAGACGCCAGAAGCAGTTGAAAAATTATGTAATGCCTATGAACGAGCGATTGCAGAGGAAAAAATTTCTCCTCTGATTCTTATACCAGTTTTTATTTGCGACTTTTTGTGTATTCACCCCTTTAATGACGGTAATGGAAGAATTAGTCGGCTTCTTACCTTGCTTCTTCTTTATAAGTGTGGCTATGAGGTAGGTAAATATGTTAGCATTGAAGAGCGGATAGAGAAGACCAAGGATAGCTACTACGATGCTCTTCAAGCCTCTAACCTTGGCTGGCATGAAGAAAAGAATGATCCTAAACCTTTTATCAGATATATGTTGTCGGTCATTCTTGCTTGCTATACGGAATTTGAAGAGCGGGTCGGGACGATAAATGAATCTAAAAGCAGTGCATATGATCTAGTAAAGATGTATGCTATGCAAAAGGTTGGGCGATTTACCGGAGCCGATGTCTTGGCAGATTGTCCTAGCATAGGGCGTTCATCCGCTCTTGCTGCCTTAAAGAGGCTGGTAGAAGAGGGAGTCGTTGACAGACATGGAAGTGGACGTAGCACCTACTATGTAAGAGCAGATGGTCAATAGGCATCGTCCAATTTGCCATAAAACTGGACGATGTGATTGAGGCTTGGATGAAAAAACACTTGACTTTCAAGCAGAAAAATAAAAAAATGAGGGCAACCAAGCCAATCACGGCAGGGTTGCCCTCGTTTGTCTTAAATTTAATTTATAGAACCAAATTTTAGTAGGGTTCGGTATAAACCTGGAAGTGCGCCTTGGGATGGATGCAAGCCGGACATTCGTCTAAAGCTTCTTCGCCTTCGTGTAGGTAACCACAGTTACCGCACTTCCAAACAATTGTGCCTTCCTTCTTAAAGGTTGTGTCCTTTTCAATGTTTGCTGCCAACTTGTTGAACCTATCTTCATGATACTTTTCAGATATGGAGATGCTTCTAAAAGCTTCGGCTATTTCGGGGAAGCCTTCTTCATCGGCTATGTCAGCAAACATAGGATACAGCTCATCCCACTCTTCTTTTTCGCCCATGGCAGCAGCTTTGAGGTTATCTAAAGTAGTTCCTTGAGCAACAGGATACTCAGCTTCAACCATGATGCTGGCTGGTAGCTCTTCCAAGCCCGCTAATAAAAACTTATAAAACCTTTTAGCATGCTCTTTTTCATGGTCAGCTGTTTCTTGAAAGACATCTCTAATTTGCTTGTAGCCTTCATTGTTTGCCACTGAGGCATAATAAGTATAACGATTTCTTGCCTGAGACTCACCAGCAAATGCTTTCATTAAATTTCCAGCAGTTTTTGTGCCTTGTAGTTTATTCATACAAATACCTCCTGTAAATATTTTGATTTCTTACCATAGAAATCTTACTATATATTGTAACATAAATTCTCAGATAAAGTCCAACCAACTCTATCAAAAAAATGATGAATGCAAATCGGGGACAGTCTATAAGGAACTCAGGCACACTTGTGTGCCGGTTCCGCAACTCCGGTGTGTGCCATTGGTATCACACTGGAGCATCTCCCCATCGATTTGCATGTCAACCCCGAGTTGCATAAACAAAAAGTAGCCTACCATTTAAGATAGGCAACTTTTTAATTTTTAATAGAATTACCAGTAGACGTAGAAGGTTCCGATGTCGTTGACCTCTCCGGTTTTTACTGACACTCCTGTTGCAAAGGGATTGTGATCGCCAACGATAAATAATTCGTAAGCTTTTGACTTAGGGGGAAGGACCAGAAGGAAAGACCCGTCCTTTTGTATAGCTCCATCGATGTTCCAGGTGGCTTCATCGTAGTAGTCGAAAACCGACCAATCCATTGCTATTACCGAATTCCCTGGGGAAACATTGGGCAAGACACCTTTTACTATGCCTTTATTGTAATTCATTGTATAGGTCTTGCCAGCTGTAGTTGCATGCACAATCATCGAATCATAAAATAGCCCTTCGTATCCAAGCACTAAGCCCATTCTGTAGCTTCCGGTGGGCAAGATGGCCGAATAGCGTCCTTGCTCATCTGTTGTGGCCCAGCCAACGCTTTCCTCACCATCAAGGGTGTGGAAATTTACGTTGAAATCTTTTCTGGGAGCACCGGTAAAGGGATTTTGGACTGTCCCGCGCACTACGGCAGTTTCGTTGGCAATTGTTATTTTATGTTCTTTGTGATACTCGAGGCCAGGCTCGTTATTAAAAGCGCCAAGGTTTAAATTCAACATCTTTTTGCTATCTCTGGCTCGATTTGTATAGGTTACCGTAGCCTTGCCGTTAGCATCAGTCAGCAACTCTAGCTGAGAAAACTGGGCATCTCTATCATGGGGTTCCTGAATAGATGCATCGAATTTGATCTTGACGCCCTTAACAGGGTTGCCGTTTTGGTCAGTTGCCGTAGCAGTAAAGGTCACAACTCGACCTCCGCCTTCGGGAATAACATCAGGGACATCAAAAAATACGTTTATACTTTTCGGTTTCGGGAATTCTGGTTCTTCTGGAATTTCTGGTTCGGTAGGCTCTTCCGGCTCTTCAGGTCTATTTTCGATCTGCTCTTTCAAAATATCCAAAAGGGAAGACCCATCGGGGAGCTCTACTTTAAATACCGCATTGGCGGTAAACTCAGCCATATGGCCTCTTCTTGTAAAGTAATTGCTTACATATTCAAGGCCTTCAGTCAGGCCTAGGTCCGCGGCTAACTCATCGTAACCGGTTGGCCACTTCAACTCACCGGTCTCGTAGCCTAGTATTCTGATCAGGATGGCTGCCCACTGAGCCATTTGAAGATTTTCACCAGGTCCGTATTTACCGTCTCCATGGCCTTCAATTATGCCTTCTCTGGCTGCTAGGTTAATCCAGCCAAGGGCCCATTCGTGTGCTCCCATGCCTGCATAGACATCGTCGAAAGCAGGGGGGAGAGCCGCTGCTTGAGCTGCATCCCTCTCGTTAAATCCGGATAGGTACATTGCCACCTTGGCGGCCTCTGCTCGGGTTAAATTGTCTTCAGGATAGAACAGACCGCCGCCTCGGCCGGCTAATACACCTAATTCCACCATTTGTTCGATGGCTTCCTTATGAGGATTGTCTTCTATATCAGTCAGTGGCTCAGCGGCAGTTGCCACCATGGCGCCTAAAAGGACTGATAGAATTAGAAATAGGGCAATTCTTCTTTTATTCACACTATTTTCCTCCCTCCAAAATTATTACCAAAACTAATTTGTGAATATTGTGTCATACCATATATTTTTCAAACAAAACTCCTTGCCTGGGCAGAAATAGGGAACTAAATGGTCAGAACTGACCTACGGATTCGGATGTGACTCTAGCATACTTAATCGATTGGTTGAGAGATCAATTGTAATTATTATTGTTGTTCGCCAACATGAACAAGATTCCCATGAGCGTCTTGTAACTCAATGGAATTATCAAGGAAGTAGCCGTAATCAGGTAAGGTAATCTTCAATTCTCCGTATGGCAAATCCGCTTGGACGACTCCGCTTACATAAAGAACTTTATTTTCGTCAGTCGTGCCTTCCCATCTTCTTTTTATTTCACCTTCAAAGATATCTTCTTCCATATTGTCAAGTATTTTTTCGTCGAAAGCCCATGGCATTCCATCTGATTCGATTTGGATTAACATAAAGATAGTTTCTTTCGCATTAGGCCTAAGCCCGCTAATTGTAAATTCTAGCATCTCTCCAGCAGCATAATGGTTCTGAGCAAGCGCACTAACTTTAATTTCTTCTTCTGTGACTATTACAAAAATCATGAAGTCATTGTAACCTTCAGCTTCGTAGGTTAATCTGTATAATCCCCCTTGCTCTGTTGATACTTCAGCCTCTTCATCAGCTATATCGGTTATAGTTTTAGGCTCTACAGGAGTTCCGTCTGCATATGTGACCACTGGTGCTTTATAGATGTCTCTTACTTTAAGATATATTGTATTATCTTGCGCATCATATCGGAAATTTTGCTTAGGTCCAACAAACACACTACCTTGCTTGTATTGTAGCATAATGGGATTGTTTATAGAACAGAAATAATCAGGCAAAGTAATATACAATATTCCATCTGGTAGATTTGGCTGGACGGTTCCACTTACAGAAAGAATTCCTTTATTGTCAGTCGTGCCAATCCAATGTCGAATGGTTCTTCCATCTTGCTCCTCTTTATGCATGTTGTCTAGTATCTTTTCACCGGAAGCCCAGGGGGATTCGTCTGATTCTATGCCAATCGGCATCCCTACCCATACTTCTGTGTCAGGCTTTAGCCCACTGATATCAAATTCTAGAGTATCTCCAAAAGAATAATACTCTTGAGTGAGTTTGCTAACTGTGATGTCTGTTACTTTAACAGTTATGGCTAGGTTGTTGTAACCGTCAGCCTTGTAAGTTAATTTATATGTTTCCTTTGCACTTGTAAGGATTTTGCTCACTACTTCATCGTCTGCATTGGTTATGACAGGAGTTACTTCTTTTCCGTCTGCGTTTGTGACTTCGGGAACTTGAAAATACGGAGCATTAAGAATTATCCAAACATCACTATCATCCTCATAGGTGAAATCTACCAGAGCTCCAACACGTACACTATTTCCTTGGTCATCCTGCAACCTGATGGCGTTATTGATAACATAGCCATAATCAGGCAAAGTAATATGTAGTGCTCCACTTGGCAGATCTTTCTGGACGGTTCCGGTTACCGTAAGAACACCATCCTCCGGCATGCCAGTCCAGAATCTTATTGTTTCTCCATTATCTTTTTCTTCCTGCATGTCGTTCAGTACTATTTCATTGCAAGCCCAAGGGTCGTCGTTTGGTTCATTAAATCCTATCCAAATAGGCATACCTATTCTTACTTCTTCCTCAGTGTTAAGCCCACTGATTGTAAATTCTAGCTCAGCCCCAGTAGCATAATAGCTTTTTTCGAGATTACCAACTTCAATGTCTGCTGACACTCTCACAACAATAACTAATTTCTTGTATCCTTCTGCGCTGTAGGTCAATATATATGTTTCTACTTCATCGGTTTTTATTTCTGTGAATGTTTCATCAGCTTCATTGGTAATAGTGAGTGTTACTTCTTCGTCTTCAGCTGTGACAACTGGTGCTGTATACTCTTCTCCAACTCTTAAGTGAATTTCATGTTGGCCCTCGTAGGTTAAATCTGGATAGCCGACATACACTTGAGCGTTGTTACTATTTTTCAGGGTAATAGAATTATCAATATAGCAGAGATAATCGGGCAAGGTAATTTGTAGATGTCCATATGATAGATCAGGCTGAACCTTTCCTTCGACTAAAAGAACTCCTTCTTCGTTGGCCTTGTGAACTTCGTCTTTGTTGTCAAGCACTGTTTCACCGAAAGCCCATGGAGGTCCACCTGGTTTTCCAGTATGGATAAGCATGTTTACAGCTACTTCTTCATCAGGCTTTAGGCCACTAATTTCGAATTCTAGTTCTTCTCCAGCCTCATAAAAGTCTTTTTCAACAAAAGTGTTAGCTTCAATCTT
>JAAYKD010000082.1 GCA_012522585.1 Bacillota bacterium | reverse complement strand
GCAAGGTGAACAACAGAATCAAAGCGAAGCAAAGATTTCCTGGAAGATCGCCTTTAAAGGCAAAGCATCATTTTGAAACTTCAAAAGGCTTTGCCGAAGTGAGCGTCTGTAAGGAAATACTTTGACTGAGCGCTTGTAAGGAAATACTTTGTCTGAGCTCCCTAACCAGATTAAAACCTGATGGGAATATTGGAGCGAGTGATTAGAATTCTATCGAAAGGATATCCATAATCTTTAAGAATGCGCTGTAAACCAATTTTAGCCAACTCATATTCGATCATCGGTGCAGCTTTGATACAATTGATGGAGTTTTTCCTGTCAAAGCGCAGATCCACATGAGGAACGGTCAAGCCGTTTTTTAATGTGTATCCCTTGATCAAGTGCTGAGGATATTTTTCTTCGCTGGATTGGGTGGTGGATAAAACAAACCTATACTCCCGTTCATCTTTGAAACTCTCGTCTTTAAAGAAAAGCCGGAAGGAGTTGAGGTGAGTCCTGAGAAAGTTCTCACTTTCCTTTCTGATTTTATCTTCACTCAAATCAAGGTCTTTTTTTAATTTTTCCAAATCCTGGTTTGCCTCAAGGAGCGTTTCTTTTAAAAGTTGAACCTGCTGATCCGGTTCATAAAGCACATTGCCATGACGCAATAAAACCGTTGAGTGGATGATCGGCTTGATAGATTCCATTAAACTCTCTACTTTAACCCCTATACTATAGCCTTGGTAATTCTTATCCTTGATATAATGATTCCACATACCTAAAGAATCGGAAGCCCTGGAAGCGCAAAAAAGGTAATGATAAGCAGTGTCGTTTGGATCTTTACTCAAACTTTCCGGCAAATCAAAGTTTTCTATGCTTCCCTGACTGTGGGATAGCAGAATTCCCGCAACTTCAGTAAAATAATCATAGTCGATTTCGTCTTGGAGTTGAGTTAAAGCACTTAAAAAGGGCTTTTCAATGTGAATATATTCGGAAATATCGTTCATGAAGCGACAATCGGTAAAACGCAAGGTGTTTTCCTGCAGGATACCTAAAAGGCCCCCGGGAGAAGTATAGTGATAGACAGTCTCTGACACGTCTTGGCGTAAGGGATAATTGCTCCAAGCATGCCCGGAAGAATGGGCTTGATCTTTCACATAAGACAGCTCCTTTCATAAATTTATCAAAAATTATCGCCATTTTGGTTTGAGTCTTGAGTAATTATCGAATAGATTAATCAATTTTTCGGCAGTTTTTTTAATTATTTCAGGTGGATTTTTACCATAGCCCAAAGCCCAAGAAATATGCTCGAAAGCATAGACGGTTATATAATAGGCTAAAAGAGGGTAAAAATCAGGTGGTACTTCGTCGTTAAAATAGCCGGCTATTTGACCATCGGCAAAACTAGGAAAATCTTGGGCTGTCCAAACTATGATAGCGAACTCTTCATACGGGTCACTGATCACACAGCGATCAAAATCAATTATTCCGATTTCTTGCTCTGGAGTAATAATCAAATTGTTGGCATGATAATCTCCGTGTTTGATTATTTGCGGTCTGTTTTTTAAAAAGTGTTTATTTTCTTCTAAAAAGTCCAAACCAATTTGCTCATTGTCGATGGGTAAATTACAGGCATAATAGTCTTTTAAAATCTTTCTTTCAACTTCCTTATAGCGGATCAACCAATCAATTTCTGATTTGACCTTGGAAAGAGAATGTAATTCTGCCAGTGTCTGACCACATTGGTAGCCAATATCGTATTGCTTCTGCTCGCTAAAATCAGCCAATTTCGAGCCCACAGTTTCTCCTTCTATCCAGCTCAAGAGCATGTACATATGAGTTCCTTCTTGACAAAGCCCGAATTCTAAAGGTTTTGGAATGTTTAAAGCAAAAGGCTGTAATCTAATCAGATTGGCAAACTCTTGGTGCTTTAAATGGAGCCGGTCCACTGTGGTTATGCGCAAAATACATTTCTCGCCATTATCAGCAATCAAACGAAACTTGCGTTCCTTTTTGTTGCCACCAGTCAGTTCTTTTATATCTTTCCATTCTTTAAAACGAGGAATTTGACAAAGCCAAGGAAAATCCATCTACTCCACCCCCTATTTTGCTGTTATTTCGCTTAGAATCGAGTAATTTCCTTTTATTTAAAGAAAAAAAGCACCTTCAAAAGCATTAATGCTTTCGAAAGTGCTTTTTACTTGAGTTTTGTTTTTAGGCTTATTCAGGTTGAGTGAGACGGAAGTTTCTGCCTCTGCCTTTTTGCTGTCTCTTCAGACCCAGCATTAAGCCGCCACCCATATTTTGGCCGAAATCCAGTGCGTCTATTCTTGTCAGAATTTCATCGGCTTCTTCCTGGCTCAGTAGCCCAGCTTCGACAGCTTGCTCCAAGCGTTCTTTTCTTTCTGCCACAATTTCAGCTTGGAGAGCTGCGATTTCAACTTCATCCATAGCTTCAAAGTCTAAACGCTGGCACTGGCCTGGTAATTTTTGTAAATTCTCATGACTTTGCTGACGTCCCTTAAAAGGATTGATAAAATTGCCCATTCTTTCTCTTTGGTTAAAGAGATTAAAACTATCGGCTTCTTCCTGGCTCAATAGCCCGGCCTTGACAGCTTGCTCCAAGCGTTCTTTTCTTTCCGCCACAATTTCAGCTTGAAAAGCTTCGATTTCAGTCTCATCCATAGCTTCAAAGTCTAAACGATGGCCCTGTAGTTTTGGCCAATTCTCATCCCCGTGCTGGCGACCTCTAAGAGGATTGATTAAATGGCCAATTCCTTCTCTTTGATTGAAGAAACTGAGCTGGTCGCTATCCGATCTTGCCATTACAGAAAAAGAAAGTGTTCCGATAAGAAGGGTGAGTAAAAGGCTCAAAACAATGATTCTTGATTTTTTCATTTGATTATCTTGTATAATGAACTTATAAGCAAATCCAATATACATTTTCCTTTCCAGATTATTTTTTCTATAATCTTTAATATTCGCTCTGGCTAGATAAAATTACCTAGAGCATTTTTACTCCAGAAATGTTTGGAGTAAAGCTTGTAAGTATAAGATAAACTATCTTTGTGAAAAATCTGTGACATTTTTGTAAAAGTTTAAAGATTATCGAAGCCATAACTTTGCCACAATTTTGTGGTATGATAAAATCAGAATTGAAAAGAGGTGAGTCTATGACCAAGGTTTTAATAGTCGATGATAATAAACAAATAACTCAGCTGCTTTCAGCTTATGTCAAACGGGAAGGTTGGCAGGCCTTTCTGGCTTATGATGGTCTTGAAGCTATTGAGCTTTTTAGGACTGAAGCTCCTGATGTTATTTTATTAGATGTAATGCTCCCTGGTATTGATGGTTTTGAGGTCTGTCGACAAATCAGAAAAGATTCTCAAATTCCTATAATAATGGTTACGGCTCGCGGCGAGGATTTTGAAAAAATTATGGGTTTAGAAATAGGAGCCGATGATTATATCGTTAAACCCTTTTCTCCTCAAGAAGTGATGGCCAGAGTCAAAGCGATTTTGCGCAGGGTCAGTCCAGACTCAAATCAAAAGAGTGAGGCAGTGAGCTTGGGCAATTTGAAAATAGAGCCTGATCAATTCAGGGTTACTCTGCAAGGGGAACCAGTTGTTTTGACTAAAAAGGAATTCGATCTTCTGCTCACCCTTGTTTACAATAAAAACCTAGTCCTCAATCGTGATCAATTATTGGATAAAGTCTGGGGTTATGATTATTATGGAGATACTCGCACTGTTGACTCTCACATAAAAAGGCTGAGAGCAAAATTCGAGAAACATCCTAAAAAAGGATGGGACATTAAGACCATCTGGGGTGTTGGCTACAAATTAGAGGAAAATCAAGATGAAGAGTAAAATTACCTTTAAATTAGCTGCTGTTTTCATGCTGCTCCTGCTTATTTTCTCTTTGAGCGTCAGTTTATTCTATAGCAATTTGTTGCGCAATCGTTTAGTGGAGACTCATAAAGAGGAACTTTTAGAGCAAGCACAAAAGATCTCTCAAGTTTTGACCGATAATATTTTACCATCCCCGTCCCAGCATATGGGAGGCGGGCGCATGGGCATGTACGGCACCTATTTGAGAGCATTGAATACTTTAGCCGGAGCCGATATTTGGCTCGTCGACCAAGAACTGAATATCATGACCGGTTTAGGGGGACCTCAAGGAAAGCTTAATTATAAAGATTTGCCAGCTGATGCTGATCAAGTTGTTAAAGAAGTTTTTCAAGGTGAAAATTCCTTTAGCACTAAATTTCCCTCCATGATGGAGGAGCCTACACTTACCGTTGGCGTGCCTCTCTACAGCAGCAACAAAATACTGGGAGCTCTGCTTCTACACTCCCCTATCAAGGGTTTAGAGGCCAGTATAGCCTTGGGCTTGCGCACCTTTGCCCTGAGTATTCTCTTTGCTTTAGGCTTGGCCTTGCTATTGGCCTTGTTTTTAGCTTATAATTTAACTAAACCTTTAAAAGCTATGGCTAAAACAGCTTTAGCTCTGGCTCAAGGGGACTACTCTAGCAAGACCGGAGTAAAAAGTAAGGATGAAATCGGAGAATTGGCCGCCAACCTAGATCAATTAGGAGAGCATCTCAGTTCAGCCGAAAAATCCAGAGAAAAACTGGAAAGTTTGCGCAAGGATTTTCTAGCAAATATCTCTCATGAATTGCGTACACCTATTACCGTTATAAGAGGCTCGGCAGAGGCTCTCTTAGATGGAGTCATCGAAGGAAAAGAAGGAATAGAAGAATATCAAGGTCAAATTGTTGCTGAGAGTATTTTTTTACAGAGCTTAGTTGAAGATTTGCTGGATTTGTCAAAATTACAAAACCCAGATCTGACTATAAGCAAAGAAGACATAGATTTAATCCAAGTGCTCAAAGATGTAAAGAGAAGCGCCGACACACTTGCTGCCCCTAAAGAAATAGAAGTAAGCTTAAAACTTGAGGAGCAGCATCGCTTAATTCAAGGCGATTATCTGCGCTTGCGCCAGATGTTTTTAATAATTTTGGACAATGCCATAAAATTCAGTTCGGAAAAATCCAAAGTTGTAATTGAAACTATGGGCGATCGAGTGATCATTGCAGATCAGGGGATTGGCATTAGACCAGAGGATTTGCCCTATATCTTTGATAGATTTTACAAGGCAGATAATGATTTAAAACAACCTGGCAGTGGTTTAGGCCTTGTTATAGCCAAAGAGATAGCCAATAAACACGGAATTGGCTTGGAAGTGGAGAGTGAGTTTAAAGAAGGCACTGAATTTATATTTTTCTTGCCGTGATAATTGAATCAGTAAAACATTGGGAGGGATTGTTTTGGAAGACATGGTTTTCAGCAAGTTCTTAGCGCGCAATTTCTTTGCTTGGGAAAACTTGTCGCAAAAAGAACAGGATGCTTTTTTGGCCAACACTAAGTTAATGCAAATACCTAAATACACTTGTATTCACAGCGGCGATCAAACATGTGCCGGGCTTTTAAGCGTGCGCAGTGGTATGCTTCGTATCTATCTGCTTTCAGAAGAAGGTCGGGATATTACCCTTTATCGTTTGGGGCCAGGAGATATGTGTATTCTCTCAGCTTCCTGCATGCTCAGCAATATAACCTTCGATGTCCATATCGATACAGAAGAGGATACTGAGCTTTGGATGACTTCGGCTCCCTTTTTTGCCAATCTTTCAGACAACAATATCTATGTGGAATGTTTTTCCTATAAATTGGCAGCGGACAGATTTTCCGATGTCATGTGGGCAATGCAGCAGTTGCTCTTTATGAAGATGGATAAGCGCTTAGCTATCTTCCTTTGGGATGAAATGGCTAAAACTGACAGTGAAACCATACTCTATACCCACGAACAAGTGGCCAAGTATATGGGCAGCGCCAGAGAAGTTGTGACCAGAATGTTGAAGCATTTTGTTGAAGAAGGAATTGTCCAGCTTTCGCGAGGCGGTATAAAAATTTTAAACAAAGAAAAGTTGAGAGAATTGACTTTTTAAAAAAATCAAAACACAAATATATACAAAATTCTACCAAATAAGATATTGACATATGTCAGAAAGTAAGTATAATAGAGATAGTAAATGACATATGTCAAAAACTTAGGAGGTGAATATTATGCCAATGAGAGATATGACAGGCCCCAGAGGAAGAGGTCCCAGAACCGGAAGAGGTATGGGTCCATGCAACCCAGATTATCCTGTATACGATAGGAGCTATGGTTACGGCTATGGCTATGGTGGTCGTAGAGGTAGACGAGGTATGCGAGGCCGCGGCTTTGATGGTTATCGTGCTTATGGTTTCGGTGGTGGCTATGGTTATGGCTATGCACCCGAATTTAATCAAGAAGAAATCCTTCCAGCTGATCGCAAAGAAATTCTAGCACGTCGCAAAGCTTATTTACAAGAAAGATTAGCAGCAGTGGAACAGCTTCTGGCCCAAGACGAAAAAGAAATGGAATAAACTAATTGAAGGGTGTGATCTCTTTGCCAAACTTTGATGGAAGAGGGCCAAGAGGCCTCGGCCCTTTAAGTGGCAGAGGCCGAGGGTATTGTGTTGTCAATTGGCACAGGGTCTTTATCTTCATTATTTTGATTTTAGGTTTTCTAAAAATCATGAATAAAGAAGATGAGTTTATAAAATCCTGAGCTAAAAAACACACTCTCAAAAGTTAAAAGTGAAGCCGGAGTAAAACTCCGGCTTTTGCTTAATAAAAATATCGAACCAGTAGATATTAGCCGGAATCAGCTGAGTTGTTGACATATGACATTTCAAAGCTTAAAATTAAAATAGTCAATGGAGGAGGTGATTGTTTGTCTAGACCCAGAAAATGGCGCCATGTTTGCAGTTTGCCCGAACACAATGAATTTGGTCCTTTAAATGCACCCAGAAGACGAGGTCAAGCGGTTATTCTTGGAGTCGATGAATATGAGACGATCAGGTTGATCGATCATGTTGGTTTTACTCAGGCGGAATGTGCTGCTCAGATGAATGTAGCCCGGACAACCGTCCAGAAAATATATAGTGATGCTCGTAAAAAAGTAGCTGAAGCTTTGGTCAATGGCAGGCTTTTAATCATTGAAGGTGGAGATTATCGTCTTTGCGATGGCGAAAGTCAATTGTGTGACAGCCGTAGTTGTTTTCGACAGCGGCGGGGTCGTATGAACAGATCTCCCCGTGATATGAATATAGATTAATCCAGAGTCAGACAAAGGAGTTTTTAAAATGAGTGAAACAAATAACCCCCAATTCGATTTCAGCATTAAATTGCATGATGCCAGCTCAGTAAAAAAAGTATTTGCTGTAGTCAGCGGCAAAGGCGGCGTAGGGAAATCCTTAGTTACATCACTATTGGCAGTTACTATGCAACGCCTAGGCTATAAGACTGCAATTTTGGATGCTGATATTACAGGTCCTTCGATTCCTAAAATTTTTGGACTGAACGAAAAAGCTCAGGTCGATGAACTTGGTCTTTATCCGGTTAAGAGCAAGACAGGCATAGATATTATGTCGATCAACTTGTTGTTAGAAAATGTAGACGTACCTGTAGTTTGGCGCGGTCCAATCATCGCAGGAACGGTCAAACAATTCTGGTCCGATGTAATCTGGGATGATATCGATTATATGTTTGTCGATTTGCCTCCGGGGACTGGCGATGTACCTTTGACAGTCTTTCAATCTTTGCCGGTTGATGGCATCATAGTTGTGACTTCGCCTCAGGAACTGGTTTCCTTAATAGTTTCCAAAGCTGTTAAGATGGCTGAAATGATGAATATACCCATCGTTGGTCTGGTGGAAAACTATTCGTATTTCCAAGCTCCCGACACCAAGAAAAAGTATCAGATTTTTGGTGAGAGTCATATTGATGAAATTGCAGAAAAATTCAACCTAAACGTTTTAGCAAAATTGCCAATCGATCCGGACTTGGCCAAGCTTTGTGACTTAGGAAGCATCGAAGCCTTTAAGGGTGAGTGGGTTGAGGAATTGGCCGAGCTTTTAGAAAAAATTGAGGTGAAAGAAGAATGATAATTGCTGTTGCTTCAAATCAGGGTAGAATAGCCGACCATTTTGGTTATGCCCAAGAGTTTATACTCTTCCAAATTGAAGATAAAAATCTAGTCTCACAAAATAATATTGCTAACCCGGGTCATAAACCGGGTTTTTTGCCAGTTTACCTAGCTGATTTAAATGTAAAAGTGATTATTTCTGCTGGCATGGGAGCAAGTGCTGTCAATCTTTTCAATCAAAGAAATATCGAAGTAATCACCGGAGTAAGTGGTCAAAGTGAAATGGTTGTTCAAGATTATCTTCTGGGTAAATTAAAACCAACCGGCAATATTTGCCATCAACATGATCAGGCCGACGATAGTGACGAGAGTGCCTAAATGACCTGGGTCTTTTATCTTTTTACTGGTGTTGCTTTTCTTGCTTCCTTGCTCAAAAGTAAAGAAAAGACAAAAAAAGCCATGATCAAAGCATGGCGAGCTTTCGAAAATATTTTGCCTCAATTTTCTGCCATTCTTTTACTGATTGGCATAATGTTGGCTGGTTTAACTCCTCAGCAAATTTCCTCCTTATTAGGCGATCAAGCGGGCTTTTGGGGCGTGCTTCTAGCCATAGCCTTAGGGGCAATCACCTTAATGCCGGGCTTTGTCGCTTTTCCCTTAGCTGCTGCTCTTCTCCAAAATGGTGCGGGCACCATGCAAATCGCTGCTTTCATCTCTTCTTTGATGATGGTCGGTATAATTACCATGCCCATGGAAATACAATATTTTGGTCGTAAAGGCGCCTTTCTGCGCAACGGATTAGCCTTGGTCTTTTCCTTAATCGTTGCAGTAGTTATGGGGGTGGTCTTTAGATGAACAAGGTTTTAGCTTTGCTCAAACGCTATGCTCTCTTTTTTGTTTTGCTGATCGTCTATGCCGGGTTATTCGTCAAAACACCGGAAATTGGGCAAACAGCCATGGGTATCACCTTGAAAAACGTTAAAGAAATGCTGATCGTTGTCCCCCCGATTTTTCTTTTGTTGGGGCTTTTGGATATCTGGGTTGAAAGAGATACCATGATGAAATACATGGGTGAAAACTCAGGTATCATAGGTGTGGTTTTAGCCTTTCTCCTAGGTTCTATGGCAGCCGGTCCTCTCTATGGGTCCTTTCCTTTAGCAGCCATGCTTTTGAAAAAGGGCAGTAAATTCAGCAATGTCTATATACTTTTAGGAGCTTGGTCGACAACTAAAATACCTTTAAT
Organism: Bacillota bacterium; assembly: GCA_012522585.1. Lineage (GTDB taxonomy): Bacteria > Bacillota > JAAYKD01 > JAAYKD01 > JAAYKD01 > JAAYKD01. Next base: position 8,289 of record JAAYKD010000082.1, on the reverse strand, counting down.
CATGTTTGAGGCGAGTTCCATGGGGCTAGAATTCATGCTGGTCCGTTTGGCTTTAAATTTAGTCGGTATAGTAGCGATTGCTCTCATTATCGATAAGGTTTTAAGCAAAGAAGAAAAGGCTGAAATCATAGAAAAAGCAGCCGATCTTTAACAGATCTTTATAAAAAGAGCAGCTGATAATTTCTACCAATAGAATTAGCGATAGCTCTGCCTAAATGAAAAAGTTTTGATGATAATTTTACTGAAAAAGAAAAAAACTGAAATCATAGAAAAAGCAACTGATCTTCAACAGTTTGCTTTAAAATGACCAGCTGCTAGTCTAAACTAATATAATCAATCAAGGTTGTGCTTGAACAAAAAAGTGCTTAGGTGATACTATCACTGAAAATGATAGTAAATAAAATTAAAATAGAGCAGATGTAGCTACATCTGCTCTATTTTTTTGCTTTAGTTAATTATTTTACTGCCAGATAGATGACTTGGCCTCCTGATTCTAGGGGACGGTCTAAATAGGCTTCAAAACTCTGGTAATTAGCCCTGGCTTCAATCAAGGAAATGAAGCGCTTGTAATTGATCGAATAGATTTGCATATTTTCAGCGAAGGCCAGATAGGCATTGCCTAAGTTTAAACCTTGATCAAAATCAAAGTGATTTTTGTTAGCGGTGAATTCCATTTCCAAAGGTTCTAAATAGAAGTTTTTAAAGGAAGAAGGTTTGCCCATGCCTTTAGGCACTTTAACCGGATGATTGTTATAACGCTCATCGGGCCAGTGGCGCACATTGAAACTGAGATGAGTATCGGGGCCCAGAACATCCAATTGGTAGGATGTCACAGATGTATAGGGGTTGCCGCTACCATCGATCAGGGTTTCTTCTATGGGTGTTACTTTGAGCCGACCATAATCCCAACCTTTACTGCTCACATCAGCTAAAACAATCGCGATGATTTGGTTATATCTATCTTTTACCACAAAGCGAATATCTTCTTCTTTTACCTTTTCAGAATCAAGATCGCTGAAAGCTAGAGGAAGCAAAGGTGCATCCTCTGTTACTTGCATAAATATTTTTACATCTTGACTGACCTTATTGGAGTCAATTGACCAATTTTTAAGATCCCAAGGGGCTTTAACTTGATCGGTTAATGTGTAAGCAAAAACATTGAAGCTTTCCATGTTCATGTTTTGGCTGACCTCAACCAGCTGGCCTTTTAGAGTCAAAAGACCGTTGATATAGCCTTGGTAGGCTGAATAGACCAGTTCGTGAGAGCTCAGGTTAGCTCTGCCGTTAATCTCCATGCCGTTGAGCAATTCAATCTGAGCATTGCCGGCGCTATCAATTTCCTTTAAGACACCGATTTGCCGATAGCTGAACTCTGCGGCGGGAACTGCTCCAACCGGTTGACCTAACACATCAAAGAAGAGAATTACCTGACTGTTCAATCTAATTCTTTCAAAAGATCGAGCAGCCTCTTCGCTCAATTGGAATTCCTGATCGAAGACGGTAATTTTTTCAGGATAGCTATATGAGGGATAGCCTTTTTGATAATAACCCTTTAATTTTGTATCGCTGACATAATAGATGCCCTCTCTGCCATCAAAGGAAACCACATCGTATTTTTTGATCTGACTGGGCTTGATCAAATGCCCGCCCTTGTAAACTAAGGCATCTTCAGGGACTTTTTCGTCACTATTTACCTGATAGATAAAGCTGTAGGTCAGGCTTTTGGTGTTGGTCACCGTGATGAAATTAATTTTGCCAAATTGATCAAAGTAAATGCGCACTGGTTGTTCCGGTGTCAGATTGAACCAAGATAATTGATAGAGCTCAACTTTTCCGTTAAAATATACTTCTGTATTGCGAGGAATATTATAGCTGCCCCGATTTGTTTCCAATCGATCAGCATAGGAGTTTATAATTTCTCCTTCGATGAAATTTGAAATTTCGGGTAAAAAGCCTAAAATTTTGTTCTCTTCATTTAGATCGTAAATCAGTCGGCCTTTTTGCCCGATCAGGCTTAAGGCGGGTGTATTCAAAAGTGTAAATTGTTGCTCTTCACCGTTGATCAAGAATTCACTTTGGCCTTTGCTCAAATCAGCTTGAGTTTGCCAGGTGTTTAAAAGCAGAGCATCTTCTAGAATATTAGGATAGAGCTGATTTAAAAATAGGGTATTGCTCTTGGTTTTGGTTTGTAAAAGTTGAACTGCCAAGAGGGCTCCTTGGCTGCGCTTGAGGGGTGTATTGGCTTCTGAGCCTGAAATTTTGGCTAAGCCCAATTGTTCGGCTTTGGTCATGTAGTTTTCCGGCCAGAAGGGCCCGATATCTTCGATGGTATAGCCCAGAACATTTAAATAGATGGTGATGGCTTGAGCGTAAGTAAGCTCAGCTTCTGGTTTGAAGGTCCCGTCAGGAAAACCTCGCAAGATTTGGTATTTACGCACAGCAGCATTGATATAGGGAGCGTCGAGAGAATCACTTTTCACATCAGGAAAAATGGTGAAGTTGTTGTAGAGAATCGTTTCGTTGAAGCCCAACATTTTAACCGTTAGACTGGCAAATTCTCCTCGGGTCAGGAAGTCGTGCTTGGAGAAAGCGTTTTCAGAATATTCTTCCATCAACCCCAAGGACACTGCTATATGAGCAGCTTCTCTTTCCAATGGGTCTGCAATATCTTGGTAGGCTAAAACACTGCCAGCGAAGAGTAGGCTTAAAAGCAGAGAAAAGATAAAGATTTTAGATTTTGACATAGTGACCTCCTTATTGTGCTCGCAATGCTTCGATTGGGTGAAGTTTTGATGCTTTGTTGGCTGGATAAAAGCCAAAGAAGATGCCTAAAATAGCTGAAAAGAGAAATGCTCCGGTCATAATCACAGGGGACGGTATCAGCACCCTCTGGATCAGAGCGGCTCCTGCCAGAGCTGAGCCAAAAACTCCCATCAAGATGCCTAAAAAACCACCGAAAGCACTGACTGTTGCAGCTTCGATGAGAAACTGTATTATGATATCCAGACGTTTGGCCCCGATTGCTGTGCGGATGCCAATTTCTCTGGTTCTTTCGGTTACCGAAACCAACATGATGTTCATAATGCCGATGCCTCCGACCATTAAGGAAATTCCGGCAATTCCTCCGACGATCATGCTGATCATTTTGGTTTGTTCGCTCATCTCGTCTTGCCATTCGTTTTGCGAGTAAACATTATAATACCAGTCTTGATTGAATTTGGTGGCTAGAAAGGCGCGGATCAGTTCGATCGCCTTTTCTGTAGACTCGTTATCTTTGGCTTGGGCGATATAGCCGTTGATACTATCGTAGGGGCTGAAAGTTCGCATCAGAGTATAGGGCATGACCATCATATCGTCGTGAGACCAACGCTCTCCATTGGCTCTGGCCTTATAGACCCCGATAACGGTTACCTCTTCCCCCATGATTTTCATTGTTTTACCGATGGCATTTTCTAAGCCGAAGAGCTCTTGCCGCACCCTTTCTCCCAGTAACACAACTTTAACTCGGTTTTTCACATCAGCAAAGGAAATATCTCTGCCGGATTCAATATCGTAGCCCATGGTGTTGGTAAATTGTTCGTTGCCATAGTGCAGGGTCGTATCATCTATTGATTTTGAACGGTATTTAATATTGTTCGACCAAGTTTGGCTGTTGGGTGTAATCGATGTTATATGCTCCGAAAGTCCGGAAGTATATTCGAAGAGCTCGTCGGAAATATTGAGGTTGTCGCTCCAAATATTTATTGAGATGGTGTTACGAGCCATCATATACCAGGTTTCCATCTGTTTGGCAGTGTAGCCCTGAATTAGGGTAACCAGGATGATAACCGAGCTGACACCGATGATGATACCCAGCATGGTCAAAAAAGAACGCATTTTGTTGGTGAAGATGGATTTCATAGCCATGTTAAAAGCTCTGATAAAGACCATTTAAAACACCCCCAATGTGTCGGCCGGCCTATTGATTCGATCATCGATGATCTTTCCGTCTTGTAAGGTGATGATTCTTTTGGCAAAAGAGGCTAGCTGTTGGTCGTGGGTAATCAAGAGCACGGTATTGCCTTCTTCATTCAGCTCGATGAGTTTTTCCATGATATCTGCTCCTGATTTAGAATCCAGATTACCGGTGGGTTCATCGGCCATGATGATGGGGGGGTCTGTAACAATGGCTCGGGCAATGGCAACTCTTTGTTGCTGCCCTCCGGACAGTTCTTGAGGTCGGTGCTGCATGCGGTCGAAAAGCCCCACGGCATCTAAAGCCATGACTGTGCGTTCTCGTCTTTCTCTGCGGCCAACTCCTTGATAAATCAAGGGCAATTCGACGTTTTCGAAAGCAGTCAGAGCCGTTATCAGATTAAAACCCTGAAAGATAAAGCCGATTTCGTGACTGCGGATCAGGCTCAGCCTTGAGGGCTTCATTTCGTTGACCGGTAGGCCTCGAAGATGATAGCTGCCATAAGTGGGTATATCCAAACAGCCTAAGATGTTCATCAAGGTTGATTTGCCCGAACCGGATTGGCCTAATACGGCAATAAATTCTCTTTCATTTACATTTAAGGACACATTGTTTAAGGCTTTTACTTCTGCCGCAGAGTTTTCGTTATAAATTTTGCTGATCATCTTTGCTTCGATGAGTACAGACATATGCGGCCTCCTTTAAAATATGATGCCTCCGCCATAATTAGGCATGTTGCTTTGTTGTAAATAGACCTCTGTTCCTTCTTCTAGACCTTCGATGATTTCTGTATTGTTGGCATCGGATAGACCAATAGTCACTCCGATAGCAACAAAATCTTTGGGTAAGAAGTCTTCAGGCAAGTCGAGAATCTCTGGGAATTGGTCTTTGATACTTTTGGGAATAAAGACAGCGGGTCCGAATTCCGTATTGATAATAGCGGCGCTTGGGACCATCAAACAATCTTCTTTGGTTATGGCATTGATATAATAGGAAACTCCCATACCGGGTTTAAGGGCTCCGGGGTTGTTGACGCTGATCGTCGCTGGGAAATAAGCAGGGCCCCCTCGGTCTCCGGCTGAAGTAGCTTCGTAGCTGAGCTCTGTAATAATTCCCTCCATGAAGACCGTGCCTTCCATCTGATCGTATTGAACAGAAACAGGCATGCCCAATTGAACATGGGAGATATCCATTTCGTCGATATTGGTGCTAATGGTCATTTCTGATAAATCGGCAATGACCAAGGCAGGGGTACCGGCTCCCGATAAAACACTGCCCGGTTGAATGACCAGGCTGGTGATCAGACCGTTGATTGGGCTGGTCGTAATTGTTTCAGCCGCTTGCTTGGCTAAATCGGAAACACGCTCGCCCAGAGCAACTAGAGATTTCTTTTCATCTTCGAGAGTTTGGATCAAATTATTGTTGGATAAAATTAAGAGCTCTTGACCTTTTTTATAATCGGAATATTCGATTAAATCGACCTTGACACTTTCGCCACTGCTTTTGGCAACTAGATTGATTTCTTGACTGAAAGCTAAATAATCGTAATCGTAGGGCAAAAGCTTTTCGTTTTGATTGTTGACTATGTAAGCGGTTGCCTCCAGACCCTCGGTCAAGGTACCTGGGTTTTTCATGGAAAAATTGACTCGAAAGCAAATTGTGCCATCGGGATTGACCTTGCGAATAGGCTCCACTGAATCGACTTTTCCCGTCAAGGTAGTCATTGTGGCGGGCACGGAGATCTTAGCGCTCATTCCCTCTTTAATTTGCCCTAAATAACCATAGGTAAAATAAAGACTGAGACTCATGGTAGAATCATCGACTAAGCGGCCTAGACTTTGACCGGCATTTACATATTCACCGTTTTTAATCTTTTCAGCTTGAATCAGATGTCCGTCGAAAGGTGTCGTTAAGACTAGATTCTCTACGTCTTGGCGCAGTGAATTTACCCTATCGCTGAGTTGCATATATTCTTTGTTGGCTTGAGAAAGCTTTTCCCTAGTTTCTTCGGCATCGATTTTAAAGAGGGCGTCGCCTTTTTTGACTTCCTTACCAACAGAAACGTAGACTTCATCGATTGTGCCGATTATTTTGCCTCCGATTTCGGCTTTTTCCTTTGGTGCAGCCGAACCCCAGCCACTGATGTTAACACCTAAAGTGCCTCGCATAGCGTAGCCCGTATAAATTTCCTGTTCGCCCGAGCCGGTTTGCATAAATTTTTGCATCAAAAACCAGCTGCCCAAAGCGACCGCCAACAAAATCAGAACGGCCAAGGCGATTTTTACCTTAGTTGAACGTCCTTTTCTCAGTTGGCTTTCATAGGCAGCATACTTGTTGCGAGCAATTTGCTGTTTATCAAGGGTTGAATCAACAGCTTGATTGTTTTGAGAGTCGGTTGTCATAAATTTATCCTCCTCATTGTAAAGCATTGAAAAAAATGCTAGTATCCTATACTAAGACGAAGAAATAACATAATAAGTTCCAAAATTTGATAAAACTTTCACAAAACACTGACTCAATTATAGCTTGAATTCAAGAAAATTGAAATGAATTTCTGATTTTAATCAAAAACTCTTAGAAAATATTAAGAATCCTTAGAAAGGACAAATAGTCATGATCTATTTAATAGCTTTTGTTGAGGGCCTAATAACGTTCATTTCCCCCTGTCTCTTGCCTATGTTGCCTTTGTATCTCCTCTATTTTGCCGGACAAGGTACAGCGAGCTCAAAGCCAGGCACTAATTCAACCTTGGTAATTAAAGATTTCAGCTCGAAAAAGGAAGTTCCTGAAACAAATCAGAGAAAAACATTGTTCAATGCTCTGGCTTTTATTTTAGGCTTTACACTTGTTTTCGTTACCATGGGGGCTTTCGCCGGCACGATTGGCAGTTTCTTACGCAGCAAACAAAAGATTGTAGATATCATTGCCGGCTTGATCATCATCGCCTTTGGTTTAGACTTTATGGAACTTTTACCCTTTGCTATTTTTAAAGGCAACCAAAGCCAAAGGTCGGTTGGAGAGCTGAATGTCTGGTCTTCCTTTTTGTTCGGCTTAGTTTTTTCTATCGGCTGGACTCCCTGTGTTGGCGTGTTTTTAGGTTCGGCACTGATCTTAGCTTCCAAGCAAGGCTCAGTCTATAAAGGTATTCTGATGCTTTTCTCCTATTCTATGGGCTTAGGCATTCCTTTTTTAATCAGTGCTCTCTTGGTCGACCGATTGAAATCTACCTTTCAGTGGATCAAGGACAATTACACACCCATTCGCTTTGCCTCCGGTTTGTTTTTAGTTGTGATAGGAGTTACCATGATGTTCGGTTGGTTAGGGCGTCTCTTAACATTTTTGAGCTAAGGCATTAGGCTTAGTTCTTATTAGATTTAGTTTTAGAAAGTAAGAGGCTTTTATGGATTAAGTACGATTACACACCCTTTCGCTTTGCCTCCGGTTTGTTTTTAGTCTTAATTGGAATTACCATGATGTTTGGCTGGTTAGGGCGTCTCTTAACATTTTTGAGCTAAGGCATTAGGCTTAGTTCTTATTAGATTTAGTTTTAGAAAGTAAGAGGTTTATTATGAAAGATAAAGCAAAATGGCTTTTTATGGTTTTGTTGTTGGTGGCTCTACTGTTTGGAGCCACTGAAGGTTATAAGATATTGACCTCCCGTTATGGTGCCTTGAATTTTCAGGAAACCCAAGATCCGGAGGAAGACCCGGAGGTTGAACGATTTGAAGTTCCAAATTTTACCCTGCTCGATGCTGAAGAAGAGTTGATAGAATTTCAAGACTTGCTCGGTCGTCCCATGATTATCAATTTCTGGGCCAGTTGGTGCCCCTTCTGTTTGGAGGAAATGCCATATTTTGAAACTGTCTATCAGGAATATGGAGAGGAAATTCAGTTTATGATGATCGACAGCATCGACGGCAGCAGAGAAACCTTGGCCAAAGGCAAGGAATATTTGGCTAAATTCGATTATACCTTTCCGGTTTTCTTTGATACGGAACTGGACGCCACCATGGCCTTTGGTATTCAGGCCTATCCAGCAACCTTTTTGGTCGACCAAGAAGGATATTTTGTCGCCTGGATCAATGGCATGACCGATGAAAAAACTCTGCGCTTGGCAGTTGATATGCTTTTAGACAAATAAAAAAATGGTAGAACCTAAGTTGGTTCTACCATTTTTCTTTTCAAATTGGAAAATCAATTGCTGGTTTAAATTTGAGGGTGCAATTTTGTTACCCTAACGCTTAAAATTGGATGCTCGCTTGTCTTATCCACTTCGATTGATAAATTTTCAAATTGGAAATTTGCACCAACTTGAGGAAAACCATCCAGCATCT